>DATCDK010000132.1:0-9350 GCA_036510735.1 Acidothermaceae bacterium | reverse complement strand
CCCCCGCGCGACTGTAGGTGGGAGTCTCCCCCGCGCGACTGTAGGTGGGAGTCTCCCCCGCGCGACTGTAGGTGGGAGTCGCCCCCGAGCGTTTGCAGATACGTGTTGTACGCCGCGAGCTGAGCCTCGTCGTCGTCCAATGCCTGCGAAGTCACCCCAGCCAACGTGCCTCCGGCGAGGGAATTCTGACGCGCCGACTCGACCCACGCACCGCCGTCGAGCGGACGACGCGAGCGGGCCGCGCCGGCAAAAAGAATCAGCACCATGACCAGCATCACGAAGTCGCCGCCGATCCACATCACGGCGCCACCGGCATGGAGGTCCGCTACCAAACTGGGCCCCCAGTTTCGACGTCCGGCATAGGCAGGAAACAGTTCGTGGTTCGTTTGGGTCAGCACCACACCGGTGAACGTGTCGACCGGCATCGCGAGTACGAGCAGGAACAACCGCGTGGTAAACGACAGGCGCCACCGGATCGGTTCCCGTCCGATCAGCGGCAGGAAGTACAAGTAGCCGACGACCAGGTAGAGCACGTGCTCGAGGTCATGCGCGACGGGGTGTTGAAGCGTGACGTTCATGAAGCCGGTCAGGTGGGTGCCGACGACGGTCGCGATATACAGCAGGACGCCGAGCAGCGGAAACGTGACCACGTTGACAGGCGCGGACCGCACGATGCGCTTGACTGTCGTGTGCACCGGATTGCGGGTCGCATGGAGCAGCAGCGTGACGGGGCGGCCGAGCAACAGCAGTGGCGGCGCGACCATAAGCAGCAACACGTGCTGCACCATGTGGATCCAGAACAACACGTCGTCGTAGGCGCCGAGGCTGCTCTGCGTCGCGATCACGATGACGGCGTTGCCGGCCAGGAATGAGACGGTCCAGCGGATGGGCCACGGCCCCAACGGATGGCGGCGTCTCACCACCACCACGCCGATCAGGTACATAACTACGACGACGATGACGCCGGCCGTCACGACCGGCGCGAACTCCCACTGCGTGAACGCGGTGTGCGTCGTCAGCGGTGGAATGGCGTCAGCAGGCACTCCTGCATGGTTTCAGCACGGCGCCGAGTGAAGGAATTCGGGGCATCGAACCAGCGCGGAAAGTGCCCCGAATTCCTTCAGTCGGCCGAAAATGCGGGCCAGGTCAGTGCGAGTGCGTGTGGTAGTGCCCGACGACGTCGAACCACTCGAGGCGAACCGGCGGGGCAATGCCGACCTCCTGCAGGGCGGGCCCGAGTCGAGCCATGAACGCCTCTTGCGCCGCCTTCGACTCCCAGATCTCGTACACGACGAGGTCACCGTCTGCCGTGATCGCACCGGTGTGGTTCAGCAACGGGGGCGGCCAGTCACCCTCACCGGTCGCCAGGTCGATCCCGAGGATCTTGTTGACCTGCTCGTACTCGTTCTTTCCGGCGCCTTTGAACTCCAAGATGACGGACTCAGCCATGGGTTGACCTCCGGGTTGCGGCGGACATGAGCCTCGGACGCTACGCCTGGCCAGCAACTCCCTCAAGGGCCTGCCGGATCTTCGACGCGGCCTCGTCGTGCAGCGACGCGTCGAGGTCGGGGTGGCTCGGGTCGAGCAACCCCGGACCACCACGCAGCGCATCGCCGGCCCGGTGCGGCGCGCTCGTCGTCCACCTTGGGGATTGTGCTGGTTCGATACGCGCGCAGATAGCCTGCCGCCGTGAATCTTCGATCGGACGACGGCAGCGCGGGTGATGCCGACTACGGGCAGGTCGGTGGGGCGTACCCGCACGGTGCTCAACGTGGGAGCGGGCGCCGGTTCCTACGAGCCGGTCGATCGCGCGCCGGGTCGCTAGTGCTTGTGGTCGGGGTGCCCTAGCTCGAGGCGCATGACTGGGCGCGTCGGGTAAGTGCGGGCGACTTCGGTGAAGCCAGCGGCGGTGAACATCGCGACGGTCCCGGTGTAGATGGCGGAGCCACTGACGCGCGCGGCTTTGAGCGATGCCACGTCGACGGGGTGACCTTCGACTGCTTTCGCGCCGTGCTCGCGCGCGTGCTCAACTGCCCCGCGCAAGAGGGCCGCTCCGACACCCGTTCGCCGATGACGACTGTCGACCTTGAAGCAGGTAACCCACCAGGCTCCGTCATCGTCAGCCAGCAGTCTCGCGAGCGCCAGGTTGCCGAGCACTCCCGGAAGCGTCGATCGAGGACCGACCCTTGTCCAGCCGACCGGATGATCATCGACGTAGGCGATGAGTCCGGGCGCCACGAGGGCGTGCGTGATCTCTTCCTGCAACGCGTCGCGCTTATCTGAAGCGGCCGCCGCCGCACCCACGAAGACCTGACACCAGCACGACGAAGCGCCACCACGCCGCCGTCCGAACAACGCCGCGATGGCGTCCCACCTGTCCGCCGTCGCAGGTCGCACGTCTACCGACATGGCCACCACGGTGGCAGACGCCGGCGACAAAGCGGCGCGGGAAATTTGTAGGCCGGTCATTGATGCCTCATCATTAGCAATCAGGGGTCGAGAGTGCTAGCGGAGGTCTGAGTCGTGCCGACGTATCAATACGTGTGCACCGAGTGCAGCACGCCGCTCGAGGCCGTCCAGAAGTTCACCGACGACGCCCTCACGGTGTGCCCGACCTGCGGCGGCAAGCTGCGCAAGGTCTTCTCCTCGGTCGGCGTCGTCTTCAAGGGCTCGGGCTTCTACCGCACCGACAGTCGAAGCGATTCAAAAGCCCGTTCGGAACGGGTAGGGGTGGACGCCGGGGGGTCGGGGTCTGCTTCCTCGTCAACGTCGGATTCGGGCTCGGGTTCAAGCTCGGGATCGGACTCGGGTTCGGGTTCGGGCTCGGGCTCGGCGGATTCGGGTAGCTCCGCGAGCAAGCCCGCAGCCGAACGCAAGTCCAGCGACTCCGGCGGCTCGGCGAAGCCGAGCGACTCCGGCGGCTCGGCAAAGCCCAGCGCGACCCCGAGCACGAAGGGCACGAAGTCGAGCACCCCGAAGGCGCCCGCTACCACCTGAGCGTTTCGTCCACAGGCCAGCAATCGCCGTCCACCATCTGCTTGCGCCCTTGCTCATGGCGCGACCTGGTCACCTAGGGTCTGCGCATGAACGATGACTTTTCGTCGCCCATCGGCGTGATCGGCGGCTCGGGGTTTTACGAGTTCGTCGACGACCCCGTGAGCGTGCCGGTCGAGACCCCGTACGGCCATCCGAGCGAGCCGGTGGTCACAGGGCAGGTCGAGGGTCGGCCCGTCGCGTTCATCCCGCGCCACGGGCGCGACCATCGCTACCCGCCGCACCGGGTTCCTTATCGCGCGAACTTGTGGGCGTTGCGTTCGGTCGGCGTCCGGCAAGTGCTTGCGCCTTGCGCGGTCGGGTCGCTGCGCACCGAGCTCGGGCCGGGCAGCCTTGTCGTGCCCGACCAGATCGTCGACCGCACGTGGGGGCGCGAGTTCACCTACTACGACACGGTCGGGCCTGTCGTCCACGTCGGTTTCGCCGACCCGTACTGCCCTCACGGCCGCGCGGCTGTCGTCGAGGTGGCGAAGGCGCAATCGTGGGAGCCGCATGACGGCGGCACATTGGTCGTGATCCAGGGTCCGCGGTTCTCGAGCCGGGCTGAGTCGTTGCATCACAGCGCTCAGGGCTGGTCCGTGGTCGGCATGACCGGGCACCCCGAGGCGGTGCTGGCCCGTGAGTTGGCTCTCTGTTACACCTCGATCGCCGTAGTGACCGACCTCGACGCAGGAGTCGAAGCCGGTCAGGGCGTGAGTCACCAAGAGGTGCTGGCCGCGTTTGCCTCGAGCATCTCTCGGCTCCGGTCGCTGCTGTCCGGTGTGATCGGGGCGTTGCCGACCGAACGCACCTGCGATTGCTCTCACGCGCTCGACGGCCAGCCGCTGCCCTTCGCCTTGCCGTGACCCGGCGCGGCGGCGCGGGTTTGCCGTGGGTGCCTTTTCGAGCGGCGCCGCCTCCCCTTCGCGATGCGCCGTCGTCCCGCACTAAGCAGCGCGGCGGCGACCAACTCTGGCGCGAGATTCGCATCGGGGTGCGGCGCTACCACCGGCTCTTACGCGCGGTGCTGATCGTCATCGGGGTCGCGATCGTCGTCGCGCGACTGTCGCCCAAGCCCGCACCGACGACCGCGATCGTGGCTGCTGCTCGCGACCTCCCCGCGGGTGCCGTACTCACGGCAGCAGACCTGCGCACGATCGCGCTTCCACCGGCCACCGTTCCTGCGGGCGCGACCACCGACCTGGCCGCAGTTCTCGGCAGCCAGCTATCCGGACCACTGCGACGCGGGGAGCCGCTGACTGACGTCCGGCTCACTGATGGAGTCTTGAGCCGGCCCGCTCCCGGCGTCGTCTCCGCGCCGGTCCGGCTCGCCGATTCGCAGGCCGCGCAGCTGTTGCAGCCAGGCCAGCGAATCGACGTCCTGGCTGCAAGTACTGCCGTCGGCGACGCGGGGCCTGCCGACACGGGCTCCGGCTCGTTGGTTGCCGGGGCGACCGTCGTCGCGGCGGACGTGATGGTGATCGCGATCCCGATCGCATCGGCGTCACCAGGCGGATCGCAGGTCGACGCCGGCGTCGGTGTCGACGGAGCGCTCGTTCTACTCGCCACCAGTCCGCTGCAAGCAAGGCTTCTCGCCCAGGCCCAGGTGACGTCGCGGCTGTCCGCCGTGGTGGTGGGGTAGTGGAAAGTCGGCTTCGCGCGCTATGTTCCGGTGCCGCTTCGATCCCCTAGGGGTTCAGACGGCGGTCCGGACCCGAGACCCCCGACAGCCACACCCCCTACAGAGGGAGAACACAGTGTCAGGCTTCAAGAAGTTCCTGCTGCGCGGCAACCTGGTCGATCTGGCCGTCGCGTTCGTCATCGGCGCCGCATTCGCCGCCCTGGTGACCGCCCTCGTGAAGGACTTCATCACCCCGCTCGTCGGAATCATCGGCGGCAAGGGAGCTTTCGGCGGCCGTACCTTCACGGTCCACAACAGCGTGTTCGCTTACGGCGACTTCATCAACGCCGTGATCGCGTTCATCATCATGGCCGCGGTCATCTACTACTTGGTCGTCGTGCCCTTCGGCAAGCTGCTTGATCGGTACGCGAAGCAGCCGGAGCCGGACGCGCCGACTCGCGACTGCCCCGAGTGCCTGAGCAGCATCCCCACGGAGGCCACCCGCTGCATGTTCTGCACCGCTGAGTCAGCCCCGACCCCCGCGTAACCGGCGCGGTTCGGTTCGGTTCGGCGCGGTTCGAGGACCATTGGCGCTCTACGGCCGCAAGAACGACCGGTGGAGACCAACGCCCCCGAGCAGGGCGGGACGGCGGGTGGCTGGCGCCCTTAGTCGCCGTGGTGCGGCGGCGTCTCGCGCTGGTACCAATCGGCGTCCCGCTTGGCCTTTTCTTCGGCGGACTCGTCACCCCACCCGGCGTCCGTGTCGTCGCCTGTCTGCTCGGGGATTGACTCGGTCACCGGTCGCTGCCTCGATCGGCACCGGCGAGCCCGGCATCCTCACCTGAGGACAGCACGATGTCAGCGCCGCCCGGGGCGTCGAGGTTCAAAACCCGCGCGTGCAGTGCGGTTCGCTGCTGGAGCGCGGCCCGTAATGCCCGGTGCAGGCCGTCCTCGAGATAGAGCTCGTTCTGCCACTGAACGACGTGTGGAAACAGGTCGCCGTAGAAGGTCGAGTCGTCGTCGAGCAGGACGTCAAGCGCGAGCACCTTCTTGGTCGTGATCAGCTGGTCGAGCCGAACCTGCCGCGGCGGCACCTCCGCCCAGTCGCGCAGCAGCAGGTCGTGCGCCGGGTAGGGCCGGCCATCCTCGACAGCTTTGAAGATCACGCGGTCCCCGTTCGTCGTCGGCCGCAGCTCGAGCGTGTGGCCTCAGGCACTATTCTGCCTGAGAATCCAGACCTAGGAGGAGGCCGCTTCGTGGACGGCTTCATCCTCACGCTGTCGTGCCCCGACCGGGTCGGAATTGTGCACGCTGTCACCGGCTTCCTCGCCGAACACGACTGCAACATTCTCGACAGCCAGCAGTTCGGCGATCGCGACACCGGGCGCTTCTTCATGCGGGTCCACCTCGAGTCGAACAATCGACAGCTCGACCTTGACGACCTCCGCGCCGCCTTCGCGCGCGTCGGGGAAAGCTTCTCGATGGACTGGCACATCGACGGCGAAGCCGCCCGCGCGCGCATCATCATCATGGTGTCGCAGCAAGGCCACTGCCTCAACGACCTGCTCTACCGCTGGCGAATCGGCTCACTGCCCGCCGACATCGCCGGCATCATCTCCAACCACCGCGACTTCGAGTCGCTCGCGAACTCGTACGAAATCCCTTACTACTACGTGCCTATAACACCGCAGAGCCGGGACGACGCAGAGCAGCGGCTCCTCGACATCGTCGCCGAAAACCACGTCGAGCTAGTGATTCTGGCCCGCTACATGCAGATACTTTCGGCGCGTGTGTGCGAGCAATTGCCCGGCCGGATCATCAACATCCATCACTCGTTCTTGCCGAGCTTCAAGGGCGCGAAGCCGTATCACCAGGCGCATGATCGCGGCGTGAAGCTGATCGGCGCGACCGCGCATTACGTGACGGCGAACCTCGACGAGGGACCGATCATCGAGCAAGAAGTGGCCCGCGTCGATCACGGCGACGACGCCCCGAACCTGACCTCAATAGGGCGGGACGTCGAGTGCCTGGCGTTAGCCCGTGCGGTGCGGTGGCATCTCGAGCATCGCGTGCTGGTCGACGGCCACAAAACGATCGTCTTCCGCTAGGCCGCCCACAGCGTGTGCGATTGCGCCCGCAAGGGGCAGTGATCGCACATCCTGTGCCCGATGGGCGTGCCAGAGTGAGCGGCATGGCCGCGCACATCATCACCATCGTCGCGATCGTGATCGGTTGCCTCGTGGCGACCGCGATCATCGCCACGATCGTGATGGTCGCCCGTAATCGCCCGCAGCAGCCGGCGCGCAAGCATCCTGACCCGTATCGAGTCCGCGGCCGGAGTATGCGCGGGTGGCAGGCATCCGCGATCCGCGAAATCCGACGGGCCGGTCGCCAGCACGGCACCCGCGGCCGCCACTAACCGGACCGGAACAACGCAGCCTCCGAGCCTGTTGTCGCCCTTAGTAGTCGCTACTGAGGAGCGTCATGAAAGTCGAAATCTGGTCGGACGTCGTCTGCCCTTGGTGTTACGTCGGGAAGCGGCGCTTCGAGACGGCCCTGGCGCAGTTCGAACATCGGGCGGACGTCGAGGTGCACTGGCGCAGCTTCGAGCTCGACCCCGACGCACCAGCGGTTCGCGAGGGCGACGCCGTGCAGGGGTTGGCTGACAAGTACGGCATGTCCCGCGCTCAGGCGCTGGCCGCCAACGCGAGGTTGACCGGCATGGCCGCAGCCGAGGGTCTGGAGTTTCACCTCGACACTGCGCGCGGTGGAAACACCTTCGACGCTCATCGGCTGATTCATCTCGCCGGCGAGAAGGGCGTTCAGGACGCCGTGAAGGAGCGCTTCATGCGCGGCTATTTCACGGAGAACGAGCCGGTCGGCGACGCCGAAACGTTGACCCGCCTCGCGGTCGACGCCGGCCTCGACGAGACCGACGTGAAGACCGTGCTGACCTCCGGCCAATACGCAACCGACGTGATTGCCGATGAGCAACAGGCTGCTGCGTATGGGATTTCCGGCGTTCCGTTCTTCGTCGTCGATGGCCACTACGGAGTATCCGGAGCTCAACCACCCGACGTCCTGCTTCAGACATTGCGCACGGCATATGCCGAGGCGAATCCGTTGACAATGGTCACAGCGAGCGGCGACGCCGCCTGCGAAGGTGACGCCTGCGCTGTCTAGGTCAGCTAGCGGTCGCGCTCGCCGGCTCCACAGTTCGGTTCATCCGAAGACGAGCCGCCTGAGCGGCCGGCAAGTTCGCAGCTGCTCCAAGGCCCTCAACGAGTGCTGCCACGAACCTCGGCACGTCCTCGAGCGCAAGGCGGAAGGTTCCCGAGCAGCGGTCGGCTTGCCAGAGGCTCAACACCACGACGTCCGCCTCGGTGTGCCAGGCCAGCCGCAAGGCGCGCGCCTCACCGCGGTGGTCGAGGAAAACCTCGCCACGAGCGGGAAAAGCGACCACCTCGGCCTGCTCCATGAGCAGAAGGTAGCCGCCCGTTGGCGAGTTGAACAGTCCTGGGCGCAACAGCCAATCAGGCCGGCGCTCTGGGAGCGTCGGCCTGATGGTGGGGGTGGAGTTCTCCGGTGCCCAGGAGGCTCCCCCGCGGTCCCCTGAAACCTATGCGCGGCTGCCGGTCAGCATGTGAGCCACGAGGATGATGACCGCCAAGATCAAGCCGAACCACAAGATGTGCGCAATGAAACCGAGACCACCAAAGAGAAGCAACAAGATGATGGCGACGACGAGCAACATGATGAAACTCTCCTGATCTGAGTTGAAGATTGTCCCAGAAACCTTCGAGCCGATACGTTCCCGCCACCTCGACGGATAAACACCAGCCATGGGTGCGAATCAGGTCGACGGCTTTGGAACGTGGCAGGTGATTTTCGGATTGACGCCGACGTAGTTCAGTGGGCCGACGACGATGGTGCCGGCGACCGTACCCGTGCGGGCACAGGTCGCGTTGTTGCTCTTCAGGTACCCGCGCTGCACGGTGGCGACGACACCGATGATTAGCCAGGCGACGACGATAACGGCTGCGAGACGCATGTCGACTCCTCACATTTCGTGGTGGGCACGCCAGGCAATTTCCTTACTGGCTAGCGATTGCTACCAGTAGTGATTGCGTCCACCAACGGCGTGGCCCATCGATCCGAGTAGGTAGAGCACAGCGCCAACAACGACGAGCACGATGCCCAACGTGTAGAGAATGCTCACGCCGAAGACGATGCCGACGATGAGCAACACGATGCCGAGGACGATCATCGGAATGCCTCCCTGAGGTGCGCCCGCCGACGGGAGCGGCAAGCGACTGGTGCTGGTTGTGCCCATCGCCAGAGGCTTGTAACCATGGGAAATCTGTGACTATGTGCACCTGCCAAGACGTTTGTTTTCGTCGTCGGCGGGCACATGATTGGCGTGGCCCGAACCCCGACGCCGCCCCGTTCGGGTGCCCAGAGCAAAGCGCGCCAATCCAGCAAGCAGCGCGCGTCCAAACCGCGGCAATCTCACGGCAAAGCGCTCCAATCTGACGTCGACCTGACGAAGGCAGGCGCTTCCCAAGGGTGGCGGGGCTACCTGACGGCCATGGGCCCGGGCTTGGTCACCGGTGCCTCAGATGACGACCCCTCGGGAGTCGCGACCTACTCGCAAGCCGGTGCTCAGTTTGGCCTCGGCTTGTTGTGGGTGTCGCTG
>DATCDK010000131.1:0-16998 GCA_036510735.1 Acidothermaceae bacterium | reverse complement strand
ACGAGTTCGCCCGACTCCACCGACCAACTGACTTCGGGCCGCCGGAAGCCGCACGTGCAACTCCAGTGTCCGGCGCTGTCACGTTGCAGGATCGACCCGCACGCGGGACACACCGCGGAGTCCGCCGTCCAGCGCTGGCCCACCGATACCCAAGTGACATCCGGGATCACGCTCGCCGCCCACACGACATGCGGATCGTCAGCGTTGGCGACCGCCGAAAGTCCTTTGGTGGCAGCGAAAACAGTGCGCCACCGCCGCGCGACCATCGCCACCTCACCGACCCGGTCGAGTTGGTCGCGAGTCAGGTTGCCCAGGACGAGCAACGGCTTTTCGGTGTGCGGCAGTAGGCCAGGCAGGTAGGTCTCATCGGCTTCGAGTACGGCGAGTGCATCAGCCCGGACGCCGACCGGCGGGCGAGCCAGCGCAGCGACAATTCCGGCCGGCATGTTCGCGCCTGACGCGTTCGTCACCACAGGTCCGGCTGCGCGCAACGCGGCGGCGAGCAACTTGGTCGTCGTGGTCTTGCCGTTCGTGGCGGAGACGAAGACGACGCGACGGCCATCGACGAGCAGGCGGAATGCGTTGGGACACGCCACCACCACAACGCGGCCGCCGATCGCCACGCCGTCACCGCGGCCCAGGGACTTCGAAAGGCCGCCGGCGACGCGGCCAAGCACAATCGCCGCCCGCAGCCGAGCGGAACTCAGTTAACGCACCGCTTCGCTGTCGACGACTGTCCCTGTTGTGTCGACCTGAGATGTGACGTCAGCCATCGCGTGCGTGACGCCGCCGAGGATGGTGCCGGCCGCAACCACCCCGGCGCCGATCCAGAACACGACAGGGATCGCGGCTATCAGACCGATGCCAGCCACCAGGAACCCGGCGCATACGAGGAACACCACGACCCACGACACCGGCCGGCCCTTGATGTGACCGAAGTGCTCATCGACTCCGAGGTCGTCCGCAGGCGGGTCAGACATGGGTGCGATCGTACTTCATGGCCGGGTGTCGACTTCGCCTTCGGGCTTGCCGGGCGCAGCATTGGCCGGCCAGCCGAACGTATCGCCGCGATGCCGCGGGCGTTGCGCCAGCTGCACGCCAGGGAGCAGCTTGCCGAGTGGTTCGGCCGGCACCGGAACCGACGTGCTGACAGGCGGCGCCCCGGGAATTGCCGGGACTGCGCCTTCAGCCACGGCGGATTCAAGCTGGGCGCGACCACCTGGCGGCAGCGGCTCTACAAGTTCGCTCATACCCCAGTGAATATCAGATCAGCTGGATATCAGATCAGCTGGCCCAGTCGAGCAGCGAGTCTGGCCGGTCGGGCTCCCGCAGTTTCGCGAGCGCCTCCTTCTCGATCTGCCGGATCCGCTCACGAGTCAGGCCAACGTCACGGCCGATCTCGTCGAGCGTGTGCGGCCGACCCTCGGCGAGCCCGAAGCGCAGCGCTAGCACCCGCGCCTCTCGCGGCTCGAGACCGGCAAGTGCACGGTGCACCGTCTCGATCATGGTCTGGTACTCCAACGCGTCAGACGCCGCCGGCGCCTCGAAGTCCTCGATGAGGTCACCAAGCCTGGTGTCTTCGTCGTCGCCGACCGGGTTGTCGAGACTGACCGGCTGCCGAGCGTTGCGCAGCATCTCCTCGATTTGCTCAGGAGTGCGATCGAGCTCGGTTGCCAACTCCTCGGGAGTGGGCTCGCGGCCAAATCGCTGGTGCATGTCACGCTGCAGCCTGCCGAGCTTGTTGAGCTGCTCGACAACGTGGACAGGCAGCCGGATCGTGCGAGCCTGGTCGGCCAGCGCGCGGGTAATGGCCTGCCGGATCCACCACATGGCGTACGTCGAGAACTTGTAGCCCTTGGTGTAGTCGAACTTCTCGACAGCGCGAATCAGGCCGAGGTTGCCTTCCTGGACGACGTCGAGGAACGACATGCCGCGGTTGGAGTAGCGCTTCGCGACCGACACGACCAGGCGCAGGTTCGCTTCGAGCATGTGCGCCTTCGCGAGCGCGCCGTCGGCGGCAATCGCCTCCAGGTCACGCCGCTGCCGCGCCGTGAGCTTTCCGGCGAGCTTGTGCTCGGCGTAGACGCCGGCCTCGATCCGCTTCGACAGCTCGACTTCCTGGGCTGCGTCAAGCAGCGCCGTCCGGCCGATTTCGTTGAGGTAGTTGCGGACCGGGTCGGCCGATACGCCTGGCTCGTCGGCGTCCAGATCCGGCTCTTCGGTCTCGATGACGCTGGTCTCGATAACGCTGGTCTCGACAGCGTCAGTCTCAAGAGCAACAGTATGTGTTTCAAGATCATCTATGGTGCCGGCGTCCAGCGCGAGCTCGGCCTCATCATGAGCAACCTTCGGGTCGCTGGTGATGGGCTGGTTCGCTGTCCGCTGGCGGTCACGCGTAGTGATGGCTGTCTCCTTCATAGGGTTCGTGCTCTTCTTACAACGCTTCAGGACGGTTGATGTTCCTGACGTCACGCTCAGCGAAGCGAAAATTGGCGATAATCCGGGCGCACACCTGCACTGCTTCTACCCGATCCGACGCTCGGATCACCCAATTGGTTCGCGGCGCGGCGGTTACGAGCGCGGCGCGGTGGCTACGGAGCGCGCAGCGCCAGGTTATGGAGCGCGCAGCGCGCCGTCGGGCGCCCGCACCACGAAGGCCGAACCTCCGTACGCAGGCGCTCCGGGTGGGAACCGGCTGGCCGCCTCCTCGTCGAGGTCGACGCCCCAGCCGGGTGCCGGCGATGGGGTGAGGTAGCCGGCGACCGCGGTCAATGTGCCCGGGAACACCTCAAGAGCGGCGTCTGCGAAGTTGTGGGCCTCCTGGATGCCGAAGGCATGCGACGTCACGTCGAGCGCCACGTTCGCCGCCGCCCCGATCGGCGAGACGTCGCCAGGCGCGTGCCAAGCCGTCTGGACGCCGACCAGCTCGCACATCGCGGCCAGCTTGCGTGCGGGCGTAAGTCCGCCGACAGCCGACACGTGGACGCGCAGATAGTCGATGGCGTGCTCGCGCACCAGTGCCGCCGCCTCGCCGACGGACGACAAGAGCTCGCCGACGGCGATCGGTACGGGTGAGGCCGCCCGCACCTCTGCCAGCCGGTCGTAATGCTCGGGCGCGACGACGTCCTCGAGGAAGAACAGCCGGTGCTCCTCCAGCCGCCGGGCGAGCAGCACGGCCTGCGTGGGCGTCAGCCGGCTATGGACGTCATGCACGAGTTCGACCTCAGCGCCGAGCTCGCGGCGGGCCTGTGCGAACAGCTCCGGCGTCGTGCGCAGGTAATGCACGACGTTCCAGCCGTCCGGATACGGCGCATTCGGGTAGGCGTTCGCGGACCCCGGCGCGCCGTAGGTGCCGAGCCCCGGCTGGCCGGTCTGCAGCCGGACGTGCGTCCACCCTCGCGCGACGATGGCGGCCGCGTGCTCGATCGTGTCTTGCACCGTGGCGCCGGCGGCGTGCAAGTAGGTGAGTGCTGCGGCGCGCACGCGGCCGCCGAGTAACTCATAGACCGGCACGCCATGGCGCTTGCCTGCGATGTCCCACAACGCCATGTCGAGACCTGACAGTGCGTTGTTCAGCACCGGACCGTTTCGCCAGTACGACGAGTAATACACGGCTCGGGTGAGGTCTTCGATGTCGGCCGGGTGACGGCCGATCACCAGCGGCGCGACACCCTGCTCGACCGCGGCGACGACCGCTTGCCAACGCTGCGTGAAGGTCGCGCACCCAAGCCCGTACAACCCGTCGTCCGATGTCTCGACTTTCACTACCACCAGCGGGATGCCCTCAGGCGCCGTGACGACGGCACGAACGGCGGTGATGCGCAGGGCGTCGCGGTCAACCCACGGCGACTCATTCACAGCAGTGTTCATAGCGACATTGTGGTCATGCCGACATTGTGGTCATGCCGACGCCTCGTCGAGATCGCGCGCACCGACCGGCCAGATGTGGCGAGGGTCGAAGCCGAAGAGCTCGCGAGCACGGGAGACGTCAAAGGGTGCAGTGCGACCAGGGAACCGGGTGCGGCGCGGCACATGTGGCAAGAAGGCGTCGAGCAACTGCTCGGTCGGATATGGGGCAAGCGTCGTGGGCGCCGCGACAGTCACGACATGACAACCGGGACGCCGAGGGGTTAGCGCGGCGAGACAAACTGCGGCGGCGTCGCGGTAATCGAGGTAACCCCACAGGTCAGCTGCGCCCGTCGCGGGATCCGTCGCGAACTGTTGCGCCCGTCGCGGCAGCCGGTCGTCGACGTCCCCCAGGAAGGGAAAACGGACGGCGACAACGCTGAGGCTGTGGCGCCACCACATCATCGCCGCGGTCAGTTCGTCGACGTGCTTGGAGAGCGCATAAGGATCTTCTACCTGCAGCGGGAGCTGCTCGTCGATCGGGAGATAGGCGGGCACCCGTTTCGTTGGCGCGAACGGCATCCCGGTCGCCGAATGGCTGCTCGCGATGACCGCCCGCCGGACACCTGCGCGGGCAGCCTGCTCGAGAACTGTGAAGGTCGCGGCAGTGTTGCCGGCAAACACCTCCTCGGCGGTGCCGCCGGCGGGAGACGGAATTGCTGCGAGGTGCACGACCGCGTCAACGTCAGCGACGGCGTTGCTGACCAGCAACACGTCGCGGGCGTCACCGATGAAGACCTCATCGGCCTCGATTGCGGGCGTCGCGTCCTGCGCCAGCGCGAGTGCTTTCGTAGCGATACCCGCATCCGCGCAGATCGCGAGTACATGGCGCCCTAGCCGACCACCGGCGCCGGTGATCAGCACGCGCTTCAGCACCGCAACCATGCAGCTGCGTCAGCGAGCAACAAGGAATTCTCGATGGGCGCACTCGCCAGTAGCACCGCGTCGTGCTTGGGTAGCGCGACCGGCACTTGCGACGTGTTGGCGATGCACACGAAGTCGTCGCCCCGGGCAAACGTCACGACGCCCGGAGCCGACGGCAGCCATGACAACGCCCCAGGACCGAGCGAGGGAATCGCTCGGCGAATGTGCAGTGCTGCGCGGTACAACTCGAGCATCGACTCTGGATCGCCGGTCTCCGCCGCGACGGTGAGGGTCTTCCAGCCCGCCGGCTGCGGCAGCCATGGATCGCTGCCGTCTGGGCCGAATCCGAACGGCGACGCATCGCCGTCCCACGGAATCGGCACCCGGCAACCGTCACGCCCGCGATCGGTGTAGCCACTGCGCGACCAGATCGGGTCTTGCAGTAGTGCGGTCGGCAAGTCCTCGACCTCCCAGAGCCCGAGCTCTTCGCCCTGGTAGATGTAGACCGCCCCAGGCAACGCCATGGTGACCAATGCGGCGGCGCGAGCACGACGCGTTCCGAGTTCGAGGTCGCTGAACTCGCCAAGGCGGCGGTTGTCCATCGAAAACGACGTGTCGCCGCGGCCGTAGCGCGTGACGTGACGCACGACGTCGTGATTCGACAGCACCCACGTCGGGGGCGCGCCCACTGGCGCGTGGTCGGCGAGGGTCTCGTCGATCACGCTGCGAATGCGATCCGCTTCCCAGGCGCAGCCGAGGAAGTCGAAGTTGAAGGCCGTGTGCAACTCGTCAGGGCGGAGGTAGCGAGTGAACCGTTCGCGGTCGGGCAACCACACTTCACCGATCAGGATCCGATCACCGGGGTAGCTGTCCGTGAGACGCCGCCATTCGCGATAGACCTCATGCACTTCGTCGAGGTCGATGAACGGGTGCTGCTTCCCCGAACCCTCGGCCGGGACTTCGCGCAACTCCGGATCCTTCGCCAGCAATGCTGCGGAGTCGATGCGAACCCCGTCCGCTCCGCGGTCGAGCCAGAAGCGCAGCACGTCGAGAAACTCGGCGTGTACGGCAGGATTTCCCCAGTTGAAGTCGGGCTGCTCGGGCGCAAACAGATGCAGGTACCACTTCCCTGGGCTGCCGTCGGCCTCGGTGATACGCGTCCAGCCCGGCCCACCGAAGATCGAGTTCCAGTCGTTGGGGGGCAGTTCGCCATGCTCACCGCGACCGGGCCGAAACCAAAAGAGGTCGCGCTCTGGTGACCCAGGACCTGCGGCGAGAGCGGCCTGAAACCACACGTGTGCGTCAGATCCGTGGTTCGGGACGACGTCGATAATGACTCTGATGTTCAGCGCATGCGCCTCGGCAATAAGGGCTTCGGCCTCGGCCAATGAACCGAACAGCGGCTCGATGTTGCGGTAGTCGGCGATGTCGTAGCCGGCATCGGCCATCGGAGACACGTACCAGGGGTTGAACCAGATGGCGTCGATTCCGAGGTCAGCTAGGTACGGCAACCGCGAACGCACACCTGCGATGTCGCCCGTCCCGTCACCGTCGCCGTCGGCGAAGCTGCGTATGTAGACCTGGTAAATGGCAGCGCCCGGCCACCATCTCGGCCCGTCCAAGATCTGTCGGTCCAAGGCAGGCGGGTGGAGCTCGGACACCGTGGCAATCCCTTCATTCGTTTCGTCCTTCACTGCGGACTCATTGCGGACCTACCTGACATCACCCCTTGACGCCACCTGCGGTGAGGCCGGACATGATGTTGCGCTGGAAAATCAGGAAGAAAATGATCATTGGCAATGAGGCAATGACCAGTGCTGCGGTAAAGAGGTTTTGCGCAGCACCCGTGCTCAGTTGGTACAACCCGACGTTGACGGTCTGCTTCGTCGGGTCGGTGAGAACCAGCAGCGGCCAGAGGAAGTCTTTCCAGACCGCGACCACCGCGAAGATGGAAACCACACCAAGGATAGGCCGCGAGATCGGCAGCACCACGGACCACAACGCGCGGATCGGGCCGGCGCCGTCGATCGAGGCCGCCATCAGGAGCTCGTCAGGGATCGAATCGAAGAATCGTTTGAGCAAGAAGATGTTGAAGCCGTTCGCCACCGAAGGCAGCCAGATCACCCACGGCGAGTTCGTCAGGTTGACGCCGATGAGCGGCATGTGAAATGCCGTCAGGAACGTCGGCAAGGCCAGAACGGTCGCCGGAATCATCAATGTGGCCAGCATCATGAACAAGATCACGTTGCCGAACCTCGGGCGCAACTTCGACAGCGCGTAGGCGGCCGCGACACCGAAGACGAGTTGGAACGCCAGGGCGCCTACGGCGTAAATTGTCGTATTGACCAGCAGCCTGGAAAGTCGCAGCTGCTGCCACGCCTCGACGTAATTGTGAAAGTCGAATCCATGAGGGAACCACGTCGGTGGATCTTGGATGATTTCCTGAGCGGACTTGAATCCGCCGGTCACCATCCAATAAAACGGGAAGACAAAGATCACCGCGAAAACAGGAACGAAGATGCTGAGCACGGTCCAGTAGATGACCTTGCCCTTGCGGCGCGAGAGTTGCGCCTGTGAGATCAGCGTTCTCGTGTGGTACTGCTCTGCGGTTGCCATGGTCAGGCCTTCTCTGCGCGACTGCTGATGGCGAGATACGCGCCGCCAAAAATCGCCAGCACGACAAGCAAGATGAGCCCGAGAGCGGCCGCGCTCCCGTAGTTGTTGAAGTGGAACGCGTACTCGTAAATGAGATAGACGACCGTGGTCGTCTTACCTTCCGGACCACCACCACTCAAGATGAACGGCTCGAGGAAGACCTGCATCGTGGCCACGATCTGCAGCATCAAGAGCAGCGAGAGGATCAGCCGCGTCTGCGGGATCGTGACGTGCCAGATCCGCCGAAACACGCCCGCTCCCTCGACTTCGGCGGCCTCGTACAACTCACCCGGGATGCTTTGCAGTGAGGCGAGGTAGATGAGTGTTCCGGTGCCCATGTTGATCCAGGTCGAAAAGAACACCAGCGAGATGAGAGCGGTTGACGTCGATTGGAGCCACTGCGACGTTGGGAGGTGGAGGTCTCGCAAGATGGTGTTGAACACCCCGTCGCCCGGATCGTAGAACCACTTCCACAAGAACGCCGCCGCTGCGGGCGGCATCATCACCGGTAGGTACACCAGCAGCCGAAAGTACGACCGTGCGTGCCGTAGCTCGTTGATCACCACCGCCACAATGAACGGGACCGCGTAGCCGAACACGAGCGCGAACAACGTGAACTCAACGGTGGAACGCCACGCCGTCCAGAACTCTGGATCGTGCCTGATGCGGGTGAAGTTCGCTGTTCCAACCCACTTCGTGTTGCCGGCGAAGTTGGTCTTTTGAAAACTCATGACGATCTCGCGGCCGATCGGGTACCACGAGAAGTACGCGAAACAGATGACCGCGCCGAGCAAGAACAGGTAGCCGGTGAGATTGTCCCGAACACGCACCCGCAGCGGCACCTTGCGCCGCGTCCGCGACTTCGACGATGACACGATCCGCTCCGACCCCGAAGGGGCAGTCGATGCGGCCGGGACACTGATGGCTGCCAACGGAACGGACTCCAGACTTCTGTTGAGCGAAACGGTTTGGGGCGAAAGGATTTCGCTGTTTGCGGGGCGAAGGAATATTTCGCGTGCCGGAGCACCAGCTCCTTCCGAGCGCAGTCCCTACGCTCGGAAGGAGCTGTGGCCGGCGGCGGCCGCGTGCTCCAGGGTTCCTAGCTCTGAGCTAGAACCTGGTTCACCTGCGCTGAGTACTGATCCAGTAGCTTCTGCGGATCGGCACTCTTGTTGGTCAGCACGGCCGACATGAGACCGTCTAGAACCTTGTAGATCGCCTGCGCGTCCGGCGGCTCAACGTTGCCCTTCAGGTTCGGCGTCACCGTGACGTACGGCTGGTAGTTGGCCAGCGGCAGGTTCGCCGATGCCGCCTTGTCAGCCGCGTCCGTCGTAGCCGTCGCACCCTGGAAGAGGTCGGGCTCCGGCAGACCGACCGGGTTGCCGAGCGACTTGGCGCGGGCGTAGTTGAACTGACCAGTACCTGGGGTCAGGTTCTCGTACTCCAGCCACAACAAGCCTGCCTTCACCTGGTCGGGCGAGTCGTTCTTGTTGAACATGTAGCCGTCGCCACCGAGCAACGTGCCGCTACCACTCGCACCGGCGGGCATCGCGCCCATTCCGAAGTTGGTGAGGTCGGCCTTGTCGGTCTGCTGCATGTTAGTCAGGTAGTCGGGCGCACCGATCGTCATACCGAGGTGGCCGGCCGCCATCATGTTGATGGTGTCTTGGTACTGCAGCAGCTGCTTGGAGCCCATGTCGTTATCGGTCCAGCGCATCTGCTTGAGGTTGTTGATGACTGCGAGGCCCTTGGCGTTGTCGAAGTCGGCCTTCTTGCCTGTCGAGTCGACGACGTCGCCGCCCTGGGAGTACATCTCCGCCGTGAAGTGCCAGCCACCGGTGTTGCCAGCGCTGTAGTCGGCGTATCCGACATCGCCATTTCCGAGCGCGGCGATCTTCTTCGCGTCAGCGTTGACGTCAGCCCACGTGGTGGGCGGGCTGTTCGGGTCAAGGCCCGCGGCCGTGAACAACGCGCGGTTGTACACGAGGCCGAGGGTGTAATTCGTCTTTGGCAAGCCGTACAGGTCGCCGCTGTCAGCGCCGCCCTTCTTGAACACGTCCAACACCGACGTCTGGATGTCCGAGAGGCCAGGAATGCTCGCGGCGTCGGACTGGATGTCGAGCACCTGGCCCGAGTCGATCGCCTGCTGGGTGTCGGTCAGGTAGAGGTAGAACACGTTCTCCTCCTGGCCACTTGCCAGCTTCGCGGAGAAGGTGTTCGGGTCGTCGCAAGGCGCTTCGTCCTTGCTGTTGATCGTGATGTTCGGGTGCAGCTTCTCGAACGACGCAACGTCGTCGAGCCACTGCGTGCGCTGCGAAGCGGCCGTCGTCGGTGGCTCGCAGTTGACGGTGATCGTGGTCGGAGCGCTGACGTCCGCTGCCGCGGAGCTGGCCGGCGCCGGGCTGGCCGGGGTGCTTGCCGCTACGGGTGCACTGGATGCGGCGGACGGAGTAGAGGTTGCGGGAGCGCTGGCAGTCGTACTCGGTGCAGCGCTACTTGGCGCACCCGCTTTGGACTTGCTGCTTGAGCAGCCGGCCACGGTGACAACTGCCGCGACTGCGAGCAGCGCCATCAATCTCTGGTGCTTCATCGAACGTTCCTCCTGGAAAGTCGGTCCGGGGCGTCGCTCGCCGCGGCAGTCACGCAGGCACCGACAACAACGGCGACCTTGCGTTCGAACCCGGTTGGCACGGACGGGTGCACGCCGTCCGTGCCAGCTGAGTTGCACCGAAGGTACAGATGCCGACGCCTAGGAGCAATAGATTGACGAGCTGTTGCAAAATCGTGACGTTCGAGTGAATGGACTAGATCGAATCGGTCGAATACGCCTAAACCGGCCCGGCACCGGACTCCCTGCTACGGGAAGACCTCGATCTCGGAGAACTGGGCGGCCGGCCAACCGGTGTTGTCGCTCACCGTCAGCCGCACGTAGCGGGCGTGCACGGGCGCGGAACCCAGTGGCACCGTGACGGTGTTCTTGGTCGTCGGGTCGAACGTGTAGCCGGCGCTCGGCAGCACGCTGGTGTAGGCCGCGCCGTCGGTGCTCGCGAGCACCGACAGGTTCTGCGTGCGTGTCGTCCACGCTGCATCTGGCGGCAGGGTGAGTACGAGCCGGCTGATCGACTGCACGCTGCCGAGGTCGATGGTGATCGACTGCGGGAAAGCATGGTTCGTGCTCTCCCAATAGCTGCCGGTATTGCCGTCGGTTGCGTTGATCGGTGGGTAGCCGTCCTGCGAGCCACTCGCGGTCGGTGTGGTGTTGAGCGCAAGATTCGAACTCGCCGTCGCGTCGCCTTTGAGCGGGACGACGACCGGAACCGCATCGCCCGACACCGTCAGGGTCCCGAGCCGGCTGCCAGCGCCGGTTGGGTCCATCGTCACGTTGATCTCGCACGACTGCCCGGCCGCGATGGCCGGTCCACAGTCGTTTTGCTGCCCGAAGTCGCCCGTCGTGGCGATCGACGTGAGAGTGATGCCGGTCGGCCCGGTGTTCAACAGGCGCACAACTTGGGCACCACTCGCCGTCCCCTCGCTTTGCGTTGCGAAGGTCAACGCCGCGTGGTCAACGGTCAGCGGCCCAGCACCAACACGACCCACGATGAGCGTGTAGACCGCAGATTTCGATGCGGCGGCGCCGGTTGCCGTGACCGTGATGGGATACCTGCCGGTTGCGACCGACGAGGCTGCCGTCACCGTCATGATGCGGCTGCCACCTGCGCTCACAGCTGCGGCGTCAAAGGTCGCGGTAACGCCGGCGGGTAGGCCGGTGGCGGCCAGGTGCAGCAGTTGCGCCGATCCCGTCGCGACCGCTGACGTGACTGAGGTCGTCGTCGAGCTGCCCGGAGGTACCGACCCCACGGTCGACGCGAGGCCCACGGTGAAGCCGTCTGGGCCTGCGCCCGGCGGGTACACGTAGCTGCGCACAGGCGTTGGCCACGGGCCACAAAACGTCTTGTCCCAGCCGGTGTCACCGCCGTTGTTCGTAACGGTGAACGCCTGCTCCGAACTGCCGGTGTAGAGGCAGTTGTAGATTCCGGCCGGGGCGCCGACGAAGGTGCCGACGACGTTCTTGAAACTCGCAGAACCATGCGACTCCAACTGCAACGCGAAGGTTCCGGCCCCGGCGATTGCGACGTTGGTGAAGTCGACGTTTGTCACCGACGAACCAGTGAATTGGATCCCCTCGTACGAGCTGTCGATCAGATTGACGTCGCTCACTCTGACCGCGCCCGCCATCGCCGAATCGCTTGCCCAGAACCACAAAGCACCTACGCCGTAGTGCCAATTAGGATCGAGGACTCCCGTTCGCAGCGCTGTATCGCGCGCGACCGTCGTGGTGCCCGACATCGCCACCGCGTTGAACCGGTTCGCGAGATGAATCCCGCCGCCCTGCGTCTGGGTGTCGGACACGACGTCGTCGGTGACCTGGTTGTCGGCACCGCCGTAGATCGCGATGTTGTTCGCGAGCACCGGAACTTCGACGGTGTTGAAGCTGATCACGTCGTCTGTGTCTGCATCGTTCTCTGACCACGCGGCGATCCCATCGTCACCCGTGTTGCGGATGAAGTTGTCGGTGACCGTCGCGTTGGTGATGCCGTCGTGCAGGTTGATGCCGTCGGCGGTGGTGTCGTCGATGCGGGTGTGATCGATCGTCAGTCCGTCGAACGGGCCGTCGAGCCAGATGCCGACCTTGGTGTGTTCGATCCACAGGTTGGAGATCGTCGAACCACCGCCCATGGCGCCGCCGATGCCGTTGACCTGCGCGGCGTCATCGCGCACGTTGACCGTGCCCTCGATGGCGAAGTACGAGAGCGAGACGTTGGTGCTCGGGTTTGGTGCCGTGTTGCCGTAGATACCGATTCCGTCGCCGGTCAGGACGCTGTACCACTCACCTGCGCCCGTGAGGGTCGTGTTGCTCGCGACGATGAGGTGCTTGTTCACCTGAAACGTTCCTGGTGGGATCCACACGGCACGCCCCTGCGCGGCACCCGCTGCAAGCGCGGCGCGGAAGGCCGCGGACGAATCGCGGACTCCGGTGGCGTCGGCGCCGAACGTCGTTACAGACACGGAGCCGGGCGGTTGCGTCCGCGCCGGTGGCGCATCTTCGAAGTCGACGAGGTCGATCGTGTAAGAGGCAGCAGTGTCTTCAGCATCGACTTGCAGCCGAACGCGCGCGCCCGCAGGGACCTCTGCGCCCAACAGCGCATGCACTTCGTCGTAGAAGTGGTGCGGGTTCCCGCTGCTCGCGGTGTTGGTGAACGGGTACGCGCCGTAATACCAGCTGTATTTGTTGGTCAGCGTGAGTTCACGGTTCTTGTGACCGTTGACGTAGACCGACAGGGTCGCGTTGTACGCCGAGCCGTCGGGTCGATCCGGAATGCTGTACCGGACGTCGAGTGAGTTGGTCGGTTGCGACGTGGCGAACTCGACGTACTTGCCCTTGCCCGTGAGTGTCACGGCGGACCGTCCGACAGACTCGCCGGCGAGGGTGTCCCAGTTGCGATTCTGGGCTAACACGACGCCGTTAGTGGTCGCGTTGGCCGCCTCCTGCTCGACGAACGGCACCGGCGCACCGCGGCCAGCCGTCAGTGAAGGCGCAGATCCGGCAACCGTCGGCACGGCCGGGTGGGCGGCGTGCTTAGAGTGCCTGCCGACGATGACGGCAGTCACCGCGAGACCGACGATGACGATCGCCGCCAGCACGAGGACGGCGGTCAGGCGCCGCGGGCGGCCAGCCTGCTCCCCGCGTGTTGGTCGGGGAGTCGAGGTGGCAGCCATGGTGCGTCACGATGGCACGCATCAGCTATTCGTCGCAAGATATCGACGGGATAACGAAGGAAATCGACGGAGGCTAGTCCGACGCCGCACCGGCACGGACCGAGCCAACCACCGAGGAGCGGCGGGCGGGTCCGGTGCTGCTGCGCACCACGAGCTCGGGCTCGAAGAGCAGTTCTTCCTCGGACGCCTCGGCGCCGTCAATCTGGTTGGCGAGCAGGGTGACGACGGCCCGACCCATGGCGTCGATGGGTTGCCGCACGGTCGTGAGCGGCGGATCGGTGCAGTTCATGAAGGCCGAATCGTCGAAACCGACGACCGAGACGTCGCCCGGCACCTGGAGCCGCGCCCGCCGGATGGCCCGAATCACACCGAGCGCGAGCGGGTCGCTTGCGCAGATGATCCCGGTGAGGCCGCGCTGGAGCAGCCGGGTGCCGGCCGCCTGGCCGCCTTCGATCGAGAACATCGCCCGCTCGACGGCGTCCTTGATCGCGATACCCGCCGCAGTCGCCATCGTGGTGAAGGCGTCGAGCTTGCGCTTGGAGGGGATGTGGTCGGGCGGCCCAAGGACGACCCCAATGCGCTCGTGCCCGAGCGCGAGGAGGTGCCCAAAGGCCTGCTCGACGGCGACGGCGTCATCGGTCGAGACGGTGGGGAAACCCAGGTGCTCCACGGCCGCATTGACCAGGACGACGGGAACGCCGCGCTCGTGCAACTGCATGAAGTGCTCGTGAGATGCGTCCGCCTCGGCTGCGGCGCCGCCACCGAAGACGACACCCGACACCTGCTGTTCGAGGAGCATCCGGACGTACTCCGCCTCAGACATTCCGCCGGCTGAGCTGGTGCACAGCACCGGCGTGAGTCCCCGCTGCGCAAGCCCGCCGCCCACGACCTCTGCCAGGGCGGGAAAGATCGGGTTCGAGAGTTCAGGCAGGACGAGCCCGACCAACCGGACCCGGTCGCCGCGCAGCAACGTCGGCCGCTCGTATCCCAAGACGTCGAGGGCGGTCAGGACCGCGTCCCGGGTCGCCGGGGAGACGCCCGCCTTGCCGTTCAGCACCCGGCTGACGGTCGCCTCGCTCACGCCGACCTTCGCCGCGACGTCCGCTAGTCGTTTCGCCACCTGCATAAGTTAACGCAAGCGATGCAAGTTATTGCAAGAATTCGTCAGGACGTGCTCGGCCCAGCCCACAAATTGATGCCCCCTTCGACCGCGTAGCGGTCGATCTCCGCGAGCTCGTCAGTGCTGAAGGCCAGGTTGTCGAGCGCACCGACGTTCTGCTCGAGCTGGGCCACGCTGCTTGCGCCGATGAGGACCGACGTCACTCGCTGGTCGCGCAAAGCCCAGGCAAGCGCGAGTTGAGCCAGCGTCTGACCGCGGCGTTCGGCGAGCTTGTTCAGTGCTCTCACGTGCGTCATGTTCTGGTCGTTCAGCAGCGACGAGTCGAGCGACTTGTTCTGGGCGACGCGCGAGTCTTCCGGGATGCCGCCCAGGTAGCGGTCGGTCAGCATGCCCTGCGCAAGAGGTGAGAAGGCGATGCAGCCGACCCCGTTACGGCCCAACACATCAAGCAGATCCTCCTCGATCCAGCGGTTGAGCATGGAATACGAGGGCTGGTGGATCAGCAGCGGCGTGCCGAGCTCACGCAGTATCGCGATGGCTTCGTCTGTGCGGCGGCCCGAGTACGAGGAAATCCCTACGTAGAGGGCTTTCCCCTGACGAACGGCGGTGTCAAGCGCACCGAGTGACTCCTCCATCGGAGTGTCAGGGTCGAAACGGTGGTGATAGAAGATGTCGACGTAGTCGAGGCCCAGCCGCGACAGACTCTGGTCGAGGCTCGCCAGCAGATACTTGCGCGACCCACGGTCGCCGTATGGGCCTGGCCACATGTCCCAGCCGGCCTTGCTCGAGATGATGAGCTCGTCGCGGTACGGCTTGAAATCCTGTGCAAACAGGTGGCCAAAGTTCGTCTCCGCTCCGCCGTAGGGCGGCCCGTAGTTGTTCGCCAGGTCGAAGTGGGTGATCCCCAGATCAAACGCCCGGCGCAGGATCGCGCGCTGGGTCTCCAGCGGCTTGTCGTCACCGAAGTTGTGCCACAGGCCAAGCGATACCGCAGGCAGGTCGATGCCACTGTGCCCACATCGCCGGTAGGTCATCTGGTCGTAGCGGGCGTCGGCCGCGTGGTACGTCAAGACGTGCTCCCTGGGTTGATCAGACGGTCACATTCGAACTGCGGTCACATTCGAACGGCGGTGACGCCGCCCAGGGTACCGATCAGCACCCAGGTGCCCGACAGGCTGGGTGACGCGAAATGCGGCAGCGACCCGACGGAGATCTGACCCACCGTCGCTCCCGACGCCGCGTTAAGCGCCACAACAGACCCCGAGCCATCGGTCGTGTACACCGTGCCCGACGCGACGACGGGCGATCCTGCCAGGTTCGACGCCGCGTGCCACACGATGGTCATGCTGCCGCCGGAAACGGAAAGCGCACAAATGCCGTCACTGCACGGCAAGTAGGCGGTGTTACCTGAGACCGATGCCCCGCCGAAGGGCTTACAGAAGCTGCCGATCTGCGTCACTTGGCCGCCCACACCCCCGAAATGGGCCGGGTCGAGCAGGTAGCCGCTGCCACGCTTGCCCGCGATGAACACCTTGCCGCCGACGAGCACCGGCGACATCGAGCCCAGGTCGAGGTCGTTGTCGTTGTCGTTTGCCCATGTGCTCGGAGCGAAGTAGTCGAGCCGGCTCAGCGTCGGTGACAGTCGCGTCACGGAGTCCGACCCGTCGTACGTCGTGTCCGAAGCACCGTTCCCGGCGGCCACGAGGATCGTGCCGTCGGTGTCTTCGACGGGTCCCGCCGGCGCCCAGATGCCGCCTTCGCGAGTGGTCGGCACGGCCCAGCCAATCGGCGTCCCACTGCCGTTGCTTGCCACCGACACGACCTGGCCGATGTAGCTCGCGCAGTCACCCGCAAGGCCGCCATACGCGACGTACACGCGGCCGTTCGCCACCAGGATGGCGCCGCGCTGCTGGTTTGCGATCGCGCTGCCCGACATCGGGTCGAGCGTGCGATGGAAAACGATCGTGCCGGTCGCGAGGCTCACACCGGCGAGGATGTGATGGCCGCCCGCGGTTTCCGCGACTGCCAGGACGAGTCCGTCACTGGGGTCGTACGCCGGAGTGCCGGTGATGCCGAGCGGATCGATGTCACCGCACGGAAGCAGCGACTGCGCGATCGGGTCGGCAATGTGCGCCCGCCAGAGCACCGCGCCGGTCGACAGCGACAACCCGTATAACGAGCCGCCCTCAGTCGCAGCAACGACTGTTGTTCCGAGCACGATCGGTTGGCCGTACACCGCGCCGTCCAATGACGCTTTCCAGCCTGCAGAGAAACCGGCGAATGCCGGCGTTGCCGTTGCGAGGCCGGTGCGTTGCGCATCGTGGTGATACGTCGGCCAGTCGGTCGCACCGCCGACGACGGGTGCCGGTGGCGAGGTCGGCGGGTTACCCGAACTGAGGCCCGATGCGACCGCAGCGTTGATCGCACTCGTGCCTCCGAGCATGACCGCGCTCGGTGCGGCAAGCGACTGGATCGTCTGCCACGTCTGCGGCGTGATGTATGACGACGGCGCTACTAGCAGCGGCCGATCACTCTCACCGGCCCATGCAGCGCCGGCAAGTGCGTCAGGGAAATCGAGACCCGTCGCGAGGAGAACGCCGTTGCTCGCCGTCGTCCCGCCCTTGACTGCTACGAGCACCGACGCGACGGCGTCAGCGGTCTGGTAACGGTCGGGA
>DATCDK010000130.1:0-20557 GCA_036510735.1 Acidothermaceae bacterium | reverse complement strand
CTTCTCGTCGACACCGAATCAAGCGCACTGCTGGCATGGCGCGAGCAGTTCGCCGTCCACGATCTCGTCTTTCCGCTTGAGGTCTGGCACCGCTACATCGGGTCGCAGGGCAGCCAGGACGCGATGCTCGCCGCCGTTCGCGCCGGGGGGATCGACTTCGAGGACGCCGAGCTGCGCGGCGAGTGGCGAGAGCGCCACAACCGCATCGTGAGCACAGAACCGCTGCGGCCAGGCGTCGAGTCCTTTCTCGACGAAGCGGCTGCGGCCGGCTCGAGGTTCGCTGTGGCATCGAGTGCCACGCGCGACTGGCTCGACCAACAGCTCGGCCGGCTCGGCATTCACGACCGCTTCGAGGTCATCTGCGCGAGAGACAACGGCCGGGTCAAGCCGGCGCCGGACATCTACCTGGCGGCCCTCGCTTCCCTGCGTGTCGAAGCGTCCGACGCGATCGCCTTCGAGGACTCGCCGAACGGGATCGCGGCGGCCAAAGCGGCCGGTCTTTACTGCGTCGCCGTGCCCAACACGGTGACCGCGGAGCTGCCTCTCGGGCAGGCCGACCTGCGGGTCGAGTCGTTCACCGACATTTCCTACTCGAAATTGGTCGATCGTTTGGGTCGCGCGGCGGGGTATGATCCTCCCAATGTCGAAGCTCCTGCTCCTTAGCTGCCGCGGCGAGACCCTCTAGAGGCCGGTCTCCTCGTCGCGGGGCTGCTGCGTGCCGGCCGTATTCCGCCACCCGCCATACGAGGAGCAGCAATGAGCAGCAATCGCGATTCTTCCGGGCGCATCATCGCGCAGCGCCCGAGCCAGATGCCGATTCACAAGTACAAGCCATGGACGCCGGTCGACCTGACCGACCGCACCTGGCCGTCGCAGGTCATCACGAAGGCGCCTCGATGGCTGTCGACCGACCTTCGTGACGGCAACCAGGCACTGATCGATCCGATGAGTCCGGGCCGCAAGCTGTCGATGTTCCAGCTTCTGGTCCGGATGGGGTACAAGGAGATCGAGGTCGGGTTCCCCTCGGCGTCCCAGACGGATTTTGACTTCGTCCGCAGCATCATCGAGAACGGCGAGGTCCCGTCCGACGTCACGATTTCGGTATTGACGCAGGCCCGCGAAGACCTCATCGAGCGCACTGTCGAAAGCCTGGTTGGCGCGCCGAATGCGACCGTGCACCTGTACAACGCGACCGCACCACTGTTTCGACGGGTGGTGTTCCGCAACAGCCGTGCCGAAACGGTTGCCCTCGCGGTCGACGGCACCCGGCACGTGATGACGCATGCCGAGCGGCTCTTGGGTTCGGCGGAGCACTTCGGTTACGAGTACTCGCCGGAGATTTTCATCGACACCGAACTCGAGTTCACGGTCGAGATCTGTGAAGCCGTGATGGATGTCTGGCAACCAGGTCCGGGGCGCGAGATCATCTTGAACCTCCCCGCCACCATCGAGCGCTCGACCCCCAACGTCTACGCCGACCAGATCGAGTGGATGGGCCGGCACCTGTCGCGCCGTGAGTTCATCTGTCTCTCGCTGCATCCGCACAACGACCGCGGATGCGCGGTTGCGGCGTCGGAACTGGGCGTCATGGCCGGCGCCGACCGCATTGAAGGCTGCCTGTTCGGGCACGGCGAGCGCACTGGCAACGTCGACCTCGTCACGCTCGGGATGAACCTGTTCAGCCAGGGCATCGATCCGCAGATCGACTTCTCCCAGATCGACGAGGTCCGTCGCACGGTCGAGTACTGCACGCAACTGCCGGTGCATCCGCGGCACCCGTATGCGGGCGACCTCGTCTACACCGCGTTCTCTGGCTCACACCAGGACGCCATCAAGAAGGGCTTCGAAGCGCTGGCCGCCGATGCCGCGGCTGCCGGGAAGACCGTTGACGAGATCGACTGGGCAGTGCCGTACCTGCCGATCGATCCCAAGGACGTCGGCCGCTCGTACGAAGCCGTGATCCGGGTCAACAGCCAGTCGGGCAAGGGCGGCATCGCCTACGTGATGAAGGCGGAGCACTCCCTCGAACTGCCGCGGAGGCTGCAGATCGAGTTCTCCCGGGTGATTCAGGCGCGCACCGATGCGTCGGGCGGGGAGGTGTCGCCGTCGGAGATTTGGAAGCTGTTCGAGGCTGAGTACCTCGCGCCGTCATCGCCGCTCACGCTGCTCGCGCATCACACCTCCGCGGCCGTCGATCAGAAGGATGCGCTGTCGGTCGAGGTCCGCTACCAGGGCTCGACGCAGATGCTGGAGGGTACGGGCAACGGCCCGATCGCGGCCTTCCTCGACGCGCTGACGACAATCGGGGTCGACGTCCGGGTGCTCGACTACACCGAGCACGCGATCTCGGCCGGCGGCGACGCGCGAGCGGCCGCTTACCTCGAGTGCGTGGTCGGCGACGAGGTGCTGTGGGGCGTCGGCGTCGACCCGAACATCGTGACGGCGTCGCTCCGTGCGGTGGTGAGTGCGGTCAACCGCGCCGCCGAGGCCGCAGAGGCCGCCCACTAGCCCCACCCCTCGCCGTCCCGCCCGCGATCTTCGGCTGGTAGACGTCGGCCGGTGTAGAGACCGGCAGGTGTCTACCAGCGTCGGGGTCGAGATGCGCGGCGGGGACGGCGAATGGCGGCGGGTTCAGGGAGAATGACCGGGTGACTCTGTGTCGGGACGACAACCGGTGACCCTGTGTCGGGACGACAACCGGTGACCCTGTATCGGGACGACGGGATCGTGCTGCGCGTCCAGAAGCTGGGCGAGGCCGACCGCATCGTCACCCTGCTCACCCGCCGGACCGGTCGAGTGCGCGCCGTCGCGAAGGGCGTGCGCCGCACGAAGTCGAAGTTCGGCGGCCGGCTCGAGCCGTTCTCCCACGTCGACGCGCAGTTCTACGTCGGGCGTTCGCTCGACATCGTGACCCAGGTCGAGACCTACACCGCATTCGGCGATCGGCTGGCCGGGGACTATCCGCGCTACACAGCGGGGACGGCGATGCTCGAGACCGCCGAACGGCTGACTGCCGAAGAGCGCGAGCCGGCGCTGCGGCTCTACCTCCTGCTGGTCGGCGGCCTACGGGCGCTCACCGAAGAGACCCATGACGCGCGTCTTGTGCTCGACGCGTTCGCCCTGCGCGCGCTTGCGGTCTCCGGCTACGCACCGGCGTTAGGGGACTGCGCGCGTTGTGGCATCGAGGGCCCGCATCGGTGGTTCTCCGTGCAGGGTGGCGGAACCGTGTGCGCCGATTGCCGTCCGGCTGGCTCAGCCACCCCGTCGTCCGAGGCATTGCTGCTTCTCGAAGCTTTGCTGGACGGCGATTGGCTGGCCGCCGATGCCAGCGAATCGCGGCACCAACGCGAGGCGAGCGGCCTGACGGCTGCGTACCTGCAGTGGCATCTCGAGCACAGCATTCGCTCGCTGCGACTGGTCGAGCACGCCTGATGGCTGCGCGGCGCGAGGTCAACGTCCCCGCACCTCATCCGTCGGGCGCCCGGCCTCCTCTGCTTCCGTCCGAGCTGGTGCCCAGGCACGTGGCCATCGTGATGGACGGGAACGGCCGATGGGCGAGGTCTCGCGGCCTGCCCCGCACGGCTGGCCACGAACGCGGCGAAGCGGCGCTGCTCGACGTCGTCGAGGGCGCGATCGAGGTCGGTGTCGGCTGGATCTCGGCCTACGCATTTTCCACTGAGAACTGGAAGCGCTCGCCCGACGAAGTGAAGTTCCTGATGGGTTTCAATCGCGACGTGATTCGCCGCCGTCGCGACTACATGCACTCTTTGGGTGTTCGGGTTCGTTGGGCGGGGCGGCGTCCGCGATTGTGGGCGAGTGTGATTCGCGAGCTTGAGATCGCCGAGGAAATGACCCGCGACAACGACGTGCTCACACTGACGATGTGCGTCAACTACGGCGGGCGCGCCGAGATAGCGGACGCCGCGCGAGCATTGGCGGTCGACGTTGCAGCCGGCAAGGTCGACCCGAAACGCGTGGATGAGAAGGTGTTCGCGCGCTACCTCGACGAGCCTTCAATGCCGGACGTCGACTTGTTCCTGCGTTCGTCAGGTGAACAGCGGACGTCGAACTTCCTGCCGTGGCAGTCTGCTTACGCGGAGATGGTTTTTCTCGACACGCTGTGGCCCGATTTCGACCGGCGCGATCTGTGGCGGGCGGTCGAGATCTACGCCAGTCGTGATCGGCGGTACGGGACCGCACGACCGAACCTCTCGGCGTCCGGCGGAGATTGATACGCTGGCCGCTCACCGACCGCCAGCCGGATGGACATTTCATGGCCAGCTCCACCAAGAAGTCTGACGACCGACTCGACGCCGTCGTCAACCTGAGCAAGCGCCGCGGGTTGGTCTTCCCGAGTAGCGAGATCTACGGCGGCCTGCGGGCTGCGTGGGACTACGGACCGCTTGGCGTCGAGCTCAAGAACAACGTGAAGCGCCAGTGGTGGAAGTCGATGGTGCACGAGCGTGACGACATCGTTGGGCTCGACTCGTCGGTCATTCTCAACCCGATCGTGTGGGAGACCAGCGGTCACATCACCGCGTTCGTCGATCCGCTGACGGAGTGCCAGTCGTGTCACAAGCGCTTTCGCGCCGACCATCTCGAAGAGGCATACACCGAGAAGCATGGTCGGCCGCCGGCACATGGGTTGGCCGACATCAACTGCCCGAACTGCGGGACCAAGGGTGCATTCACCGAGCCGAAGATGTTCAACGGTTTGCTGAAGACCTACCTCGGTCCTGTCGAGGATGAGTCCGGCCTGGCGTACTTGCGGCCGGAGACCGCGCAGGGCATTTTCATCAACTACCTCAACGTGCAGCAGTCGTCACGCAAGAAGCCACCGTTCGGAATTGCGCAGCAGGGCAAGAGCTTCCGCAACGAGATCACGCCGGGAAACTTCATCTTCCGCACTCGCGAGTTCGAGCAGATGGAGATGGAGTTCTTCGTCAAGCCGGGCAGCGACGAGGAATGGCATCAGTACTGGATCGACACTCGGCTGGCCTGGTACATCGGGTTGGGCCTGCGTCCGGACATGGTGCGGCTCTTCGAGCATCCTCAGGAGAAGTTGTCGCATTATTCGAAGCGGACTGTCGACATCGAGTATCGCTTCGGGTTCCAGGGATCTGAGTGGGGCGAGCTCGAAGGAATCGCGAACCGCACCGACTACGACCTCACGGTGCACTCGAAGGCATCGGGCGTTGATCTGTCGTACTTCGATCAGGAGACCAACGAGCGCTGGACGCCGTACGTGATCGAACCTGCAGCGGGCGTCGACCGGTGCGTGTTGACCTTCTTGATCGACGCCTACACGGAGGACGAAGCGCCGAATGCCAAGGGTGAGTTGGAGAAGCGCACTGTGCTGCGGCTCGACCCACGGCTCGCACCCGTGAAGGTCGCGGTGCTGCCGTTGTCGCGCAACGCCGACCTGTCGCCGAAGGCGCGCGATCTGTCGACTGAGCTGCGGAGGCGCTGGAACGTCGACTTCGACGATGCATCGGCGATCGGACGTCGTTACCGCCGCCAAGACGAGATCGGAACGCCGTACTGCGTAACGGTCGACTTCGAGACACTCGAGGATCAGGCCGTCACGATCCGAGAACGCGACACGATGAAGCAAGAACGTGTGGGGCTGGACGCTGTGGTCGGCTACCTAGCCGAGCGCCTGGTCGACCTGTAGTTGGCCCGCGGAGGGTCAGCCCGGTGCGGCGCCGCCACCCGCCCGTCCAACCACGACAGCGTGGACGTTTACCTCCCTCCTGGGGCAGTAAACGTCCACGATTTCAGGCTGGCGGCTTCTGATGGGCGCCCACCCGCGGTTTGCCGCGACCGTTGATGCTCAGCGCGTGCAAGAACACGCGCTGACCAACAACACCCGGTCTCTAGTTCCGTCCACGGGTATCAACTGGGCCTAACGACTCCATCGCTTCGCCGCGACCGGCTTCAAGTTCCCCAAGTAAGCCCTTGAGCCAATCGCGCATTGTCACGTTCTCGCGTGCCGAGTCGTAGGAAAGCCAGTAATCCCGATCAATCATTTCGTGGAACTCGTCGTCTGACATCGGTTCTTGAACGAGCTCGCGAAGCTCGGTGATCACGTTGTCGATCTGGATGCGCTTGGAGCCGCTGAGGAACTGGTTCGCGACTTCGAGGCGTGAATCTGCGTCGAGTTGCCAATCCTCGTGGAAATAGCCGAGGAAGAAATCTTGGATGGCGAAGTAGCGGCGCCTCATCTTCTTGCGTGGTTCGCGTTCGCGAGTTCGACGCCCGCAATGCTCATAACCGGGCGACCATCGGCTTCCCACTCTGTTCGATAGTCGGCAAAAGAAATGGGCTCGCAGGTCCCCGGGTTGTCGTCATTACCGAACTCGAAGCCGCACAACGGGCACACCTCGTACGACGGCTTACCGAGCCAGTCTTCGTACGGTGGCGTGATCGGCAGGCCAACGGGCGGCGGCCAGACGTCGTACGGCTTCACCTCGAGACCGACGAACTTGCATACGGGGCACTCATACATGTCGCCGCGTCCTTTGCCCAGTCAGAACCGTAACGAGATCAAACGATCCATCGTCTCTTGGCGAGATCCTGATGCCCAGTCTAAAGCTCCCAGACCCGTCTGCCTTGCCGAACGTCCCCATGATGTCTTGAAGTCCACTATCCAACGTCTTGGTAGCTGGCCTACTCGCGAGCGCCCGCAGATGGTTGAGCCACGTCTCCACGCTTCCTGCCGGATCGATGCGCGATAGCGCGAACGGACCCCCGTCGAGGAAGTGCTTGTCGACGTGGATGGCCGTCATTCCCCATCTAGGGTCGACCTCGTGCGGTGTGCAGTTAATGACTCGCAGCTCGCCGGTCGCGTCGGGCGGGTGCCCGAGGGTAGTCAGGGCACGAAGTTTCGCCGCATCGCCGTTGCTGGCGTGGACGACTGTGGTTGGCTTGAGGAAGCGCCCCTCGCGGATTAATGGGGCGGCCTTCGTCACGAGCTTGCCTAGGCCGGCGGGTGCCAAGCTCAGGGCGTCGACGCCTACCGCTTTCCACGAACCTTTGCCGGTTGCGGCCAGCGCGGTATCGGCCATTCCTGCAGCTACTGCGCTGACAAGCGACACCGTTTCGAGCGCAGCCGCTGCTGCTTCCAGAGGTGGAAACGCGACGCCGGCCACCGCGAGGATCAGCGCAGCGGCACCAGCCAACGCCGAAACAATCGTTCCCACCTTCGACACTTCGCGCAGAGTCGCGGTCCAGTGCGTCGACGCCCAATGACCGACCGAATGCGTGACGTGGTGGAACCACGACTGGTTGTGAATGCCGGCGTGTGATGCCTGCTGCAACGCAGCTGCCGCAATCCGCGCTGCGTTCCGTTGTTGCTCGTGTGCGTCGTCGTTCGACGCGATGGCTCGCTTGAGCTGCGCGCGTGCCTCGTCGATCGACGCCTCGTACCGCGGCGCGGTTGAGACCGGCGGCGGCAGTCCGGCCGTGTGCGCGACAGCCGAGGCCGATGCATCGCGAGCCGCGGCCGCAGCGTGCGCCGCAACTGCGGACGCGAGCTCAGCACTTGCGCGACCAGCCGCAGCAATTGCCGAAGTCGACTGGTCCTGCGCATCGGCGAGCGTGCATGCATACGATCCAAGCGCGCTTCCAGCTGCCGCATACGACAGATTCGCTTTGTCGAGAGTTGGTGGCAGAGACGCGGTGCGGACGTGAGCCGAAACAGCTGCCGCGCCTGTCCACGAGTCGTCGCCGGCCGCAAGTGCGCGCAGTCGGCTGGCAATGCTCGCAACATCCAACGCGATCGACTCGAGTGTGCGACCGGCCGCTGAAACGGCCATTGGATCGCCGACCACAGGGTCGAGAACGTCAACAGGCACAGCGTGAAGCTAGCCGTTTCCCAAAGATCGGCGTGATTGCAAAGACGATGCCTGTGGACAACTCATCTGACGTGCAAGACAAGGCTCTCAGCCATTGTGTCGAACAGTTCTGTCATGAGTTCTGCGTACGGCGGGCATGGGCACGTAAAGGTCAGGACCACGTCCGCAATCCCACCCATCAGCGGAACGATGTACTGCAGAATCATCCCGTCGTCCTTGACGTGCAGTCGAACTGCAGGACCGACAAACGGCAGCGTGACAACGCGGGCACTGGCGCCAGCCCACCAGGGGTCCGCCCTGATGACGGCCACGAGATCTGCACATCGTTTGTCGACAGGGAGGCTCAGCATGCGAGGCAGCGTCGCTGTCGCGGACTCGCAGACCTGCATCACGACGGTCGCGACCAGTGCGCCACGCAAGGTGTCGTCGATGACGAGCGACGCACAGTAGAAGGCGTGAGCTTCCTCGGCCCGCCGGCTGATTTGATCAAGAAGAGCGATGAGCGGGACGGCGTCGGGTGCGAGGCTTCCTGAGCGCGCGACTGCGCGACGAACAGCGCGGCGAATCGACGTGCGCCGGGTATCGGGGTCGAGATCCAGCTCGGTCCAATCGCCCGGCGCGACGATGCTCGCTCGTACCTGCGAGTACAACGGCGTCGAGCGCAGGGCGAGCTCGCCGACCTCCGGATCCAGCGCCTGCGGCGGGGGACGCGAACGCGACGCACGCCCCTCGTCGTCCGGGCTGATTGTCATTGCATTGCCGCCGCGAGGTCCCCGTCGGTCTCCCCGTAGACCTGAGCCGCCTGCCCCAACAGGCCGGAGAGCTGCCCGACGTCCGCACAGATCTGGGCACGGCCGTCGTGCCAGCCTGTGACGAAATAGTGCAACGCGCCCGCGACGACGTCCGAACCGAGCGCAGCCCCAAAGTCCTGGCCGAGGTCGGCCGTGCGCTCGAGCTCGTCTCGCACCCGGCCGACGGCGGCGGCGAGCACACCCAGCGAAGCGGGCGTGACCGCAAAGGCATCCGGCACGCAATCCCCCCAAGAAGTCACCGGCGACGCTAGCCAGAATCGGCAAGGGAGGAGGCCGCGAACCGGCAGCCTGTGGACAACCAGGCGATCGGTAGGATCAGAAGCGCCGACCACACGCCCATCGACCCAAAGCAATCACCCTCCGAGGAGCGTTCCCAGTGCCGAAGTATGTGTACGACTTCAGCGAAGGCAACCGAGACATGAAGGACCTTCTCGGCGGCAAGGGCGCGAACCTCGCCGAGATGACCAACATCGGCCTTCCGGTGCCTCCCGGCTTCATCATCACGACGCAGGCGTGCCGCACCTATCTCGAGAGCGGCAGCGCGCCGGCCGAGATGGAAGACGAGATCAGCGAGCACCTGGCGAGCCTCGAGAAGGCGATGGGCAAGACCCTCGGTGACGCCGACGACCCGCTGCTCGTGTCCGTGAGATCAGGCGCGAAGTTCTCGATGCCCGGAATGATGGACACCGTCCTCAACATCGGCCTCAACGACCAGAGCGTGAACGGCCTGGCGAAGCAGGGCGGCAACGACCGGTTCGCCTGGGACTCCTACCGCCGCTTGCTCTCGATGTTCGGCAAGACAGTGCTAGGGGCGGACGGCGAATTGTTCGAGCACGCCCTCGACGAACTGAAGACGAGCAGAAACACGAAGAACGACCTCGACCTCGATGCCGCTGACTTCCAGGCCCTGGTCGAGACCTACAAGGGCATCATCCGCGACCACGCCGGCCGCGAGTTCCCGCAGGACTCCCGTGAGCAGCTCGACCTCGCCGTCCGCGCTGTTTTCGATTCGTGGAACGGTGATCGCGCGCGTCTCTACCGTCGCCAGGAGCGGATCCCGGCCGACCTCGGCACCGCCGTGAACATTGTCGCAATGGTGTTCGGCAACATCAGCGCGGAGTCGGGCACCGGCGTCGCGTTCACCCGCGACCCCGGATCGGGCGACCAGGGCATCTACGGCGACTACCTCGAGAACGCGCAAGGCGAGGACGTCGTCGCTGGCATCCGCAACACCGTGCCGCTGGCCGACCTGGAGACGATCGACAAGCCGGCCTACGACGAGCTCATCGGCATCATGAGCAAGCTCGAGAAGCACTACAAGGACCTGTGCGACATCGAGTTCACGATCGAGAACAACAAGCTCTGGATGCTGCAGACCCGCGTCGGCAAGCGCACAGCGGGCGCCGCATTCCGCATCGCTACGCAGCTTGTCGACGAGGGCCTGATCGACATGAACGAGGCTCTGCAGCGGGTCACTGGCGCGCAGCTCGCTCAGCTGATGTTCCCCAAGTTCGACGAAGACGCGAAGAAGACGAAGATCACCAAGGCCGTCAATGCGTCACCCGGTGCAGCTGTCGGCAAGGTCGTGTTCGACTCGGTGGTCGCGGCCGAGTGGGCCGCCCGCGGCGAGGACGTCATTCTCGTCCGTCGCGAGACCAACCCCGACGACCTGCCGGGCATGATCGCCGCGAAGGGCATTTTGACCGAGCGCGGCGGCAAGACGTCGCACGCAGCCGTCGTCGCTCGCGGCATGGGCAAGACCTGCGTGTCCGGCGCCGAGCAGATCAGCGTCGACCTCAAGACCCGGCAGTTCACCGGCCCGAACGGCGAGGTCGTCAAGGAAGGCGACGTCATCTCGATCGACGGCACATCGGGCGTGGTCTATCTCGGCGAGGTGCCGGTCGTTCCGAGCCCGGTCGTACAGTACTTCGAAGGCAACATCAAGGCGGACGCCGACCCGCTGGTCGCCGCGGTGCACCGCATCCTCGTACACGCAGACTCAAAGCGACGGCTTGGCGTCGAGGCGAACGCGGACACCCCCGAGGACGCCGAGCGTGCGCGTCGTTTCGGCGGTGAGGGCATCGGCCTGTGCCGCACAGAGCACATGTTCCTCGGCGAGCGTCGCAAGAACGTCGAGCGACTGATCCTGGCCAGCGGCGAGGACGAGCAGAAGGCCGCGCTGGCCGAGCTGCTTCCGTTGCAGCGCACCGACTTCATCGGCATCTTCGACGCGATGGACGGCTTGCCCGTGACGGTTCGCCTCATCGACCCGCCGTTGCACGAGTTCTTGCCCGACATCACCGAGCTGACCGTCAAGATCGCCGTCGCCGAGGCGAAGGGCGAGAAGGTCGTCGAGAAGGATCGTGTGCTACTCGAAGCGGTACGTCGACTGCATGAGCAGAACCCGATGCTCGGACTTCGCGGCGTCCGTCTTGGACTTGTCATTCCTGGGCTTTTTGCCTTGCAGGTAAGGGCAATTGCCGAGGCGGCCGCACATCTGAAGAAGCTGGGCAAGAACCCGGTTCCGGAGATCATGGTTCCACTCGTCGGCGCAGTGCAGGAACTCGAGATCATTCGCGAGGAAGCGTTGGGCATTCTTGCCGATGTCGCGAAGGAGACCGGCGTCGAGGTGCACACGCTGATCGGCACGATGATCGAAGTGCCGCGCGCGGCGTTGACTGCCGGCCAGATCGCCGAGGCGGCTGACTTCTTCAGCTTCGGAACCAACGACCTCACCCAGATGGGCTGGGGTTTCTCGCGCGACGACGTCGAAGGCGCATTCTTCGGTCGCTACATGGACCTCGGCATCTTCGGAGTCTCGCCGTTCGAGACCCTCGACCGCGACGGCATCGGCCGGTTGGTGCGCATCGCCGTCGAAGAGGGCCGCGCGAGCAACCCCAATCTGCGGATTGGCATCTGCGGCGAGCACGGCGGCGACCCCGACTCGATCCACTTCTGCAACGAGGTCGGCCTCGACTACGTCTCGTGTTCGCCGTTCCGGATCCCGGTCGCCCGCCTCGAAGCTGGTCGCGCCGCTCTAGAGACGGCAGGTTCCGACACGCGCTGACCAGCACGGACGGCGAGGGGTGGCCGTCCGTACGGCCGGCGCGGGATACTGGCGAGCTATGGGAGACGTTGCGAACTTTCTTCCCAGCGCGCAGGGACTCCACTACGCCAACTCGTGGGCGTCCGCGCCGGTCGTCGAGGTTCCGACCCCGTTCGGCAACGTCAACATCGGCGACGCCAAGCATGGTTTGTGCGGCGGGATGGCATACGCCGTCCGCGATCTGTTTGAAGCACATGTTGACCCGCCCCCACAGACGACTAACCCGTCGTCCACCTCACCCGCATTTCACTTCATCACGACGCGTCTGATCGACAGTTTCGACCTGCCCGACGGGGTCGCGAAGTACTACGAGTGGATGAATCTGCCGACGGGCGACGAGTTCTTTGTGCACGGCACGTCGCGGCGGACAATCGAGGTTTCGATGCCGTTCATCCGCGCGACGATCGACGCAGGACACCCCTGTCCGCTCGGCCTTGTATGCGTGCACTCCGCCAACCCGCAGGACCTCGGCCAAAATCACCAGGTACTGGCGTACAGCTATACGGAGACCGCCACGACAACCACGTTGCGGCTCTACGACTGCAATCATCCAGACGATGACGGCGTGACGATCACGTTCGATCACACAAGCCCGCACCACTCGACGAAGTTCAGTTACTCCTACGACGACCACGCCGTGATTGGATTCTTCCCGAGCCAGTACACGCCAAAGGATCCGTCGCCGCTTTTCCAGCTGTGACGTCGCGGAACCTGAACGGGGGACCTCATCGCACTCGTACTGGTCACTGACCCTGCCACGACGACGGTATTCGCTGTCGCTTCCGCGTCTCCGTCCCCGCCGGTATCGAGTTCCGTGTCATCACCCTCCGCTGCGACGGCGTCCACGGAACTCACCGTGTTTCCGACGTCGTCCGCGCACCCAGATTTCGTGACGGGCGCCATTTTCATCGTCATCTTTGCATTGCTGCTTGCCGTCGCATACGCCGTTCGCGTGCTGCGACGTCGGCGCCATCGATGGGACTGAAGCGGACGTCGGTGGGCCGGGGTAGCGTCGAGACGTGAACGACTCTGTTGCCAGGTACGACGATGGCGCGCGTGCCCGCTGGGTGAACGAACCGCCGAAGCGGCCGGGGCGCAGCGCTTTCGAACGCGACCGGGCTCGAGTGGTGCATAGTTCGGCACTCAGGCGGCTCGGGGCGAAGACTCAGGTCGTCGGGCCCGCAGAGGCCGAGAGCGATTTCCCGCGCACCCGGTTGACGCACTCACTTGAGTGCGCGCAGGTCGGCCGCGAGCTCGGGGCGACCCTTGGCTGCGACCCTGACCTTGTCGAGACCGCCTGTCTGGCGCACGATCTCGGCCACCCGCCGTTCGGCCACAACGGCGAAGCCGCACTCGACCAAGCGGCCACAGCGATCGGTGGGTTCGAAGGCAACGCGCAGTCGTTTCGGCTGCTGACCCGCCTCGAGGCCAAGACCCTGGCTGACGACGGGCGCAGTGCCGGTCTGAATCTGACGCGGGCGAGCCTCGACGCGGCGACGAAGTATCCGTGGCCGAAGCGCGCCGGCAACAGCAAGTTCGGTGTCTACGACGACGACCTCGAGGTGTTCAACTGGGTGCGCGACGCGGCCCCCGCTGAGAGACGCTGCATCGAGGCCCAAGTGATGGACTGGGCCGACGACGTCGCGTACTCCGTGCACGATCTCGAAGACGGCGTCGAAGCCGGCCTGGTAAAGCTCGATCACCTCAGCAACGAAGACGGTTGGCGCGACGTTTTGCCAGTCGTCGTTCAGTACTACCTTCCCGATGCCGAGCAAGCGGAGTTGGAAGCCGGCATCCGCAGCTTGACCGGCCTGCCTTGCTGGCCCGCGGCGCACGACGGAAGCCTGAATTCGCTGGCAGCATTGAAGAATCTCACCAGTCAGCTCATCGGGCGCTTCTGTCAGGCAGCCGAGGCGGCGACCCGCGAGGCTTACGGTCGTGCGCCGTTGACGCGCTATGACGCCGACCTCATCGTCCCGCGCGCGAGCCGCGTCGAGTGCGCGTTGCTGAAGGGTGTGACAGCGCACTACGTCATGAACCGCGAGGGTGTCACCGCCATTCACAACCGGCAGCGCGCGCTGCTTCTCGAGCTTGTCGAGCAACTTTTCGCATCCGACGGTCAAGCACTCGAACCACTGTTCCAGACAGCGTGGTCAGCCGCCGCCGACGACAACGCGCGGCTGAGAGTTGCCGTCGACCAAGTAGCCTCTCTGACCGATACTTCGGCGGTGATCTGGCATCGACGAGCCTCGCGAGGGGGGTCGTGACGAGATGAGTAGCACCGACCAGGCGACCGACGGCAACGACGATGAGGTGACAGAGGCGACGGCGGGACCGGCGAAAATTGACGTCGAGTTCGTGAAACCGCTGGTTCTCCATGCGCTGCGTCGCCAGGTCCTTCGCCCAGGGCAGCCGTGGAGCAGTGTCGATCATGACTACGACTCCTGGCCTGACACGTTCCACGTGGCAGCCTTTGGCCCACGCGGAGAGGTCGCGGCCTGCGCGAGCTTCCATCCCGACGCGGCACCCCACCGTCCAGACGCCGACCCCGCCAAGACGTGGCGCCTCCGCGCGATGGCGTCGTTGCCCGAGGTACGCGGTCAGGGCTACGGCGCCGCAGCCCTGCGCTACGGCATCGCCGAAGTGCGCAGGCGAGGCGGCACGCTCCTGTGGTGCAACGCCCGATCTGGCGCGGTCGGCTTCTACGAACGGCTGGGGTTCTCCATCGTCGGTGACGAGTTCGAGATCGCCCCGATCGGGCCGCACTACGTGATGGAGATCGAGCTGTGAACGCCCAGCACCCCGACCCCGCCAACGACACTTAGACTCGGGGATCGTGGCCGGCCGGATACCTGACAGCGACATCGCTCGGGTGCGTGAGCTGTCACCAGTGGTCGACGTGATCAGCGAGCACGTGACGCTGAAGAGCGCGGGTGGCGGTTCGATGAAGGGCCTCTGCCCCTTCCACGACGAGCGCTCGCCGTCCTTCAACGTCACTCCGGCCCGCGGCTTCTGGCACTGCTTCGGCTGTGGCGAGGGTGGCGACGTCATCAGCTTCGTCCAGAAGATCGACCACCTGTCGTTCAGCGAGGCGGTCGAGCACCTGGCGGCTCGGGCGAACTACGAGCTCCATTACGAGCAGGGCGGATCTGCGCCGCGCGCCCAGCAGGGTCAGCGACTGCGGCTGGTCGAGGCGCACAAGGCCGCCGCGGAGTACTTCGTAGAGCAGCTGGCCAGCGCAGAGGCCGCCATCGGCCGGACGTTCCTGACCGAGCGCGGGTTCGACGGCGCCGCGGCCGCCCATTTCGGCGTCGGTTACGCGCCCAACGGTTGGGAGAACCTGGTCAAGCACCTGCGTGGGCGCGGCTTCACCGACGAAGAGTTGGCAACCGGCGGGTTGGCCAGCCGGGGCCAGCGCGGGCTCATTGACCGGTTCCGCGGCCGGCTGGTCTGGCCGATCCGTGACGTCACCGGCGATGTGGTGGGTTTCGGCGCACGCAGACTTCGAGCGGACGACGACGGGCCGAAGTATCTGAATACGCCCGAGAGCCCCTTGTACAAGAAGAGCCAGGTGCTCTACGGCATCGACCTCGCCCGGCGCGAGATGGCGAAGGCCGGCCAGGCCGTGGTGGTCGAGGGTTACACAGACGTCATGGCCTGTCACCTCGCCGGCGTCACCACTGCCGTTGCTACCTGCGGCACCGCATTCGGTGACGAGCACGTTCGGGTGCTGCGTCGGCTGCTGCTCGATTCCGCGGAGTACGCCGGTGAGGTGATCTTCACCTTCGACGGCGACGCTGCGGGTCAGAAGGCCGCCCTGCGCGCCTTCGAGAGTGACCAGAAGTTCGTCACGCACACGTTCGTGGCGATCAGTCCCGACAACATGGACCCCTGCGAACTGCGGATCGCCAAGGGTGATGCCGCGGTCCGCGATTTGGTCGCCCGGCGCCAGCCGCTCTTCGAGTTCGCCGTCCGCAGCGTGCTCGCGGGTTTCAACCTGGAAACCTCAGAGGGTCGGGTTGCCGCCCTCGAGCGCACGATGCCGCTCGTCGCGTCGATCAAGGACACCTCGCTGCGTGACGAGTACGCGCGCCGCCTCGCCGGCTGGGTCGGCGCCCCTGATGAGCTCGGGGTCCTCGAGCGGGTTCGTCGCATTGCCGGGACGTCGAGTGGCGGGCGCAGTCGAAGCGTTGCGGCGCCAGATCCGCGTGACCCGACTCTGCAGGTCGAGCGCGAGGCATTGAAGGTCGCCGTGCAACGACCTGCCTTGCTGGGGCCGGCCTTCGACCAGCTCGACCCGCTCGCCTTCACCCACCTTGCCTACAGCGAAGTTCGGGACGCCGTCGCCAAAGCGGGCGGCACCGGATCGACCGCCGGCGGAGACGCGTGGGTCAATGCTGTCTTGGAGGCTGCCGTCGACGATCGGGTACGCGCGCTCATCACCGAGTTGGTCGTCGAGCCCATCCTGGCGGCGACCGAACCCGACGAACGCTACGCGCGCGCACAACTCGCGCAGTTGCGGGTGCGAGCGGTCGACCGGCAGATCGCCGACGTCAAGTCTCGCCTTCAGCGGCTGAACCCGATCGAGGTCGCCCCGGAGTACAACCGCCTCTTCGGCGACCTGGTGACCTTGGAGAAACGGCGCCGCGACGATCTGGAAGGCACGCTCGGCGTCTCGTAACCCGGCGTCTGCGACGTTGAGGTCTGGCGTCTGCGAGGTTGAGGTCTGGCGTCTGCGACGTTGAGGACTGGCGTCTGCGACGTTGAAGTAGTGCGATTTCTGCCGAGTTGGCATAGTCCTGTCCACGGATTTTCCCGAGTAGCCTCGCGCAGCCCGATACCCCGGCACACTTATGCCCGTGGGGATGCTTGCGGCTACTGAGCCGCTCCAGTTCATTGCACACCTTCCGCATCAGCGGTCCGGTGGCGCGCTCGAGGTTGTCGTCGATGTCGACCGCCTCGAGATTGTCGAGAGTCCGGACGTCGCGATTGTGGCGTCCGCCGACGTTGCCGAAGTCGATGTCGAGGACGCCGACGATGTCGAGGCCGAGGTCGCGACACCAAACAGTGAAGACGATGAAGTCGAGCTGCCCGGGCAACGCGATGCAGCTGTCGGCTGGGCGCCGTCCGCCGATCCGGTCCGCAGCTACCTGAAAGAGATTGGCCGCGTCCCGCTGCTGGCGGCCGAGCAAGAGGTCGATCTCGCGAAGCGCATCGAGGCAGGGCTGTTCGCCGGTGAGAAACTTGCCAGCGGGGTAGCGATGTCGAGCCAGTTGCGGCGCGAACTCGAACTCGTCGAGTGTGACGGCCGCACCGCAAAGCGCGGACTTATCGAAGCCAACCTCCGGCTCGTCGTCTCCATCGCGAAGCGCTACACCGGCCGGGGCATGCTGTTCCTGGATCTCATCCAGGAAGGCAATCTCGGCCTCATCCGTGCTGTCGAGAAGTTCGACTACACACGTGGCTACAAGTTCTCGACCTACGCGATCTGGTGGATCCGGCAGGCCATCACGCGCTCGATGGCTGACCAGGGGCGCACTATCCGAGTGCCAGCCCACATGATCGACGCGATCAACAAGCTGGTCCGCACGCAACGGACCTTCGTGCAGCTCAACGGGCGCGAAGCCACGCCGATCGAACTCGCCGCCGAGCTCGATCTCACCGTCGAACGCGTGCGCGAAATTCAGGCCATCGCCCAAGAACCGATCTCGTTCCAGTCGCCGATCGGCGAAGACAGCGCCACACTGGGCGACCTCATCGAAGACGTCGACGCAGTGGCGCCAGCTGAGGCCGCGACGTACACGATGATGCTTCAGCAGTTGGCCGACGTGCTTGCCACCTTGGGGGAGCGCGAGCAGCAAGTCATTACGATGCGCTACGGCCTCACCGACGGTTTCTCGCACACGCTCGAAGAGGTCGGCCAGCGATTTGGCGTCACGCGCGAACGGATCCGGCAGATCGAAACGAAGACGCTCGCGAAACTACGCCAGCCTCCGTGTGCGACGCGGTTGCGCGACTTCCTGATCGACTAGCGAACCTCAGGTCATCGACCCGTTCGCGTAGGTGTGGTCGACGTCGAGGTTGATCTCGTGGCTGCCGAACCGGCTGGTCACCTTGCCGACCAGATCCGAACCCACCGAACCGGCCTTCTCCTGCACGACGCGGCGCGCTTGGGCGCCAAGATGGATGGCCTGGGCCTGCACTTTGTCGGCCGCCTGCTGAACGGCGGGATTCTTCTTGACCGTCTGAGTGAGCCGCTTGATCTGCTCGTAGCGCTGCCGTCCGGCGCGTGCGCCGAGGATGTAACCTGCGGCAATTCCGATGACGAGAGTGGCCTTGTATCGCATGCGCGCTCCTCGGATGTAGGACGTCTGTCAACCGGTCGGATTGCCTGGACGGCGCTCGGGTCGGTTCTGATCTGGAGTTGTACGTACCCGCGACACCCGACGTTATCCTCAACGTTCCCTGCCGGTCGAGTACCGGCGCGAAGGCCTCAGGCGGTGCCGGCTCGTGCGATACCCTACGGAGGCACCAAAGGCCGGTCCGCCGGCAGCATTCCTGCGTAGCTCAATTGGCAGAGCAGCCGGCTGTTAACCGGCAGGTTATAGGTTCGAGTCCTATCGCAGGAGCAAACCCGCAGGTCAGAGGCCATATGGCCGTTCTGCCGAAGGCGGTTGACAGCAACGCTGACAGCAACGCAGTTTCGTGCGACGTCGTTCGTGCAAGCTCGCAGATTGTCGGCAGCCGTTCCGCGAAGGCATGGTCACTTCGCGTTGACCGCGCGCAGCGAACGTACGGACATGGTCGGATCGGTCTCCTACCTCGCGGCCGGTCCGCGGGCGGGAGGAGCTAGGCGAGCCCGCGGGTCAACGCGGACGCGGCCTCCTGGGTGAGTCGCGCGGTGACATGCGAATAGGTGTCGGCCGTCAGACGCGTCGAACTGTGCCCAAGGATCTCGGCGACTACGCGCATCGGAACACCCTCTTCGAGGAGCACGGTTGCGGCGCTGTGCCGCAGGCCATGAAAGGTTGCAGATGGTGCGCCGGCCTTGGCGGCCAGTCGCTTGTAAGCCTTCATCGCGTTGCTCTGATCGAGTGCTGTTCCGATGGGCGTCGTGAAGAGCCAGCCGTCGTCGACCCATGCAATGGCGGCGAGCCGTTCGCGAGCCTGGTTGGTCCTCCACATCTTGAGGGCGTCGAGTGCGGGTGCGGGCAACGCCACGGCGCGCCGCGACCGGGCGCTCTTGGTCGACGTCCGACTGATTTTCCCTTCTGCGCGTGCCATTGTTCCGGTTACGCGCAGGAAGCCGACATCGAGATCGACGTCCTCCCACCGAAGCGCGAGGGCCTCGCCGATACGCAGACCGGTGTAAGCAAGCAGGGTCACGAGCGGCTCGAGGTGGTCGCCACGAGCGGCCTCGAGTAATGCACGTACGGTGTCGCGGTCGAGGAACCTTGAGGCCGTCGGCTCTGCTCTTGGCCGCGGCACCGAAGCGGCCGGATTCCTCGCGAGTTCGCCGTCACGCACGGCCGCGTCGAGCACCTTCCGAACTACCGTGTATGCGGTGCGACGAGTCTGCGCAGCTTTCCCTTCCTTCTCGAGTGCTACGAGCACGGCCTCGATGTCGCTTGGCCGTAGCCGTTTCAACTGTCGGGCGCCAAGCCGGGGGAGTAGCCATAGCCGAAGAGCCGCCTCGTAGGTGTGGCGAGTGGTCGCCGTCACGTCGGCCGCCCGCAGTGTTGTCGAGGCCCACGTCGCGGCGAACGACGCGAACGTGACGGCGGAGTCCAGCCCCGGTTGACCAGCGTCTAGCCGGCGAAGGGCCTCGCGGAGCTCGCGCTTCGCGTCGGGCTGGGTGCGGCTGTAAGACGATCGCCGACGAGGTTGACCGTCAGGACCGTCCTCCGTCCAGGCTGCAACCCATCGACCGTCTTGTCGCTGATAGATGGTGCCTTCGCGGTTGGCTCGGTGGGTTGTCATGCGATTTGCTCCTCAGCACTCGTGCTCGGGCGGACGATCTGGCTTAGCGAGGGGGGCGGCGTGATAGCTCTCGTTTCTATTCGGGTTGCCGTCGCAGGTGCGTCGGCGTCACAGGAGAGCCTCTCGACGAGCTCGCGCAGCGCGGTCGCGGGGATGCGTCGGCACTTGCCGATTCGCACCGAAGGAATCTGTCCGGCTTGCAACAGTTCGTAGAGCTTGGATCGGCCGATGCCCAGGACGTCGGCGGCTTCGCGTGGGGTGAGTAGCAGTTTCTCCATGGTGGCTCCTTGTTTTGTGGTGCGGGTGGGGTTGTTCACAGGGACGGTGTTCTGTCGATAACGGCCTCCGTCCCGTGCGCGGACCGGAGGAAGGGCTTGGGTGCGTTGAGTTCTCGCACTTGTCGGGCCGCAAGTAGGGCGCGGTCCCGGTTGCGCCGTTGTGCGGGGTCTGCTGGGTCGGCCTCGCCGAGCGGGTGGCCGTGTTCGGGGACGCTGTAGCGGTCGCGGTAGGCGGCGATCGTCCCGGCGGCGTTGATCCAGATGTGCTGGCGGCGGGGGTCGGCGGCGGGTGGCCTGCCGAGTGCGCGGAGCAGCCAGGTCGGCGGGTTGTGCAGGAGCTGCCGCGTCACGGTGTCGACGCGGCTGGTCATGAGTGCCTCGACGTGGTCGATCGCGACACGTTGGTCGGTCGGGATGTCGTCGCCGAGTAACCCTGCTGGCGTGATGAGTGCACCGATCAGCGGTTCGATGGCGCGGCCTTGTGGTGGCGCGGTTTTTCCGTGCCAGGTGGTCACTCGGTGGTGT
>DATCDK010000129.1:0-33147 GCA_036510735.1 Acidothermaceae bacterium | reverse complement strand
TGTGGCTCGGCTTGTCATGCCCGAGCTGCACGATGAGCTCGGCGAGGTCGGTCTCAATCGGTGCGATCCCGGCCGCCTCGAGTGCCTCGTTGAGCCCGATCTCTTGAGTCACCATCGACTTCACCTTCACGACCTCGCGCGCGCCGGTCTCACGCACGAGGTCGACGATGATGCGATTCGCTTCGGTGGCGTCGCGTGCCCAGTGCACGACGCCACCTCGTGCCGTAACCGCCGCTTCGAGTTGCTCAAGCAGTTCAGGCAGCCGAGCCATGACGTCGGCTTTGATCGCGGCACCGGCGTCGCGCAACTGCTCCCAGTCATCGACCTCCGCAACAACAGCAGCCCGCTTCTCTCGAATCGTCGCCGTGGCGATGCCCACGTTGCGGCGCAGCTGCGCGTTCTTCAACGCCGACCTCGCTGCGTGCGGGAAACTCTCGTCACCTCGCAGGTTGCCGACGCCCTCTGGCGCGTACGTGACCGGCTTCGGCATACCGAGGAAGGTGCTCGTCATGAGTCGTCCTCTGCCGCCGTGACATCCTCTGCCGCCGCGACATCCTCTGCGGCCGCGACATCCTCTGTCGCAGCCAGAATCTCGGCGAGATGTACTGTCCGGACGCCGGTGCGCAGCCGCGAGAGGCCGCCGCCGATGTGCATGAGGCACGACGAATCGCCAGCCGTGCAGACCTCCGCACGCGTCGAGACCACGTTGCTCATCTTGTCGGCGAGCATCGCGGTCGAGACGTCGGGATTCTTCACCGAGAACGTGCCACCGAAACCGCAGCACGATTCGGCGGCCGGAAGCTCGATCAGCTCGAGACCGCGCACCGCGCGCAGCAGCCGTACCGGCTTATCGCCTACGTGCAGTATCCGCAGCGAGTGGCAGGTCGGGTGGTACGTGACGCGGTGCGGGTAGTACGCGCCTACGTCAGTTACCCCTAGCACGTCGACGAGCAGTTCTGACAGTTCGTACGTGCGCGCCGCTACCTGCTCGGCTCGCTCGGTCAGTTCTGGCGTGCCCTTGGCGCGAGCGACCATTGCGTGCTGGTGCCGGACCGATCCGACACACGATCCGGATGGCGCGACCACGGCCTCACAGGTCTCGAGGGCATCCTCGAACGTCTCGACGTGATGGCGCACGAGCGGAGCCGCTTCATCGAGGTAGCCACTGTTCACGTGCATCTGCCCGCAGCACGTCTGCCCAGCAGGGAAGACGACGGTATGGCCGAGCCGCTCGAGAACAACGACGGTCGCGCGACTCACGTCGGGGAACATCGCGTCACCGAGGCAGGTCGCAAGCAGCGCGATGCGCATGTCGCTCCCGGGGTCTCGTCAACTACACCGATGACGCTAGCGCATGTGGTCAGACCACACTACCCTTGCCCGCATGGCGGCCCAGCGCGAACGCACCCACGAGCTTGTCGTGCGCCGGATCGAAGCCGATCTCTTCGACGGGCGGATCTCCCTCGGCGAGAGACTGCCAGGCGAGCGCGGCATCGCGGAGCAGTTCGGGGTGAGTCGCGCTTCGGTGCGTGAGGCGATTCGGGTGCTCGAGGCGATGGGGATCGTTCGTACCGCCGTAGGATCAGGTGCCGACGCAGGCGCGGTCATCGTGGCCGACCCGAGCCTCGCCTTGACGGCGGCGTTGCGACTGCATCTGGCCACCAGCCACCTGGTGATCGCGGACATCGTGGCTACCCGGGTACTCCTCGAGTCGTGGGCCGTTCGCGTCGCCGCCGGGTCGCCCAATCACGGGCAGTACGACAAGGCACAAGAGCTCCTCGACGAGATGGACGACACGACGCTGGCACCCGAGGACTTTCACCGACTCGACGCCGAGTTCCACGTGGAGATGACTCGCCAGGCGGGCAATGTTGTCGTCGCGGCCGTCATGGCGTCGCTGCGCGAGTCGATCCAGGGCTACGTATTGGCTGCCGTTCCCGCGCTGCCCGACTGGTCGGCGATGACTCGCAAGTTGCGGCGAGAGCATCGGCGCATCTTGGCTGCGGTGCGCGCCAACAACGGAGCTGCCGCGGCGGCCGCCGTCACGAAACACATCGAAGGCTTCTATCGCGCGACAGGTCTAGGGTCGTCGTCGTGATGCACCAGACCGCGCTGGGCCGCGGTGGTTTACGAGTCGGTCGCTACGGGTTCGGCGGTGCGCCGATCGCCGGCCTCTTCGAGTCGGTCAGCGAAGAGCAGGCGCGCGAGTGCATGGGGCAGGCATGGTCAGCCGGCCAGCGTTACTTCGACACCGCGCCGCATTACGGAGCCGGGTTGTCAGAGCATCGGGTTGGTGCGTTCCTAGCCCGGAAACCCAGTAACGAGTGGGTTTTGTCGACCAAGGTAGGGCGGCTGATCGAGACCACCTCGTCGGCCACCGCCGAATCGGCCGGCTTCGTCGACGAGTCCGGTGTTCGTCGGGTCTTCGACTTCAGCCGCGACGGCATTCGTCGCTCATTCGACGCGAGTCTCGCGCGCCTCGGCGTCGACAAGGTCGACATCTTGTACCTGCACGACCCTGACGATCACTGGCAGCAGGCGATCGATGAGGCGTGGCCGGCACTGGCAGCGCTGCGCGACGACGGTGTTGTGCGATCGGTCGGGGCGGGGATGAACCAAACCGCGATGCTGACGCGGTTGGTTCACGAGACTGACATGGACGTCGTGTTGCTGGCGGGTCGGTACACGTTGCTGGAACAGGGAGCACTCGACGACCTGCTACCGGCGTGCCTGCAGCGCGGCACGTCGGTCGTGATCGGTGGGGTCTTCAACAGCGGGCTGCTCGCGAACCCCCACGGCAATGCGACGTTCAACTATCAGCCTGCGGCCTCCGACGTGCTGGCGAAGGCTCTGCAAATCGACGATGTGTGCTCGCGGCATGGCGTCGCCATCGCGGCCGCCGCCCTGCAATTCCCACTCGCGCATCCGGCGATCACGACTGTGCTCGTCGGAGCACGGAGCCCTCAAGAGGTCGAAGAAAACTCCCGCTTCATAGAGACACCGATTCCCGAACAGCTGTGGGCAGACCTGCTTGCGGCTGGACTGCTTCGCCCGGGCACGCCCGTACCCGGGGCCTCAACCCCCACATCAACACAGCAGTTACCAACACAGCAGCCACCACCACCACAAAAGACAGTGAGCGCAGATTCATGACCTTTGCCCTAGCCCGTCTCGGAGAGGCCGGCCACGAACGTCCGTTCGCCATCGTCGACGGAGTCGCCTCAAGCATCGAAAGCCTGACCACCGATATCGACGGCGCGTTCCTCGACAGCGGCGGCGTCGCGCGCGTCCGTGCTGCGCTTGCCGACGGCCAACTGCGGGCAGCAGACTCCGTCGAGTCGCTCGGCCTGCGCTACGGGCCGCCCATCACACGGCCAGGCAAAGTCGTGTGCGTGGGCCTGAATTACCGCGACCACGCGGAGGAAACACACGCGGTAGTGCCCGTCGAACCGATCCTGTTCATGAAGGATCCGTCGACGGTGATCGGGCCAGATGACGAGGTTTTGGTGCCGCGCCATTCGGTGAAGACCGACTGGGAAGTCGAGCTCGCCGTCATCATCGGTCACACCGGTCGCTACCTAAGCAGCGACGCCGAAGCCCTCGCGTGCATCGCCGGCTACGCCGTCGCCAACGACGTCTCCGAGCGGGAGTTCCAAATCGAACGCGGTGGTCAGTGGGACAAGGGCAAGAGCTGCGAGACGTTCAACCCGCTCGGTCCGTGGTTCGTGCCGGCCGACGAGATCGCTGACCCGCAAGCACTCGGCTTGCGTCTCTGGGTGAACGGCGAGCTGAAACAGAACGGCAACACCGCGAACATGATTTTTGGCGTCCTCGAAGTCGTGCGCTACATCAGCCAGTTCATGGTGTTGCGACCCGGTGACGTCATCAACACCGGCACACCTGCGGGCGTCGCCCTCGGTCAGCCCGAGCCCAAGCCATTTCTGCGTGCGGGCGACGTGCTCGAGTTGGAAATCGACGGTTTAGGACGTCAGCGCCAGGTTCTCGGACAAGCGTGAAGGGCCAAGCATGACGACGATCGATGAGGAGAGCGGCATGACGACGGACTTCGACGGTCTGGTCGCCGTGGTCACCGGCGGTGCGTCGGGGATAGGCCTGGCCACCGCACGGTTGCTCGCGCAGCGAGGTGCGAAGGTCGCCTGCCTCGACGTGGTGATCGACGGGCTCGACGACCAGCTGTTCGGTGTGCGGGCCGACGTCACCGACGACGATTCGGTCAAGGCAGCGATCGAAGCCGTGGTGTTCAGGTTCGGCGGCATCGACATCGTCATCAACAACGCCGGCATCGGCTCGCGCGGCGACGTCACCGCCAACGATGACGCGGAGTGGCATCATGTGCTCGACGTCAACGTCGTCGGCATGGTTCGGGTCAGCCGCGCAGCGCTGCCATATTTGCGAGGCTCGTCGCACCCGGCCATCGTCAACACCGGGTCGGTCGCCGCGTGGGCGGGATTGCCGGCACGTGCGCTGTACTCCGCAAGCAAAGGCGCCGTGCAAGCACTGACGCTCGCGATGGCGGCCGACCATGTGCGCGAAGGAATCCGCGTCAATTGCGTGAACCCCGGCACCGCCGACACCCCGTGGGTCGGCCGACTGCTCGACGCAGCAGACGATCCGGTCGCCGAACGCGCGGCGCTCGAAGCGCGACAGCCGCTCGGGCGCCTCGTCAGTGCCGACGAAATCGCCCAGGCGATCGTCTATCTCGCATCGCCCGCGGCTGCGTCGACTACGGGTACCGCACTGGCCGTCGACGGCGGCATGTACGGGCTGCGGTTGCCCGCCCGCCCCACAACCTGAGTCGCCGGCGCGAGTCATCCATCGTGATCATGCAAGAAAGGGTGCCACCTGCGCGAAAACCCGCCCTTTCTTGCATGATCACAAGCGCGAGTGTGCTGCGCAATCGCGGGCAGTGTCGGCGTCCTTAAGCGTGTGCGCGGGAGGCTAGCGCCGCACTGACGGTCGCGAGCACATAGTGCGGTCGGCCCAAGACGTCGGACGCCGTGAAGCGTAGGACGACGTATCCCGCCGCCGCCAACTTGCTTAGACGTTCGACATCGGTCGCAAACTGCTGACGACTGGTGCGATGCTGATCGCCGTCGTACTCGACGATCACTTTCTGGGCTCGATAAAGCAGGTCGACGCGCGCGATGTGATTGCCGAACCAGTCATAGATGTTGACGTTGATCTCGGGGCACGGTAAACCGCCATCGATCAGCAGAAGCCGTAGCGCAGACTCCATGACCGACTCGGCAGCCGCGCTCAAGAGCGGCAACAGGTCGCGAGCTTGCCGACTGCCACGCCGACCGACGTGCGCACTCAGCTCGCGTGTCAGTCCGGCTGGCGTAACCAGGCGCTCGCGCAACATCGCATCGCCGAGCCCGATGAGTGTCGACCGCGGGAGCCGAGCTGCGAGATGGAGAAAGGTGCATGCAGGCGTTGTTGTGGGCAGACCGTGATAGGTCACGGTGGGCTGACCTCGCATATCTCGCACATGGCCGACAATTCCCCGACGTCGAAGTTGCGACATGCCGGCCGCGGCGGTGACATGAACGAGTTGTGACGCTGCGAACAACGGCAAGCCCATGAGCGCGACGGCCGTGTCGTCACTGAACAGCGCTCCCGCGGGGAGGATCAAGAACGCGGCGCGACAGCACTGGACGAATTCGTTCGCGACACCCCTCACATGCACGCCGTGGAAAGGAGACTCGAAGGCCTTGCCGCGAAGTTGGTACCGAGTCAGTCCTAGGTCAGCGGCCTGGTCGGATCGAAAGGGCAGAGAAGCTACTTGCTCGGGAGTGGACATCGCACGAGGGTGGCCGACTGGCCGGCCCGGAAGACGTTTTGCACAGCGCACGTTCGCGAACAGTCCCGTCGTCCACAGCCCTTCTGCCGGCCGACCGGCGACCCGCGTTCGTGATCATGCAAGAAGGGGCGCCTCGTGGCGAAAAACCCGCCCTTTCTTGCATGATCACGGGGCTCTGAGGGTCACGGGGCTCTGAGGGTCATGGGGGCTCTGAGGGTCACGGGGCTCTGAGGTCAGGGTCGTGCGGGCAGTCCGTAGACCCGCGCTGCCGTGCCGGCGAACACGGCATCGACGTCTGCTTGCGAGCAACCGCTGACCGCGTCGCTCACCAGGTCGAACCATCGCTGATAGTCGGTCGTCAGCGACGCGACCGGCCAGTCGCTGCCGAACATGCAGCGCTGCGGTCCGAAGGTGTCCAGCGCATGCATCAGATAGGGCCGGACGGCGGACTCGCGCCACTCGCGACCGGCTTCGGTCGTCGAGCCGGAAAGCTTGCAGGTCAGGTTCGGCCGTTGCGCGAGTTCGGTCAGCTGCGAACGCCACGGCTCCCACTCGCCGTCCGCGATTGCCGGCTTGCCGAGATGATCGAGAACGAAGCTCACGTCAGGACACGCATCGACAAGCGGCGCGACGTCCGGTCGCTCCAAGGCCCGCACGCAGATGTCGAACGGCAGGCCCACGTCACCAACGACACGCACCCCGTCGATGAAACCAGCGGTCAACGCAAAACCCGCACCCTCGTCCTGGATCAATCGCCGGACGCCGACGGCCAGCGGTGTCGCGGCCAATCGCTCCACCAGGTCGCGAACAGCGCGCCCGATCTCGACCGGCGCCTGCACGACCATGCCAACAAGAGCAGGGTCGGACGACGCGAGGCTGGCGATCCACCTCAGTTCCGCGAGTTCATCGTCTGGCTGCGCGCCGGCCTGCACCATGACCCATTCCGGCGGACCTCCGCTGGCGTGTAGATCAGCAGGTAGGAACGGGCGACCCAACTCTTCTTCGGATTCGAGCCACGGATACCGCAGCACCGTCGGATCCCACAGATGGATGTGCGAATCGATCACCCGCGCCGGCGTCATTGCTCGATACCTCCGACGGGTTCGGATGCGGACGAGAGTCAGGATGCCGCTGCGTGCGATCCCGTCGTCACCCGTGCGGCAAGCCAGTCTACGAACGCAGCGGCTGACATCGGCCGAGCGATCAAGTATCCCTGCGCAATGTCGGCGCCAAGCGCTAAGAGGCGGGCGTACTCGGAGTCCCGCTCAATACCTTCGGCGACGACCCGAAGCCCCAGCGTGTGACCGAGCTGGATGATCGAACGCACGATGGCTGCGTGGGTCGGATCGGCGACGACCCTCGACACGAACGCGCGATCGATCTTGAGTTCGTCAATGGGCAACGCGGCGAGGTAGGCGAGAGAGGTCTGTCCCTGACCGAAGTCGTCGATGGACAACACGATCCCGGCGTCGTGCAAAGTGCCCAGCGATACTCGCGCAGCGTCGGGATCGACGAACAGCGCGGTCTCGGTGATCTCGACGATCAGTCGCTCCGGCGCTACCCCCGACTCCGCCACGATCGCGAGCAAACGCGCCGCGAAACCAGGGTCGGACAAGTTGCGCGCCGACACGTTGATGGCGACTTCAAGACCCGCCGCAGCCGGACCCCACGCGTTGAGTTGCGCGAGCGCGGTGCGCGCCACCCAATCGGTCAGCGGGTGAATCATCGCGGTCTGCTCGATCGACGGCAGGAACACACCTGGCGGCAACAACTCGCCGTCCAGGTTCCACCGAATCAAGGCCTCTACGGCGACGACGCTGCCATCGGTGAGCAGCGTCTTCGGCTGGTAGTGCAGCTCGAGTTCACCGGCCGCAATTGCGCGGTGGAACCGGGGCAGCAGTGCGACGTTGGAAGCGGCAAGATCTGGGCGGTCGACGTAGCCCGCGCACTTGTCGACCGACATCTTCGCTCGCCCGAGGGCAGCATCGACGCGGACCAGCAACTCGTCGACGAGTTCAGCCACGCCCGCCCGGTAGTAACCGACGGCCACCTCGACGAGCACCGGTATGCCATCTGCGAGAACCGGCTCTGCGGCCGCTGCTTGCAGCCGCAACGCCCACGCCCGGAGATCGACATCGCGGATGGTGAAACTGGCGAGCGCAAACTCGTCACCACCCAAGCGCGCAACAACGGCGTCGGTGCCCGCTGCGCCAGCAAGTCGACGTCCAAGCTCAAGCAGGACCTCATCGCCACGCGCGCGGCCCAACGCTTCGTTGATCTCCCTGAAGCGAGACACGTCGATCAAGGCCACCGACGGAGTCGCGGCGGCGTCGCCGGCCGCCGCAGCATCGCGTCGCTTCTGCAATGCCTCGGAGAAGCCTTCAGCGTTCAGCATGCCGGAGGGCACGTGGTGGTGAGCGATGTACTGCAGTCGCTCGGCGCGCTTGCGCAACCGTCGCGTGGTCGACGCGGAGATCGCACCCAAGACAACCCACAGCGCGAGTAGTCCGGCGGCGAGCAACGCGTACATCTGGTGCAGGCCTGCGGTCACGTCCTTCTGGATCGGCGCATACGGCAGGTACATCTCGAGGACGCCGACCTGCGTGCGGGCAGGACCGATGAGAATCGGCTGGTAGATCTCGACCACCCGCGGACCGATGGGTCCCTCATCGTTGGCATCGGCATTCAGCCTGTTGAGTGCGCTAACGACCTCGCCGTGAGTCGCGTCGAGCGCCTCGTCGTCGTCCGCAACGTCCGCCGACTTGCCGCTGCCGTCGTCGGACCACACGACGGCACCGGTCATGTCTCGTACCCGCAGCCGCAGCAGTCGGTGCTCGCCAGAGGCCCGACTGAACGCAGCGGCAATCGCCGTGGCGGCGCTCGGCGGAATCGAACCCTCAAGCGGCTTGCTGCCAAGTGTTGGGCCGACGATGTCGTCGGCGAGTAGCGACGCTTGACTGCGTGCTTCGGCCATCGCGCTGTTGTTCGTGTCGGCCCGGTAAGTAATGGCGAGAACGGCGCCGAGCGCGACGACCGGGACCAGCGAGGCGGCAGCGTAAATAGCAAACAGCGGGACGGCGCGCTTGCGGCCGGAAGTGGGCCCGGAAGTGGGCCCGGAAGTGGGCCTGGAAGTGGGCACGGCAGCCTCCGCCTGGCGGCGGTTCTGGCGCACGCTTCGCATGTCTGGAATGTCGACCTCCCCTCGCGGGGGAGTTCGGCCAAATGCGCGTTTCGATTACACCGAACGGCGCAATAGGGCGAAGCCGTTCGACCCGACCGTCGTAGCTCGACTCGCTCGTAGTGCGAACATGTTGGTGCTGCCCGAGTCGGGAGCTGGTCGCCTCTCGGCGAGAAGCTCGACGCGGCTTCGGCGAACCGATCCCTCCGCGCCGGCCATAGGTGAGGCCCGGGGACACGGGCTCCCGATCCGGGCAGCGCTTATTCATCGGCGACGGGTACGGCAAACTGAACGGCCATCAGTGGCACCTCTCGCAGCTAGCACCGGATGCGCGCACCCACGACACTGTGGTAACTGAAACACTGTGGTGATGCATCGGCTGTTCATCCTTCGGCACGCGAAAGCGGCGACGCATCCGCCCACGGCAGGTGGTGGGGATTACGACCGACCACTGGCAGCTCGCGGCGTAGCTGCGCTCCCCGGTGTCGCGCGCAGTATTGCTGAGCAGCTCGACGGAAATCCGCTCGATCTCGTGCTCTGCTCGACGTCGACCAGGACGCGCGAGACGGTCGAACTTGTGGCGCAAGCCGAGCCGGCAGTCGCCGCGGCACCACTGAAGCTGGACGCCAAGCTGTACCTCGCCGACCCGGCTCGACTCTTGAAGGCGCTGCGCAAGGTGCCCGCCGACGCAGCGACTGTCTTGCTGTGCGGCCACAACCCCGGCCTGCATCAGCTCGCGCTCTTACTCCTCGGCGACGATGGGTCCGACGATGGCACCGATGATGGCACCGATGCTGCCCCTGAGCAGGTACCAGCGAGACTCCGTTACGACCTGCCGACCGCCGGGCTCGTCGTGCTTGATCTCGACGGCAGTTGGACGTCGATTGGCTCCGGTCGGCGGTCTCGCGCGGCGACGTTGCGGGGGTTCGTCGTTCCATCGGACACGTAGGAGCTGACCGCCCACGCCACAACGGCGGCGGGCACGGACGCCGGACGCGCACCCGTAGCGACAGCCCAGAGGCTGCGCGCCGCGTCGTCGGGGAGCTCGGCCACCAGCGCAGCAAGTTCAACCGCCGCTTTCATAAGCGCCAGTGGTTCGGCGTCGCCGAAGATCTGACCCACCTGGGTCGAGCCGTAGCCACGCACGAGGCACCGGTAAGCGGCCGGCCCGATCCCCGCGACCAGCACCGCCGCTTGGGTGATCGACCAATCACCATCGAGAACGACGCGTGCGTTCGGGCACCTCCCGCCGTCCCGCCCCTCTGTTGCATCGACTGCGGTTGCATCGACTGCGGTTGCATCGATTGCGGTGGAATCGACGGCTGTGTCAACAACCAGGCGATGATGCTGCGACGCGCGGTGCGCGAGTTCGACGGCGGTCGCCGCGTCGATGAGTTGCGCGGGATCCCAGGCATCGGCAAGGCGTGCCGTCGCGAGAACGACAAACGCGTGCAGCCCATCGTCGGCCGAGTCAACTGGCGCGGCGTACTCGAGGAGCGCGACCCGGCGTTCGACCTCGTCGAGTTCGGCTCGCCAATGGCGCACCAGCGCGGGCGAGACCAGGCCCAACCGGCTAGTCGCGTCGTCGACGAGATCACGCCACGCCTTCACGCCACCTCCCATACGCTGGCTCCCGATCTCGCATGTAACCGTTCGGCGTCGGCGCAGCCGCCGCGCATGTCATCAGTCTCCTGGAGCGAGTATGGGCACAGATCGGGCTCCATCGGAGGTCAACACCTTCGCCCGTTCGCTGTTTGCGGATCTGCCGTCCCGCTATGACACGTTGGCCTACCTACTTTCGTTCGGTCAGGACCGGCGGTGGCGGGCCGCGGTGGTCGACCGGATCGTCGCTGCGGATCCCAAGCGAGTGCTGGACGTCGCGTGCGGACCGGCTGGAGTGACGCTGGCCATTGCGCACGCATGCAACGCCGAACTGGTCGGCGTCGACCTCACCGAGGACATGCTCCGGCAGGGTCTGGCCAATGTCCGTGCTGCTGGCGTGGACGACCGGATCAAGCTGGCGATCGCACGCGCCGAGGAAATGCCTTTCCCTGACGGCACTTTCGACGCGATCTCGTTCAGCTATCTGATGCGTTACGTCGAGGATCCGGCGGCGACCATCGCCGAACTCACGCGCTGCCTGGCTCCCGGCGGAACGATCGCGAGCCTCGAATTCCACGTGCCTGGTTGGGCTCCGGCGCGCGTCGTGTGGTGGTTCTACACCCGCTTCGTGTTACCTGTGGCGGGTGGACTGACTGGAGGCCGGGCCTGGTACCGCGTCGGCCGCTTCCTCGGTCCGAACATCAGCTACCACTATCTGCGCTACCCGGTGGCGGCCCACGTCGCGAACTGGCGCGCTGCCGGGCTCGAGAACGTCAAGGTGAAACCAATGAGCTTCGGCGGCGGCTTGGTGATGTCGGCCACGAGAGACGGAGTCGCAGATGTAGTGCGCGGCCGTGGGTAGCGATCGGCCGGCACCCGCCTTCTACGGCGCCGGACGAGGGGACGGCGGGTGGCGCGACTGGGTCACGCTGCTGCACCCGCCGTACACCGCCTGGCACCTGTCCTACGTGGCGATCGGCGCGGCACTTGCGCACCCGATCCGCCTCGATCGGCTCGGTTGGAGCCTGCTCGGGTTCTTCCTCGGTGTCGGGATCGGCGCCCATACCCTCGACGAGCTGCACGGACGTCCGCTACGCACCGGCGTCCCGACCTGGGCTCTTGTCTTTGTTGGGGGAGCGGCGATTGCTGGTGCGGCCGTCGACGGGTGGCTTGTTGGGGGCATCCACCTGCTGCCGTTCGTCGCCGTCGGCGCACTGCTCGTGCTGGCATACAACCTGGAGTGGTTCGGCGGTCTGGTGCACAACAGCGCGGGGTTCGCGGCGTCCTGGGGGGCGTTTCCGCTGCTCACCGGCTACTACGCGCAGCACTGGTCCATCTCGATCGGCGCTTGCTTTGCGGCGGCTGGTGCATTCGGGTTGTCGTTCGCGCAACGCACGCTCAGCACGCAGGCTCGGTGGCTGCGCCGATCGGTGCGCGATCTCGACGGTCACGGCACCCTCAATGACGGGACGCCGGTTGAGCTGACGATTCCGGGCCTGCTGAGCCCGATCGAGACGGCCCTGAAGGCGGTGTCGTGGTCATTGGTCGCGGTGGCGGCTGGGCTGGTCATCGCCGCGCGCTGACGTCACCGCCGGACATGCTTAGCTGGTCGGCCTTCCGGGCATGGCGATAGGGATGACTTCCTCAACTTGCGTGACGCCACGATGTGCCGGCGCGCACTTCTAGGCCTGGAGCCGACGCCGCAGGCGGCCGGCGAGGCCAGGCGCTTCGTCGCGAGTACCTGCCATCAGTGGGGCATCGACAGCGTCATCGACGAGCTAACCCTCGCCGTGTCGGAACTTGTCACGAACGCGGTACTGCACGCGCGCACCCAGATCGAGGTCGAACTCTGCGTCATCGGTGGGACGGTGACCGTGTGCGTGATCGACCGGGACCCGCGGCCGCCGGTCATTCGTCCGGTCCGCCTCGACCTGCTCGCCGACCTCGACGCCGCTGGTCTTGATGTGGTGCCGTCCGTGACCGCCGACCTCGACGATCGGCACCCGGCCTCCTACGTCGGCTCGAGCGGCAGCATCGCCGGGGGCCGGGGGCTCTTGATCGTCGACGCGCTCGCCGACGAGTGGGGCGTCGCGGAGCGCGCCGATGGGAAGGAGGTCTGGCTGACGGTCCCCGTGCAGTGGACGCACGAGCACGAATGCGTGTGTGACCAGCACCGATTCGCCAGGCCAGGTCACGGGTGCGTCCACATGACAGGGCCGTGGGACGGCCCGGCGGTCGATCACGCTCAGTAGCCGCGCGCCTGAAACGGTCCCCCGGTCTTGGCGACACGCCAGAGAAGTCGCAAAATACGTTTGGCGTGGGGCGTGAGTGGCGAAGTTCCGTACAGTCGGACAACCGCGATCAGGGGTCGCGAGTCATAGGTCCGGCGTGTCGACCGGGCTTTGCACAGGTTGCGAACCCTCGACATAAACGAGGAGGCGGCGCATGGGCAACGGACTAGCTGAGGTCGGCTTTCTCGCCGTGCTGACCATCATCGTCTTGCCCAGTTGCCTCTTCACATTGCTTGCCCTGCTGGACCGCTTCGAGCGCAACCTCGACCCCGACGGGCTGGCGCCGCCGACGCTGGTCGTGAGACCCGAAGTGGTACTTGCCGCGGCAGGGGCAGTTACGGCGGCGGAGTTGGACGACGAAACCGTCGGCGGGGATGTCGTGTCGCTCCCAATCGCGATCACCATGCTCACCACAGCCGAAGCCCCCGCCGCCGCAACCGGTTAGCTTCTCAACTCACCGCCGACTGAAGGAATTTGGCTCAGTTTCCTGAGGAAAGTGCGCGTAGTTCCTTCAGTCGACTCGGAGTTCGGGGCTCTAGACCTCGACCTCGCGCATGAGCGGGCCCTCGTCGAGCACGACCTGCCGGGTCGGGAACAGCTCATTCGGCTGATCTGCAGGAACGTAGGCTGGCAGCCCCGCTGGCACGTACGCCGGCTGACCGGTAGCGGTCGCGGTCGCAGCCGTAGCGACCACCGGGGCGGTGCTCTGGGCGGCGGCTAGTTCGCGCGCCAACTTGTCGCGCTCCGCCACAAGTTCGTCGTGCTCTTCGCGAGTGGCCCGGTTCTCTGCGCGACGACGGCTCGACGCGCGACGGCGAAGACGCGTCGACACGCTCGCGGCCCACAGGCCGAAGAAGAAGATCGCGGTCAAGACGATCCCGGAAATGAAGATCTGCGCCAGCGTGTAGTGCCCGAGCACGTGCCCGAAGCCTTTGATGGCGAACGTCCCGCCACCCCAGTTCTCCGAGATAAGCACGCCTGCGAACGCGGCGGCTGCCACCAAGATCAGGAGGCCGATGAGAAGCATCGCGTGTCACCCTTTCGGCAATTTCGGTATCTCTGTTGCGAGTCCAGGCACCGGGCCCGTAGATCGAGCCCGCGCTCTGATTGGATCCCTACCCCTTCTAGGCCCACCAATCCCTCATCGAAGGGTGACAAGGGATGATTGCCTAAGACCAGCATGCCAGCATCATCGGGACGAATCATCGGAAACGCCCACACAGACGACACAGGAGTAGCTCCATGGGGGACGACAGCGAGGCCAATCTCGAGTTGATCGCGGCCGGGTTGCGGCGCGACGCCGAAGACACCCGACTGCATGGTCAGGTCGTCCTTGAGTCCCTCGCGAACGCGTTGCCGCCAGAACTTGCCCGCGTCGAGCGGTCAGGCGGGCTGGTCCGCAAGACGAAGGTGGTCGGCGTGCACATCAGCGTCGGCGATCGGCGCTACGTGCTGAAGACCACGCCGTCCGGCCTCGCGTCGTCGGTGTGCCACGAATCGGGTGGCATCGTGATGAGCACCACGCCGGTCGAATTCGATGCGTGGGTTCGTGAGTTGCTCACCGCGCTTTCCACCGCGGCCGGGCGCAGCGCGTCAGCGGCGCTGGCGTTGCAGCAACTCGCCATCAACGGGACCAGCTGACCCGCTGATGCCAAGCAGCTTCGACGATGCGCTTGCGGGGATGACCCCGGCCGAGATCGACGCGCGCAGCATCGCCGAACTCGACGCCGGCCGTCTGCCGTTGCGTGCCCAACAACGGCTCGCCACCATGCGCGAGGACGCGGCGTTCACGTCGTCCCTTTCTGTCGACGAGCACCACGCCATCAGGTCAGTCGGCTTCTCCCCCGTCGGTCAAGTCATGGGCACCTGCGTCGTCCACCCGGGCGCGTACGCACTCAGCATGTGCGGCTACTACGGCGGTGGCGGCGGGATGGGCATGCGCTACGCGTGGGGCTCTGCGCCAATCTCGGTTGCACAACAGGTCGAGGCTGCGCTGAAGAGCGCACGACATTCCGCGGTCAATCGCATGGTGCAAGAGTGCGAAGGATTGCGCGGCGACGGCATCGTCGGCGTCCGACTGACGATGGAGCCGTTCGTTGCCGGCGGGATCGAAGTGCAAGCAATCGGGACGGCGGTGCGAGCGGACGGTGACACGCGACCGCCGCGTCCCTTCACCTCCGACCTCACCGGCCAGGACTTCGCGAAGTTGATGCTCGCCGGCTGGCTACCCGCTGGCTTGGTCATGGGCACCGCGGTTCTGATCCGGCACGACGACTACACCACTGCCTGGCAAAGTGGCTCGTGGAACAACACCGAAGTCAGCGGTGTCACCGACCTCGTCACCAGCGCGCGCGAACGGGCTCGCGCGACACTGCAAAGCGACGCGTCCCGCTTCGGTGCGCAGCACGTCGTCCTGCGCGATCTCGGGCTCTGGGTCCTCCACCAGGGGTGCCGCTCTGGCAGCGAAGGACACGACCACGTTGCCGAGTCACTGGCGATCGGCACCGCATTGGTGCCGCTGCGGCACGGGCACGCCAACGAAGTTCCCCGACCATTACCGATCTTGCGACTGAACAAATGAGATTGAACAAATGACTAGAGGAGATGCCCGATGACCGAGCCAACCGCAGGCGGCCTGCCCCAGGACGCCATGACGAGGTTGTCGGAGCTTCAGCCCGGCAGGCCCGGCTCGATCTTCACGTCCGACCTCACCGTGAACGAGTTCCTGCTCGTCAAGCAGGCGGGCTTCACTCCGGTCGGCATGGTGCTTGGCTCGTCGATCTATCACGTCGGTATTCAGGTCGGCCGGTGGAGTCAGAACCAAGAACTCGATGTGCTGTCGCAGGCGATGTATCACGCCCGCGAGCTGGCGATGAGCCGCATGGAACAAGAAGCCAACGTGCTCGGTGCCGACGGCATTGTCGGCGTCCGGCTTGAAGTTGAGTTCAAAGAATGGGGCGCCGACATCGCGGAGTTTCTCGCAGTCGGCACCGCAGTCAAGGCCGACGACGGCACGAGCTGGCGCAACGACAAGGGACTGCCCTTCACCTCCGACCTGTCAGGTCAGGACTTCTGGACACTCGTGCAGACCGGCTACGCACCGCTCGGCATGGTGATGGGCACCTGCGTCTACCACATCGCGCATCGCGGACTCGGAAACGTGCTGTCGAACGTCGGTAAGAACACCGAGCTCACGCAGTTCACCCAGGCGTTGTACGACGCACGCGAGCTGGCGATGGAGCGCATGCAGAAGGAAGCCGAAGAGCTGCATGCCGAAGGCATCGTCGGCGTGCAACTGCACCAGCGCAACCACTCATGGGGCGCGCACACGACAGAGTTCTTCTCCATCGGCACAGCAGTTCGGCCGCTGCGTGCCGACCACGTCATCACGCCGCCGTCCATGGTCGTCAGCCTCGACAACTAGCGCCTCGACGACTAGCGGTGGCAACCAGCACGGCGATCACACAGGACGCCAGCCCGAGCCGCGTCAACCTCGACGCAGTCGCGTTGGCGGCACCGGTGCTGACGCTGCTGCTCGTGGCGATCATCCGCAAGGGCGCGTTCTTTCGTCCCGACATCGTCGTCTCGCCGGCACTCACCCTCGCCCTTGCCTTGTCGGTACCGCAGGTCCGCGACTGGGCTCGCGACCATCTCGCAGCAGTCGCCGCCGGGCTGCTCGCCACTGCGTGGTGGATAGGCGACGCCGAACTCTCGCACCACAGCGTCGACTCGTGGCGACTGCCGGCTGCGTGGTTGTGTCTGGCAACCGGATACGGCTGTGCACGCAGTCTCGCCCCGGCCGCGCGACGAGCGGCCTTGATCGGCACTGCTGTCATGGGCGACGCGTTGGCGATCGCCGGACTTGTACTCGTTGGCGTCCGCTCGACGTTGTGGACGTTGCAGGACCAGCGTTCGCTTCGCTTCGCTGGACCGTTCACCTACCCGAGCGCAGTTGGTCTGTTCCTCGTGATCTCGCTGATCGCGGGTACGGGCATCGAGGCGAACTCGCAAGTGCGCCGCGTTCTCAACTTCCTGCGCGCGGTCACTGTCCTCGGCATCGTCTCGACCGACAGTCGTGGTGCCGTCGTCGGGCTCGCGGTTGCGTTGTGTTTTCGCAGCGTGCGGCGAGAACTCGGCACCGCCGTCATTGCCGCGGTGATCGGCGCGCCGTTGCTGTTGTTGGGTCAGCGCGCGCATGCGAGCCATCTTCTTGTCGTCGCGGCGGTCGTCGTTGCGGCGGGTCTTGCCCTGATACCGGACGGCGTGGTGCATCGCGTCGTGCGCTTTGTCGCCGTCCCTGCGGTGTGCATTGTCGGCTGGCTACTGGTAACGCAGCACCATGCAGTCTCGGGTTTCGATGCGAGTTGGACCGAACGCGGTCACATCCTGCGCGGTGCGGTGACCGTCTTCGCGAAGCATCCACTCTTCGGGGCGGGACCTGACCCGAGCTTCGGCGCGCACACGTTGACCGGTCAGGCGGGCATCGCGTACTTCACCCACAATGAGCCCGTCGAGATCCTGATTTCGGTTGGTGTGGTCGGCACGGTGGTGCTCGTGTTCTGCGCGGTGGTTGTGATCCGCGCGCTTGCCGCTGGCCGCGGGTCGCTGGCAGTACCGGTGCTCGTCAGCGTCGGTGCAGCCGGACTCGTCGACTTCGTGTGGCACTTCCCCGCACTCGGCATCGCGACCGGAATCGTGGCCGGCGCGAGCAGCATGCGACGCGCCAGTAACGTGGCGCCGTGACCACCGACACCGTCGACACTGTTGACTCCGTCGACACTGAGCAGCCTCCCGGCGAGCTCGTGCTGCTCCGGCACGGTGCCACCGAATGGAGCGCAAGTGGCAAGCACACCGGTCGCACCGACGTCCCGCTCAGTCCGCTCGGTGAGCAGCAGGCCGCACGAGTCGCCAGTCTCATCGCCGACCGCACCTTCGCCCTCGTGCTTGCTAGTCCGTTAGTTCGCGCGCAGGAAACCGCGCAACTCGCCGGACTGTCGCACATCGAGACCGACGCCAACCTCGTCGAGTGGGACTACGGCGGCTACGAAGGCCTGACGACGGCGCAGATCAGAGCGATCCTGCCGGGCTGGTCGCTGTGGCGCGACGGCGTGCCTGCCCATGGTGACGGACGGCCCGGCGAGACTGCGGCGGACGTCGGGGGGCGAGCCGATCGAGTGATCGCGCGCGTACTGCCGATGCTCGGGCGCGGCGACGTCGCGCTGGTCTCGCACGGCCATTTCCTGCGCGTACTCGCCGCCCGCTGGCTGTCGCTAGCGCCTACGGGCGGGGCGATGCTTGCGCTCGACACGGGAAGCGTGTCGGTGCTCGGCTTCGAGCATGGTGCGCATGTGGTGCGGCATTGGAACCTGCTGCCGAGCTGACGGTTCACGGGGCAGAGCGCGTGCGTTTACTGCTGAGGGCGGCAAACGCACAGCCTGCCGCTACTTCTTCTTCTTCTTGTCGTCGTCCTCGCCGACGGCACCTTCGAGCTCGTCGGCAAATCGCACGCCAGGCAGCGGGTAGGCCCCGGCTCCGGCGATCGGCAAAGTCACACCCGGCGCCTCTGCGCTATTGGGGCCGTCGTCGTCGGGAATGCCGAGCTTGTTGTTCTCGCCGACCAAGTCGGAGTCTTCGTCAACCGGCGGCAGGGGCACGTTCGGGTCAAGGGTTGAACTCATGGTCGCACTCCTCGAACTCCTGAAGTGGCCGCCTCGTACGGCGGGTCGGTCTTGGTCTTACCCTGCCTGCAATAGCAGGGAAACCTCCTGGGTAAAGGAACCTTCACGACAGACGCTGCGGGAGACTGATGCTTCGGGAGGGGCGAGTGGCCGACGAGGAGTATCCGGGAGCTAAGGCGTACGTGCCGGCGGACGCCGATCTCGACCACCTGCGCGCCGCCGTGCAGAAGTGTCGCGGCTGCCCACTGCACGCCGGCACGACGCAGGCCGTCTTTGGCGCAGGCCCGACGACCGCACGGCTGGTGTTCGTCGGCGAACAACCTGGTGACCAGGAAGACCGACGAGGCCTGCCGTTCGTCGGACCGGCGGGGATCCTGCTGAACCGCGCGCTGAACGACGCCGGCATCGACCGCGAGCACACGTACGTGACCAACGCCGTGAAGCATTTCAAGTTCACCCAGGAGGGCGAGGGCAAGCGCCGCATTCATCAGACTCCAGAGCAGCGCGAAGTCGTTGCGTGCCGCCCGTGGCTGGCCGCCGAACTCCGGGTCATCGACCCTGACGTCATCGTCGCGCTCGGCGCGACCGCCGGAAAATCCTTGATGGGTAACGATTTTCGGGTGACCAGGTCGCGGGGCACCGCCATCGCATGGCCGCCGCCGGGCATGGCCGCAGCCGATCGACGAAGCATTCTGCTGGTACCGACCGTGCACCCATCCGCAGTACTTCGGGCCACCGATCGCGACGAGGCATACGCCGGCCTGGTCGCCGATCTCGAGGTGGCGGCACGCGCGCTGGCCGGCGAACTCGCCGACCGAGCGGGTTCGGGCGACGCTTAGGGCGACAACCGCTCGACGAACCACGGAGCCGACGCCCCGCCGTCCATCACGTCCATCAGGACGTAGCGCAGCCGATCATGAAGGCGCGCGTTGCGGCCCTGCCAGAACTCCACGGTCGCCGGCGCCAGCAGAAACCCACCCCAGAACGGCGGGGTCGGGATCGGGTCGATGTCGGCGTACTTGGCCTCGACCTGCGCGTAGGCATCGTCGAGTGCGGCACGGTCCGTAACGACGTCGGATTGGTGAGCGCTTGCCCAGGCACCAAGTTGCGAGGCACGGGGCCGCGACGCGAAGTAGTCCTCGGATTCCTGCCTCGTGACCTTGGTCACAAGACCGGTCACGATGACTTGGCGTCCGATACAAAACCAGGGAAAGCACAGGCTGGCCAGCGGATTCGCCGCCAGTTCACGACCTTTACGAGACCCATAGTTGGTGAAGAAGACGAACCCGTCGGGCCTGACTCCTTTGAGCAGCACATGACGACTGCTCGGCTGCCCGTTGGCGTTCGCGGTCGACAGCACCATCGCATTGGGCTCGGGAATCCCGAGTTCGACCACCTCGGCAAGCCACGCCGCGAACTGGTCCATCGGGTCGATCGCAAGATCGGCCTCGTCGAGGCCGATGTCTGCGTAGTACGCGCGCAGAGCAGCCACCTGGTCGGCGTCCATCTAGAAAGCACCTCGCATTTAAGGGGCCGCGGCATTCTCAGCAGGACCTGCTCGTTCAACCCGCACAGTAGCGGGGACAATGTGAAGACCGCCGCGTGTGATCAGACCGAGGAGTGCCACTGATGTCCGACTTCGTTCCAGGGCTCGAAGGGGTCATCGCGTTCGAGACCGAGATCGCTGAGCCCGACAAGGACGGCGGATCGCTGCGCTACCGCGGCGTCGACATCGAGCAACTGGTCGGCCAGACCTCCTTCGGCGACGTGTGGGGCCTGCTGGTCGACAACTCGTTCACGCCTGGGCTGCCGCCGTTTAACACGCTGGTACTGCCAGTGCACTCCGGTGACGTTCGGGTCGACGTCCAGGCGGGCATCGCGACCCTGGCCCCGCAGCTCGGTTTCAAGCCGATCCTCGACCTCGACGACACGCAGGTTCGCGACGAACTGGCCCAGACGTCCGTGACCGCGCTGTCCTACGTCGCGCAGTCCGCGCGCGGCGACGAGACGCCGGTGCCGCACAGCGAGGTCGAGAAGGGCGCCACCGCGGTCGAGCAGTTCCTGCTGCAATGGCGCGGCGAAGTCGACCCGCTCCAGGCGAAGGCGCTCGACGCCTACTGGGTGTCGGCCGCCGAGCACGGGCTCAATGCATCGACGTTTACCGCGCGCGTTGTGGCGTCGACCGGCGCCGACGTCGCGGCCGCACTCTCGGCAGCAATCGGGGCGATGTCCGGCCCGCTGCACGGCGGTGCGCCGACGCGGGTGCTGCATATGGTCGAGGAAGTCGAGAAGACCGGCGACGCCGAGGGTTACGTGAAGAGCCTGCTCGATCGGCACGAACGGCTGATGGGATTCGGGCACCGGGTCTACCGCGCCGAAGACCCGCGCGCCCGCGTGCTGCGTCGGGTAGCGCAGGAATTGGGCTCGCCGCGTTTCGAGGCAGCGGCCGCGCTGGAGCAGGCGGCGCTCACCGAGCTGCGCACCCGTCGTCCGGATCGACCGATCGAAACGAACGTCGAGTTCTGGGCGGCACTGATCCTCGACCTGGCTGCGGTTCCTGCGCACATGTTCGCGGCGATGTTCACCTGCGCCCGGGTGGCGGGCTGGAGCGCGCATGTGCTCGAAGAGAAGCGCACCGGTCGCCTCATCCGGCCATCGGCTCGCTACATCGGCCCCGGCACCCGGCCCGCGTCGTCCGTCCCCGGCTGGGATGTAGCCCACAGCCACATCTGAGGAATGGGGCCGCCAGGCAGCGGCGCGGACCTGCGACAATGAGCACCGGCAGCGTCGCCGAACCCACCCGTGCAGCTTCAAGGGAGCCTTCCCGTGACCGACGCGACCGAGAACATTCAGATTCCGGCCGACCTCAAACCCAGCGATGGCCGGTTCGGTGCCGGCCCTTCCAAGATCCGCCCCGAATCGGTGACTGCGCTCGCGGCGGTCGGTGCGAGCTACCTCGGCACCTCACACCGGCGTCCGGGCGTGAGAGGCGTCGTCGGCCAGATCCGGGCCGGCCTCACCGACCTCTTCGAACTGCCCGACGGCTACGAGATTGTGCTCGGCAATGGCGGTGCGACCGCGTTTTGGGACATCGCGACGTTCGGCCTGATCAAGGAGCGCTCGCAGCACCTGAACTTCGGCGAGTTCTCCAGCAAGTTCGCCAGCGCCGCCAAGGCGGCACCGTTCCTCGGCGACCCCACGGTCATCAAATCCGAGCCCGGCACGCACCCGCTCCCCAAGGCTGAAGCCGGCATCGACGCGTACGCACTCACCCACAACGAGACGTCGACCGGCGTTATGATGCCGATCAAGCGGGTCGAAGGAGCGGACGCCGATTCGCTGGTGTTGGTCGACGCCACCTCAGCTGCTGGCGGGCTGGACGTCGACATCACGCAGTCCGACGTCTACTACTTCTCACCACAGAAATGCTTCGCCTCCGATGGCGGCCTGTGGCTCGCGGTCTTCAGCCCGGCAGCTCTCGCCCGCGTCGAGGAGATCAAGGCGTCCGGCCGCTGGGTTCCGACCTCCTACGACCTTTCGACGGCTATCGAGAACAGCCGGCTCGACCAGACGTACAACACTCCCGCGCTGGTGACGCTGTGGTTGCTCGCCGACCAACTCGAGTGGATGAACTCGCAGGGTGGCCTGAAGTTCACGACGTCGCGCACGGCTGATTCCGCGCAGCGGCTCTACACGTGGGCGGAGAAGACCACCTACACAACGCCGTTTGTCACCGATCCCGACATGCGCTCGAACGTGATCGGCACCATTGACTTCGACGAAGCCATCGACGCCGAACAAGTCGCGAAAATCCTGCGGGCTAACGGAATCGTCGATACCGAGCCGTATCGCAAGCTGGGCCGCAACCAGTTGCGGATCGCGATGTTCCCGGCGATCGACCCGGCCGATGTCGAGGCGTTGACGACGTGCATCGACTACGTCGTGTCGAAACTCTCCTGACGAACAACACCTCGACGAACCCGGACGCCGGCACCTCGGCGTCCGGGGGGCTGGTACGTGATCGCCTGACCTGGATGACCTACCTCCAGTTGGCGATCTACGGATACTTCCTGTACGCGTTCGCGCCGTCGGTCACGTTGCTGCGCGACGACGAGCACACCAGCCGGGCGATCTCTGGATTGCACGGAACGGGCCTCGCTGTCGGCGCGATGCTGACGGCCGTAATCGCCCCGAGACTGATCAGACGCTTCGGCCGGGCGCGGATGATCTGGGTGGCGCTCGGCCTCCTCTCGCTGGGGGCGATCATCTTCGTCTCGTGCACGATCGTCCCCGTCACGATCGCGGGAGCTCTGGTCGCCGGTTTCGGTGGAACGCTGACGATCAATATCGCCGTACCGATCCTGACGGCGCATCACCCGGGCGCCGCTGGAGGCGCCGCCGTGACCCAAGCAAACGGGCTCGGGTCGGCCTGCGGCATTCTGGCGCCGCTGCTTGTCGGTGGCGCGGTGTGGGTCGGGATCGGCTGGCGCGCCGGCGTGCTTGTGACCGTGGTATTCGCGGCCGCTGTCGCCGTGATCTTCGCGCGGCGCGTGCATCCCGACGAGATTCCTGCTGCGCCCGTACAGCCGCACCCGCACGGCGCCCGACTGTCACGCGAGTATTGGCGCGCCTGTTTCGTGCTCGTCATGACGAACGCGATCGAGTTCTCGATGACGATCTGGAGTTCCGACGTCCTCAACCACCACGACGGACTCTCCAAAGGCGCGGCGGCAACAGGCGTTACTGCGATCGTGACCGGCATGACGATCGGCCGGCTCTCGTCGGCTCGGCTGGCTTTGCGCTACAGCGCCGACACACTGCTGCTGTTCGCCTTCGGCGTGAACATCGTCGGGTTCGGCGTCTTCTGGATATCGACGAACCCGGTCGTCGCATTCACGGGACTGTTCATCGCCGGCCTCGGCATTTCGCTGCAGTTCCCGCTCGCCATCACCAGGGCGGTGCTGTTCTCCGACGGTCGCCCCGATCTGGCCACCGCCTACGCGGCACTGGGCGGCGGGTTCGCCGTCGGCGCCGCGCCGTTCGGACTCGGTGCGCTCGCCGACCACGTCGGATCACACACCGCGATGACCGTCGTTCCGGTGTTCGTTTTGCTCGCTGCTGCAGGCGTCGCAACCACGCGTCGTCCGCCTCGTACTGTCAGTGCTGCCGTCGCGCCACCGCTACCTATCGCGATCGGCGACGTCCCAGTCTGAGCCCGTCAGCCTCGACGCCACGGCCACCAGCGGAATCGCACGGCGAGCAGGAGCCAAAAACCCACGGCGAGAATCACGGAGGGGACCGCGATCCAAAGCAGCCAGCCCCGTCCCTCATTGACGGAGGTCAACGTCGTGCCTACCTGGAGCTGCCGCCCACCTGACGACGCAGCTTCTGAAGGAGCAGGGATGGAGGTGACTAACGCCGACGACGCCGGCGCGGCCGCGGGCGATTCAAACGAAACCGATGACGTGGGCAACGAAGTTGTCGGTGTCGCCAACGCGGCATCAGCCGCGATCGCCTCTGCGGGCAACGCAATCCGGTACACGGCACTATGCACGCCCTCACTACCGACAAGGACAGACTTTCCGTCGCGCGTGAACGCAATCGCTTCGTCTTGACGCTGTTCGGTGACCGGAAACTCGTGCAGTTCTCCGTTGACGCCTGCCGACCAGTACGCCGCGAAGTAGGTAAGCAAAACCATGAGCTTGCCGTCGGGTGAGATGTCGCCCGACGTCGTCAACATCGGCACCGTTCGTTGCGGCACAACGATCGCTAGCTCGTTCATCGCGGTCGTGCTCAGGACCGCAGGCGCCTCGTACAGGAGGCCGTCGCCAATCGCTGCCTTGCTGGCGATGAAGATCCGATGCGTGTGCGGGTCGACCATCAAGGTCTCGGCATTGTGCGGACCGTCGGGGTAGGCGAATCGGTACCGAATCCACGGCACGTTCGCGCTGGGTCCGCGTGGCTCTGGCACCTGATACACATCGATCTCGGTGCGCTTCGCGGAGTTGTCGCCGATGTCGCCGAAGTAGAGCACCGGCTTGCCGCTCGCATCGGTGCCGGTGTCCATGTCTTCCCAGTCGTGGGCCGTCGCGCCCTTCAGGGTGTAGATCGCCACGGTCGCACCGCTGGAGTTCACTGCGAAAAAGCGCGCCGTGTCACCGCTGTCGTTGTGGGTGTAGACGATGCCGTCGCCATACGAGCTGGTACCAAGACCGCTCGACTCGTCGATCTGTGTATCGGCGAACTTGAACAGCAGTGTCGAGTCGCTCGTGACCGCGTAGCCGGGTGACGCCAGCGCACCGAGAAGCGTTGCGGCAAACGCTCCGCCGGCAAGAACGGCTGCCGTCACTAATGCGGCACCCCTCGACGTCCGGCCCATCGCCATCGCTGCAGGCTGCCAGACGCGGCCGCACACCGCCAACCGGCGTCCGCTCGACGGCAACCAATGGTCACGTGAATCGCGTCTAGAGTGGCGAGGCGCGCAGGACGAGTCCGCGCCGCAAGGAGCACCGTGGACGTGCGGGGGACCGGGAGCGGCACCTCCGCTATGCCCACGGCCGAAGCCGACTACGCCGACTTTGTGAGAGGGCGCACGGCTGCGCTACTGCGAGCCGCATTCGTCTTGACCGGCGATCAGGGCCTCGCCGAGGACCTCGTTCAGTCGGCGCTCGCACGGACCCACCTCGCCTGGAACCGGCTGACCGAGCACGGAAATGCTGAGGCCTATACCCGCAAAGTGATGTACCACCTGCAGGTCGACTGGTGGCGGCGCAAGCGCGTTGCGGAAACCCTGCCCGGCGTCGTCCCCGAACGACCTGCGGGCGATAACACGGACGCGGTGCTACTTCGGGTTTCGGTGGCGCGCGCACTTGACCAACTCACGCCGCGACAACGAGCGGTGATCACGCTGCGGTTCTTCGACGACCAGACCGAATCCGAAGCCGCCACTGTTCTCAGTTGCTCTGTTGGCACGGTTAAGAGCCAGACCGCGAAGGCGCTGGCAAAGCTCAAGCGGTTGTGCCCTGAGCTAGCGCCCGAGCACGCGCACGCCGCCGACGAAGGGGTGACCCAGTGAGCGAGTTCGACGATCAATTGCGGACGGCGATGCATGCCGTCGGCGATCGCGCTCAGGTCGCAGACCTGCTCGACCGGTCGCTCCGCACCTCACGTGTCTTGCGGCGCCGGCGAGCAGCGGCGGCCGTTACGGCGGCGGCCGTAGTCGTCGGTGGCATCGGTGTCGGCGGCTGGGCTATCAGCACGCACTCCGATCGCGGTGGCTTTTCGCCGGTGGTCACGGTTCCGATTTCGCCTTCGCCCGCGCCGTCAACACCAGCGCCGTCATCGCCCGCGCCGTCATCGCCCGCGCCGTCCTCCTCGTCACCATCGCCCGCGCCGTCCGCATCGTCACCTGTGCAATCCGCGCCCGTATCGCCGTCGGCCGTTGCTTCCGCGACGCCCACGGCGCTGACACTCGTGGCGTTGCCGGTCGTCGAATGCTCGACGCAATACGGCATCACCAACCCTGGTCCAGCCGGTCCCGTGAAGTCGGTGTTCGTCCCCGGTCCCGACTGGTCGCAGCTGGCGAACTACACCGACGGGTTGCACAATATGTCGGTGGTCGGCCCTCGTGGCTGGCAGTGCAGTGCGATCGACGCCGCCGACGGCAACGAGTTCCTCTTCATCGCCCCGCCCGGGGTGTCGACGGCAACGACGGGCAACGCTTACACGAAAGACGTCCGCGACGGCATCGGTGCGACCTTCGGTGTAAGCGCGCAGCTCCCCTTCGAGCTCACTTGCGCAGCCATGCCCGACCTCGGCGTGAGCAGCGACGTTGAGCGGTGCCACAAGGTCCCGGCTGGCGAGCAGTTCACCCGCGTCGACCATACGACTGCGGATTTCATTGACACGCCAGGCGTCGCAGGGATCGGGACACCGTCGGGTGGCCGGTACACCGCACGGGGCCAGATCCGGTATTCCCCTCGACCGATACCGACTATGGGTGACGACGCGGCCGAGGTCACCTGCACGTTGCCGGCGTCCGACGCGAGCTTGTGCCAGACCATCGTCGACTACTTCCGCCCGTGGGTCGACCCGGTCGGCGACCCTGATGCGATCCAGCAGTGCTTCAGACATGTCGCGAGCCAAAATGCGCGTCTCACGGTTGTCGCAGGCTTCGATACGACGTTGGGCGCGGGAAATCGCTATCTGGATCTTGTGTCGGGTACCCCAAGTCAGCCGCCCACGGTGGAGCACGATGCGAAGCACACCAGTACAACGCCCGCTGCGCTCTGCGCCTTCGACGGTAGCTTCGACGTGCCTGGCTTTGTGGCAACACGTGCGTACATCATCGTGGGCGCCGACGGCACGCCGCTCTTTCCCGCTGTTTACGACGATCAGACGTCGACGCCTGCTCCCCCAGCTCCTTAGCGTGCGACGGACACCGCCCAACCGGCGTCCGGCATGGGCGTGAAATGATTGAGAGATGGACTACACACATCTTGGCCGCACTGGCCTCAGCGTCAGCCGTCTTTGCCTCGGCACGATGAACTTCGGTCCGGTGACCGATGTCACCGACAGCCACGACATCATGGACCGCGCCCACGAGCTCGGCATCAACTTCTTCGACAGCGCGAACGTCTACGGCTGGGGAGAGAACAAGGGCCTAACGGAAAACATCGTCGGCAACTGGTTCGCGCGCGGTGGCGGTCGTCGCGACAAGACTGTGCTCGCTACCAAGCTCTACGGCGACATGGGCGAGTGGCCGAACGACGGCAAGTTGTCGGCGCTCAACATCCGCCGCGCCTGCGACGCGTCGCTGAAGCGCCTGCAGACCGACTACATCGACCTTTACCAGATGCACCATGTCGATCGCGACGCGCCGTGGGACGAAATCTGGGAGGGCTACGAAACCCTTCGTGCGCAAGGGAAAATCATCTACGCCGGCTCGTCGAACTTCGCCGGCTGGCACATCGCGAAGGCACAAGAGGCCGCGAAGCGACGTAACTACCTCGGCTTGGTCGCCGAGCAGTCGCTCTACAACCTCGCGGCCCGTACGGTCGAACTCGAGGTACTCCCGGCAGCGCTCGACTACGGGCTCGGTGTCATTCCGTGGAGCCCGTTGCAGGGTGGATTGCTCGGCGGCATCTTGCGCAAGCAGGACAACAACCGCAGCAAGAGTGGCCGCGCCAACGACACGCTCGAGGCAAACCGCCCCGCCGTTGAAGCCTACGAAGCGTTCTGCGATGAGCTCGGCGAAGACCCCGCGAACGTGGCACTTGCGTGGCTGCTGCATCAGCCCGCGGTGACCGCGCCGATCATCGGTCCGCGAACGCTGGCCCAGCTTGACGGCGTCGTGCGGGCGATCGAGATCAAGCTCGACGACAAGGCGCTCGCCCGGCTCGACGAGATCTGGCCCGGCCCAGGCGGCCAGGCACCGGAGGCCTACTCCTGGTAAGCAGTACCCCATGAGCGTGCGCAACTGGACTGCGGCGGATGCTGTCCACCTCCCGTACGGTCGCGTGCGTGACGAGCGGGGCCGCGATATCGCCGGTGTTCGGCTAGGCGGCGACGTTGTTGATCTCGCTACTTTCTTGGACGGCGGGGTGCTCGCCGATCTGTTCACTGCGGGTCGGCTCGAGCCATTCCTCGAAGCGGGGCCGCAGGTATGGGCCGACGTTCGCGGTGCACTGCTCGATGCCGCACGCAGCGGTGCGGACGAACGGCTCGAGGAGTCGACACGGCCTCTTGCCGGTGCGACTGAACTGATGCCGTTCGAGGTCGCCGATTACGTCGACTTCTATGCCTCTCGCGATCACGCCTCGAATATCGGTCGGATCCTGCGGCCGGACGGCGCGCCTCTGAGTGCGAACTGGGAGCACATGCCGATCGGCTACCACGGTCGTGCGGGTACGGTCGTCGTGAGCGGAACGCCGATCACCCGACCCAGCGGGCAGACGAAGAATGCCGACGGATCGATCGCTTTCGGCCCGTCAGGGCGGCTGGATTTCGAGGCGGAGGTGGGATTCGTCGTCGGCGTCGGCTCGTCGTTGGGCACCGGCGTGGCAGTTGCGAACTTCCGCTCACACGTCTTCGGTGCATGCTTGCTCAACGACTGGTCGGCACGCGACATCCAAGCCTGGGAGTACGTGCCGCTCGGACCGTTTCTCGGCAAGTCGTTTGCGACCAGCATCGCGGCATGGATCACACCGCTCGATGCTCTCGACGCGGCGTGGGTGCGTTCGCCGACACGCAACCAACCGCTTCAGTCGTACCTGGACGACGATGGACGCACCGATGCACTCGATATCCAACTGACTGTAGAGATCAACGGAACGGTCGTGTCGTCACCACCGTTCGCGTCGATGTACTGGACACCCGCGCAGATGCTTGCGCACATGACCGTCAACGGTGCGAGTCTGCGCATCGGCGACTTGTACGGCTCAGGCACGGTCAGCGGTGCGCAACCGGATCAGTGCGGCAGCCTGATGGAACTCAGCTCGAACGGGCAACTGCCAGTCATGACCGGCAAGGGCCCGAGAGCCTTCCTTGCCGACGGCGACACAGTGGTGATGCGCGCGACGGCTCCGTCACCTGCCGGGCGAATCAACCTGGCCGAGGTCAATGGGCAGATCGTCGGCCACTAGCTCGTCGCTCATTCACCAGGCGGTTCCCGCCGAGACCACGACCACGCGTACTTGCCGTCGTCGGACGCTCGGCCGGCTTCGCCCAGCTCGAGCGGGCGGAAGGTGTCGACCATCACGGCCAACTCGTCGAGGAACTCCGTGCCGAGCGAGCCCTCGACGGCACCTGGTTGTGGGCCGTGCGAATGGCCACCAGGATGCAACGAGATCGATCCGCGCCCGATACCCGATCCCTTGCGCGCCGAATAGTCCCCGTCGACGTAGAACATGACCTCATCAGAGTCGACGTTGTCGTGGTAGTACGGAATCGGCACCGCGAGCGGGTGGTAGTCGGCCTTGCGCGGCACGAAGTTACAGATCACAAAGTTGTTGCCCTGGAACACCTGATGCACTGGCGGTGGCTGGTGCACGCGTCCGGTGATCGGTTCGAAATCCGCGACGTTGAACACGTACGGATACAGGCAGCCATCCCAGCCCACGACATCGAAAGGATGGTCGTCGGTCACGTAGATCGTGCCGCTCAAGCCACCCGAGCCTGAGCCTCGGTGCTTGATGTAGATCTCTGCGCCACCCTCGGCAAGCAGCGGCTCCGAAGGCGCTCGCAGGTCTCGCTCGCAGTACGGCGCATGCTCGAGTAGCTGGCCGAACTTCGAGAGATACCGAAGCGGCGGCGTGATGTGCGAGTTCGCCTCGATCACATAGGTGCGCAGCGGCTCGTCGCCCGTCGGCAACCAGCGGTGCGTCGTTGCGCGCGGCATGACGACGTAGTCGCCACGGCCGACCGTGAGGACGCCGAACACCGACTCGACCGTCGCGGCGCCGTCTTCCACATAGATGCACTCGTCGCCCACCGCGTTGCGATACAACGGCGAGGGCTTTGACGAGACGGCATACGAGATGCGCACGTCCGCATTACCCAGCACCAACCGACGTCCGGTCACTGCATCCGTCGTGAGATGGTCGTCGCCGACGAACAGGCCGTGCAGGAGCAAGTGCCGCGGGATGAGCGGACTGTTCGGCACCGTCGACAGGTCGGGCACGTCCCACTCACGGGCGTCGGCGATCGCCGACGGAATACCACGGTGGTAGAGCAGCGACGAGTCGGAGCTGAAGCCTTCCTCCCCGACGAGCTCTTCGGAGTAGAGGCGACCGTCGGGCTGTCGGAACTGCGTGTGCCGCTTGTGCGGAACCTCGCCCACCTGCCGGTAGAACGCCATCAGAAGTTGCCTCGTTTCTCCTGCTCGCGCTCGATGGCCTCGAACAATGCCTTGAAGTTGCCCTTGCCGAACCCCAGCGAACCATGTCGCTCGATCAGTTCAAAGAACACCGTCGGTCGATCACCGATGGGCTTCGTGAAGATCTGCAACAGGTAACCATCTTCATCGCGGTCTACGAGGATGCCGCGCTGTTGGAGTTCCTCGATCGGCGCCCGAACGACGCCGATGCGGGCGCGCAAAGCCTCGTCTTCGTAGTACGAATCCGGGGTATTGAGGAACGCGACACCCTCGGTCGTCAACGCGTCGACGGCGGCGATGATGTCGCCGGTGGCCAGTGCAACGTGCTGCGCCCCAGGTCCGCGATAGAACTCGAGGTACTCATCGATTTGGGACTTCTTCTTGCCGAGTGCCGGCTCGTTGAGCGGAAACTTAACCCGGTGGTTGCCGTTAGCGACGACCTTGCTCATGAGGGCCGAGTAGTCGGTCGCGATGTCCGCACCAATGAATTCCGCCATGTTGGTGAAGCCCATGACGCGGTTGTAGAAGTCGACCCACTGATCCATGGCACCGAGTTCGACGTTGCCGACGACGTGATCGATGGCCTGGAAGGTTCGCCTCGGCCGGCCGGGCCGCGGCACAAACGCCGGCGTACGGGCGACGTAGCCGGGCAAGTAAGGCCCGGCGTAACGGGAGCGGTCGATGAGCGTGTGTCGCGTGTCGCCGTACGTTGCAATCGCTGCGAGCCGCACCGTGCCGTGCTCGTCGCTGATGTCGTGGGGCTGTTCGAGAACTGTCGCGCCCTGAGCAGTCGCATGGGCGATGCACTTGTCGACGTCCGGCACAACCAGCGCGATGTCGACGATGCCGTCGCCGTGCTTGCGGTGATGATCGGCCAACTCACTCGCGGGGTCGTAGGCACCCTTGATGACAAACCGGGCGCTCCCCGACCTGAGCACGAAGGCATGGTGGTCACGGTTGCCGTTCTCCGGGCCCGAGTAGGCGACGACTTCCATTCCGTACGCCGACTCGAAGTAGTGCGCCGTCTGCACCGCGTTGCCGACGATCCAGACGAGCGCGTCCCAGCCCGAGACCGGGAAGGGGTCGCGCGATGCGTCGTACTCCACAAGGCCGACCAGCTGCTTGAGCTGGTCGAGGTCGAGGTGGGCCAATCGCTCTTCGTCGTTCAGCGTCTGCTCGAGGCTCATACCGGCCGCCCTTCACTCGTTGGTCGCACTAGACACCTAGCCGACGCACGTCCGCAAGCAGCACAGCAAGTGCTAGTCATCGTGCATACTTTGGCCAAGCTGGACGGCGATTTGCTAGGCAGTCTGCATAGCTGAGTCGCTTGGCACAATACCCGTGACAAGGGGACGAGATGGCCGAGAAGGTCGGAGTCGATGAGCTCGACGTCGCACTGTTGCAGGCGCTCACCGACCACCCGCGGGCCGGTGCTCTGGAACTGGCACGGATCACCGGAGTCGCCCGCGCGACGGTGACCGCCCGGATCGACACGTTAGAACGAAGCGGCATCGTCACCGGCTACGGCCCCGACATCGACCTTGTCGCGGCCGGGCTCGGCGTCCAGGCATTCGTCACCCTCGAGATCGCGCAAGGCGCGATCGAAGACGTCGAGCGCGACCTGCGCGAGATCCCTGGGGTTCTCGAGGCATACGCAACGACCGGCGCCGGCGACGTCCTGTGCAGGGTCGCGGCGAGCTCGCACGAAGCACTGCAACGGATTCTCGTCACGCTGAACAGATCGCCGACGGTGGCGCGCTCAACCAGCGTGGTAATCCTGTCGCGGCTGGTGCCGTTCCGAACGTTGCCGCTGCTCGCCTCCGTCGCCGATCCCGGCGCAGGTAGGTCACACATGCCACGTAATTCCGGACCCAATTCGGCCTAACCTGTTCGGCGTGAAAGGTCTGCGCGGCCTGGCGTTCATTTTTGGCTGCTTCAAGACCAGCGAGTACGGCTCTTGGATTGCCGTCACCATCTACGCCAACCACCGCGGCGGGGTGCGCGAAGCGGGCGCCGTTCTCGTCGCGTCGCTGATACCGGCGACCCTCGCCGCCTTGGGTACCGGCAACTTGCTCGTCAAGTTTCACGCACGCGCCGTCCTGGCTTGGGGCATGGTCGTTCAAGCCGCCGGTCTTGCCGCGATCGCGTTGTGCATCGGACAAGGTCTGCCGGTGTTGGTGACGTACGCAGCAGCGGTGGTGGCAGCGACGGCGATGGTCACCAGCCGACCCGCGATCTCTGCGCTGCTGCCGGTCCTGACACCCGACGCCAGGAGCATCACCCGCGCCCACGTCCTGCTCGGCTGGCTCGATGGTGCGGCAACACTGGTCGGTCCAGCGGCGACCGCGGTGTGCTTGTTGGTCGCAGACTTTCCGGTGGCCTTCCTCGCGTTCGCGGCCATCGCAGGCTTCGCCGCTCTACTCGCATTCCGGTTACCTCCCGGAGGAGAAGTCGAGTTGCTGGAAGACGACGAGCCGCTCAAGCTCATCGGTGCGTTGCGCCTCATCGCGAAGGCACCGGGACCCCGCGCGGCCCTGCTCTTGCTGACTGCTCAGGGTCTGCTCATTGGCTGCCTCGACTTGCTCATCGTTGCCATCCCTGATCGCACGCACGGCAGTCTCGCCAGTGCCGGCTGGTACGGCACCGCATTAGGCGCCGGCGCGATATTGGGCGGGACGGCGTCGGTGCTGCTGATCGGACGC
>DATCDK010000128.1:0-21991 GCA_036510735.1 Acidothermaceae bacterium | reverse complement strand
GCTGACAACCGAGAGATCGTTGGTGCGCAGCGCCTTCCACAACTCGTTCTGGTGTCCTTCGGCGCGCGACCGCAACGGCGTCGAGCACACGTACTTCGCGCCCTCGAAATCCGGCGCGGACAGATGTTCTTCGAGCGAGAGGTAGAGGTACTGAGGGCACGTCTCGCCGAAGACGTTCCAGCCATCGTCGCGAGCTGCGGCCAACGTCGCGACTGCTTGCTTGGCCGACATGTGCACGATGTAGAGCGCTGCACCCGTCATGCGCGCGAGCATGATCGCCCGGTGGGTAGCCTCTTCCTCGGTCTCCCACGGCCGCGTGAGTCCGTGGTAGCGCGGGGCGGTCTCGCCGCGCGCGATGGCCTGCGCAACGAGGACGTCGATCGCGATGCCGTTCTCCGCGTGCATCATGACCAGCGAGCCATTGGCCGCTGCCGTCTGCATCGCGCGCACGATCTGACCGTCGTCGGAATAGAACACGCCGGGATACGCCATGAACAGCTTGATACTGGTGATGCCTTCGCTGACCAGCTCGTCCATTGCCTTCAACGACTCGTCGTCGACGCCGCCGATGATCTGGTGAAATCCATAGTCGATCGCGCAGTTACCGTCGGCCTTCTCGTGCCAGGCCGCCAGGCCGTCGAGCACCCGCTCGCCAGTGCGCTGAATCGCGAAATCGATGATGGTCGTCGTGCCGCCCCACGCCGCGGCGCGAGTGCCGGTCTCGAAGGTGTCCGATGCCTGCGTGCCACCGAACGGCATCTGCATGTGCGTGTGACCGTCGACACCGCCCGGTACGACGTACTTGTTGCGCGCGTCGATGACGACGTCGGCTGTCGCTTCGAGATCGATGCCAAGCTTCGTCGTCCCTGGTTCGAGTAGTGCGACGATGCGCTCGCCGTCGATGAGGACGTCAGCGGCGATCGCACCCGTCGGGCTCACGACGGTGCCGTTCTTCACCAGGATCGTCATGCCGCACTCCTAAGGCCGGGTGAGGTCGCCATACGCCTCGGGACGCCGGTCGCGATAGAACGCCCAGCGATTACGTACTTCAGTCAACAGATCCATGTCGAGGTCACGGACGACAAGATCGGGTGAGTACGGGTCGCCGACATCGCCGACGAACTTGCCCTCGGGGTCAACGAAGTAGGTGGTGCCGTAGAAGTCGTCGTCACCGAGATCCTCGACGCCGACCCGGTTGATGGCGCCGATGAAGTATTCGTTCGCGACCGCTGCGGCCGGCTGCTCGAGCTTCCAGAGGTACGAAGAAAGCCCGCGCGAGGTGGCCGACGGATTGAAGACGATCTGAGCGCCGTTGAGACCAAGCGCCCGCCAGCCTTCGGGGAAGTGCCGGTCGTAGCAGATGTAGACACCGATCTTGCCGATCGCGGTATCGAAGACCGGGAAGCCGAGATTGCCGGGGCGGAAGTAGAACTTTTCCCAGAAGCCGTTGATGTTCGGGATGTGGTGCTTGCGGTACTTGCCGAGGTACTTGCCGTCTGCGTCAACAACCGCGGCGGTGTTGTACAACACGCCGGGCTGCTCCTGCTCGTACATCGGCAGGATCATCACGATGCCGAGCTCGGCGGCAAGCGCCTGGAACCGCTCAGTAGTCGGGCCAGGGATCGATTCGGCGTATGAGTAGTACGCCGCGTCTTGGACTTGGCAGAAGTAGGGACCGTAGAAGAGTTCCTGGAAGCAGATCGCCTGGGCGCCCTGCGCCGCGGCCTTCCTGGCGTACTCCTCGTGAGCCAAAATCATCGACTCCTTGTCGCCGGTCCAGCTGGTCTGCACGAGAGCTGCGCGAATGACCGCCATGGCCTGCTCCTCCCCGCCCCTGCGATAGGGGTCCGTTCGAGATAGGGAAGCTTACCTACGCTCCAAGCGGATAAGCTCGCGCCCAGCTACCGAGATGAGGAGCGATTCCGTGCCCGGACAATACAGCGGGTCAGCCGTCGTCAACCGCCCGATCGACGAGGTCTTTGGCTACCTCGCGGCCGGCACCAACGACCCCAAGTTCAGCCCGCGAATCCTCGAGATCCGCAAGGAGCCCGATGGTCCGTCCGGGCTCGGCACGGTCTTCGTGAGTCGGGCCAAGGACGCCGGCTTGAAGTCGAACCGTCGGTTCGAGTTAACCGGTTTTACAGCGCCGACCACGATCCGTTGGGCGGAGCGGTCAAAGAACCTGGTCACCATCACCGAAGGTGGCTACGACCTCGAGGATCTCGGCAACGGGCAGACCAAGGTGACCATCTTCAACTCATTCGCCGGACACGGCTTCGGCAAACTCATCGTCGGGTCGGCCCTGAAGTCCGCGAAGAAGGACGCCGACGCGTTCGCGCAGCGCATCAAGGCCGCGGTCGAAGCGAGCTAGGTCAGGTCACTTCTGCGGGACGGCGACAGCTGGCTCCTGTGCGGGCGCGGCCGGCGTGCGATTCGCAAAGTCACTGCCACGCACCAGCGCGGCTCCCGCGATTGCGCCGAGGATGACGAGCGCGGCGCCGATCACCAGGATCAACCGGAAGCCCGACAGGAATGCCCCGTGGGCAGCAACCGCGATGCCCGGCGTCGATGAACCCGCCGCGACGGCCGCACGGATACCTGCCGACGCCACCACCTTGGCGAGCTGCGGTGCAGGATGCCCGAGGTTGCTCGCAAGTGACGTCGTGACCTTTTGCTGGAAAATCGCACCTAGTGCGGCAACGCCGGTAGCGACGCCACCGATCCGGAACGTGTTGTTGATCCCCGACGCCATTCCACTGCGGGCCGGCGCGACCACTCCAAGAGCGATTTTCGCGATCATCGGGTTGGCGATGCCAATACCGAGGCCGGTCAGCAGTAACCCGGGAATCAGCGCGGTCCAGCTCGACTTCGTCGTGACGACCGTCATCGCAGCGAGGCCCACGCCAGTGATGCCGAGACCGATGGCCAACCCCAGCCGCGGCGACAATCTCTCGGCTACCGAATGCAGGGCGAGCGGGACGACGAAGCAAAGCAGGGTGCACGGAAGCAGCCGCAGACCACCCTGCAGCGGTGAGTACCCGAGGTCGTTCTGCAAGTAGAACGTGATGTAGGGCAGCAGCGCGAACATGCCGGCGCCGAGTGCGAACGTTCCGATCGAGACGCCGGTGAACGACGGCTTTCGGAACAGCGAGAGATCGAGCAACGGGTGTTCTTGATGCAGCTCGGCAAAGATGAACAGCGCCATCAAGACAGCCGCCGCGGCGAACAGGGTCAGGATTGTCGCGCTGGTCCAGCCGTCTGCACTCGCCCGGATCAGTCCGAACACCAGCAGGAACATGGAGCTCGAGAACGTCGCCAGGCCGGGTAGGTCAAGTCGGGCTGTGCCCGAGTCGCTGACGTTCGTCATCCGCGTGACCGCAAGCCAGCCGGTCAGGATGCCAATGGGAACGTTGACGAAGAAGATCGACCGCCACCCGAAGCCGCTCGTGAGCGCCCCGCCGATGAGCGGTCCGACGGCGACCGCGCCCCCGACCGTTGCGCCCCACGCGGCAATCGCCTTGCCTCGCTCGCGCCCGTGGAACTCCTGCCCAATCAACGCGAGCCCCGTCGCGAACAACGCGGCGCCGCCGATGCCCTGCAATGCGCGCGACCAGATGAGCATCGGCGCATTTGTTGCGACTCCGCACAGCAGCGAGGCGAGGGTGAAAAGGCCTAAACCAAACACGAAAACGCGCTTGCGGCCGAACCGGTCAGCGGACGAGCCCCACACGAGAATGAGGGTGGACATCGCCAAGGCATAGGCGTCGATGACCCACTGCAAGTCACTGAAGCTGGCGTGCAGGCGATGCTCGATCGTCGGGAGAGCGACCTGCACGATCGTGATGTCGACCAGCAACATGAACGTCGCCCCGCACACGGCGATGAGCGTCAGCCATCGACGCTCGATGCCCAACCAGGTGCCCGCCACGAGTGCTTGAGGTTCGCTCACGAACACGAACCTACCGGTTACCTATTACGACGACTCGCCGCTGCCCTCAGCCTTCGCAAGACCGCCGCCGCCGAAGTTCTTGTCGTGGTCGAGCGTCATCCGCAGGATCGGGTACGCCGTGTCGCGCATCTGGGTCTCGTACGTGCCGATCGCATTGAACAAGTCGACCTCTCCACGGCCGTAGCGGTCGAGCTGCTCGGTCAGCAGCGCGGCGTCGTTGAGTGCGAGGTTGGCGCCCATGCCGAGAGTCGGCAGCATGCCGTGTGCGGCGTCGCCAAGGATGGTGACCCGCGAAGGCTCCCAGTTCTCGGCCGGCTCGAGGAAGCCGAACGGGATCGCGAATACCGAGTCGAGGTCGAGGCCGCGGACGAGCGCTTGCGCCGCGGGATGCCAACCGGCCACAGCTTCGAGCATCGATTCCTGCAGGACGCCGGCAGTGTCGGCGGTCCAATCCGATGCAGGCGGGACGACGGTGCCTGGCATGACGCTGCAGCTGATCATGACGTACGCAGGCACGTCGTCGAGCTCGATGTCAGGAGCGATGTCCTTTGCCGCCTCGGCCGCCGGGCGCCTTGGTCGGAAGGTCGCGATGAGCAGGCGAGAGCCAGCGCGGTCGACCGCCATCAGCACGCCCTGGTTGAGGATGTCGGGCATCAGCGCGTCAAGCTCGGGCGTCAGCGGCGTACGCCCGAACACCCCGATGCCTCTGACACCGGTGGCGATGACAGGGACCTGCGGCAAACGCTGCGAGCGGACGGCGGAGCGGATGCCGTCAGCCCCAACAAGGACATCGCCGTGCGCGGTACTGCCGTCGGCGAGGGTCGCGGTCACCCCGTCGGCATCCTCGACGTAGGAGACGACGGGCGAGCCGATGTGCAACTGCTTGCCGAGTCGCCCAGACAGGATCTGTCGCAGCGTCCGCCGGTGCACGCCGGTGTGGTTGCGCGGACCCACGTTCGGCGGACCCATGTGCGGGTTGGACGTGATCTCGTTGAAGCCTGGGTCAAGGACGATGGAGACCGCTCGGTCGTAGGACTCGCGCGACGTGTCGAGGTACAGCTCGAACAGGTCGGCCGGCAGCACCCGGCGCAGCGCCTCCCCGCCGATCGCATTGAAGTGCAGGTAGTAGCCCTGCTTGCGGTTCAAATCGGCGTCGCGTTCAAACACTTCGACGGTGTGCCCGGACTTGAGGAGGCCCTGAGCGAGCGCCAACCCAGCGAGGCCGCCACCGGCAATAAGGACGTGCAGGGAACGAGTCTCGGACACCTGTGTCTCCAAATCCGCGCGTCTGAAAATTAGTGGGTGGGACTGACTAACCAGCCGGACGAGTCGTACGCCGCGGCCTTCTCCTCGATCTCGTCTCGCACCTTCGCGTGACGGCCTGCTGTCTCCAAGATCTCCTGGTAATGCGCGCGTTTCTCGGCCAAGGTGATGACCGACGAATCGAGGTCGGTCCACTCGATCGAGAAGTCGTCGGCGAACCGACCTCGCGCACCGCAGCTCGCGCACTGAACGTCGCGGCCGTGCAACTCGACGACGTCGAGATGGCAAAGAGGGCAGGCCCCAGGATCACCGCAGTACTGCGCCTCGTCGAAACTGCGGCCGAGCTGGCGCGCCACGTTGCGCCCTAACGTCGCCGCCCGCGCCAATGCGTCATCATCGAGGACTACCGACTTGGGGGTGCCCGCACCGGCAATGACCATCTGGTCGACCACGGCCGTCTGCATCGAGAAGGTCAAGGAGTGCATCACGGGGAGCGCGAGCGCTTTCCACTGCTGCGTGAGCGATCCACCAACAGCGATGAGGCCCGCGACCCGAGGACGCAGCACGCGCTCGTCGAGGCGGAACGGCACAGCTGGTTCGTGACCCGCGGCTCGCATCGCGAGCAGCGTCTCGACAATCGCTGCGTCGGCGTTCGGACCCAGCAGTCGATCGACGACCAGCTTGAGGCGGGCCGGCACCGTGCGGCTGATGATCGGCGCGCTGACGACCAGACCGTCGGCTGCCATGAGCCGCTCCCACAGCCACCACAGATCATCCGGTGTCTTGGGGTCAGGCCCGCTCGGCAGGCTGAGGTCATCGAGCCGCACCAACTCGACGTCCGCCCCCTCGTTCTCGGCGGCCTGCAGCGCGACGTCCAGCACGATCTCCGCGCTGCCCCCAGGCGTGCCGGCACCGAGGCCGAGCAGTCGCATTGTCACAGGCCCCATCGTCTAGTGGAAGTCATGTTCTCAGAATGAGAGTATGAACGGCGATGCTGTGCAAGGGAACCCCGGCGAATGAGGAACCGACCATGAAGGTGACCCATCTCGGCCACGCCTGCGTGCTTGTTGAGACCGAACACGCGCGGCTCCTGATCGATCCGGGCACCATGTCGGACTTCGCGGCATTGCGCGACCTCGACGCTGTTCTCGTCACTCACCAACACCCCGACCACGTCGATACGTCGCGGCTCGCCGCGTTGCTCGCTGCCAACAGTGGCGCAACCCTGGTGGTCGATCCCGACACGGCAGCCGTCACCGCCGACCTGCCAACGCATGTGGTCGCACGACCCGGCGAGGGATTCAGCTTCGGCGGCACGATGGTTGATGTCTTGGGCGGACTGCACGCCGCTGTGTACGCCGACATTCCCGGTTGCACGAACTCTGCGTATCTCATTGACGAGGGCGCGTTCTTCCATCCAGGCGATTCGTTCTTCGTCCCCTACCTGGACGTCGACGTGCTCGCCGTGGCGATCGATGGCCCGTGGCTCAAGCTGTCCGAAGCGGTCGACTACGTGCACGCCGTGCAGCCTCGCGTTGCCGTGCCGATTCACGAAGGTGAGACGACCGATCCGCAGAAGTACGCCGGCATGCTCGCGGCGTTCTCTCCCGCCGGCGTGGTCACTGTCTTGACCCCGGGGCGTGCGACGACGCTGTAGGTCGGCACGAAATCCGGTCACGACGGTCACGACCAGGAGCTCTCGAGGCCGTGCACGAGCGCGACCATCGCGTCATGGCCGGGAGTGGCGACGCCGACCCGTCGCCCTTGCGCCGCAATGCCGCCGTTGAGCACATCGATCTCGGTGAGCCGTCGCGCGAGAACGTCCTGCAGCATCGAGGGTTTGTGGCCGAACGCCTCGGTGATCGCCTCCTCCACCGAATGCAGCGGGCTGCGCAAGAGTTCAATGCCTGATGCGTCGGCCACTGCCGTCGCCTCGGCGATCAGCCGCTCCACCTCGATGCGCAGTTCCGGGTGCGTACAGACCTGGCCCACGGTGAGACCGGTGAGTGCAGCAAGCGGGCTGGTGGCCGCGTTGAACACGAGCTTGGTCCACTGCGGTCCTCGCGCGTCAGCAAGCGCGAACGTCCGCAGGCCACCATTCGTGAGAAGGGCAGCCAGCGTGGCAATCTCTTCTGCGCGCGCAGGGCTCGGCTCAAACGGCCCCAACCACGAGTCGCCAGGCCCGTCGTACCGAACGCACCCGGGTTGCGTGATGTGACCTGCGGTCACGATGCTGCCGCGCACGACGCGCGGCACGAGTTCGGCGATGACCTCCTCGTTGCCCACGCCGTTCTGCACGCTCGCGACAGCAGCGTCTTTCACTGCGGCGAGCGCGCCCGACACCGCGTCGCGCGTGTGCAACGCCTTTGTCGCGACGATCGCGAACTGGCAGGACGGAAGGTCGTCGGGATCGACAATTGCTCGAACGGGTGCGACGAACTCGGCGTGGCCGGTCACCTGGAGCCCGTGGGCCTCGATCGCCGCAACGTGCTCGACCCACGGGTCGACAGCCCACACCTCGACGCCTTCGTTGCGGGCGAGATGCGCAGCGTAGAGCGAACCGATCGCGCCGCAGCCCAAGACCGCGATGCGGATCGGCTCAGTGTCGGTCACGACTCCGTCTTACTGTCGGTCACGTGCGCGCCACCTCGCGGGCGATTTCGGCGCACGCTTCGGGGTCCAACCCGCCGACTCCGAGGCCGCCAATGACGCTGCCGCCAGACATGAGCGGTACGCCACCAGGAGCCGCCAGGAACGGCGAGGGGTGCAGTGATCCGAGCGACTGCGTGGCGGCCCCATAACGCGCCGACAGTTCCCCGCTCTCGCAGCCGAACCGAGCGGCGGTTGCAGCTGTGGCGAACGCGACGTCGGCAGTCGCCGATACCGCGTCGTCCATCCTGTCCTGCTGTATCGGGTCACCCCCGCGGTCGACCACCGTGACACTCACGAGTAAGCCACGGGCCGATGCTGCTGCCAGCACGTGGTCGCACAGCTCTCGCGCCCACGACAGTTCTTGCTGCTTCGACGCTTGTGGAGACGGGGCCATGCCGAGGCTGTTCTCTGGCGCGACGACCAGGTCGCCGAACCGGGCCGCCCACCGTGCCGCGTCATCACCGTGTTGCCCGACGTACGGGACGCCGAGGGCGTAGGCGATCAGCAGGTCCTCAGGATTCGCCGGCTTGCCCTCGGCGCTGACCACCTCCGGCGCGACGCCGGTAGGCAGGAACGGGCTCACCGTGGCACCTGATGCGGCGATCCCGCCGATCACCACGCCGTCCGCATCGAACAACGGCATCCCACCTGCGCCAGGGAACAAGGCTTGTGGCGATGCGAGCACGAACCCGTTCGAGATCGGCGGCGGCAACGTTGTCATCCGCTGCAGGTGCTCCGCACTGGGGATCTGCTGGGTCGCGGAAATCCAGGCCTTCGACGTCGCCCTCGCCATGCCTCCCGGTCCGCCGCGGTCGAGACGCGAAGCGGTGACAAGCGCTCCACTTGCTCCGACGACGGCGATGCCGCCGCGCAATCCGAGCTGCTCACACTTGTCGACGGCTCGTTGCACGAGCTCGCGGGCCTGCGCCAACGGGACGTCGCGCATGTGTCAGGCGCCAACCATGTTGTAGCCACCGTCGGCAACCATGTATCCGCCGGTCACGTGCGCCGCGTCGTCACTAGCAAGGAACAGCGCGGTGCCGGCCAACTCGGCGGGGCCGGGAATGCGTCCCATTGGTGTTAACGCGCGCAACTGATCGCCACGGCCGGCCTTCCAGTCTGCCCGGTCGAGGGTCGCTTGGGTCTCGATGAATCCAGGCGCAAAGACATTGACCCGCACGGTCGGTGCGAACGCATGGGCGTAAGACTTGGTGACGCCGAGGATGCCGTACTTCGCCGCCGCGTACTGCGGAGCCCGCGCACTGCCGCGCACGATGACGGTCGAACCGATATTGACGATCGCGCCATGACCCTGGTCGAGCATGCGCGAACCGAACTCGTGCACGCACAACATGGTGCCCTTGATGTCGACACCAAGCACGTGGTCGATCGACTCTTCGGTGATGTCGCGCCACGACATCTGCTCGCGCGCAACGTCGCCGACGTTGTTGATCAGGACGTCAAGACCGCCGAGGGCAACGAATGCCGCGTCGGCCATGCGTTTGATGTCGTCCCAGATCGCAATGTCACCCTGAATCAGGACCGCCTCGCCGCCGAGCCCTTCGATTCGTGCAACGGTCTTCAGTGCACCGTCTTTGGAGTTGCGGTAGTGGACCCCGACCCGCGCGCCCTCCTGCGCCGCCCGGACCGCGATCTCGGCACCGAACCCCGTGCCCGCGCCGGTGACAAGCACCGACCGGCCGGGAAAGCGCTTGGTGATGACCGGGTTAGCAATGCCTGGCATGCAATCTCCTCTTAGACAAGAACCTGGCTCCCTCTAGACAAGAACCCGGCCGCCGTCGACGTAAAGCACTTGGCCTGTGACAAAACTCGCGCGGTCGGAGGCAAGGAAGGCGACCGCATCCGCTACCTCGTGCGGCCGGCCGAGCCGCTGGGACGGCACGAGCGAGGTGAGCCCCTCACGGATGCCATCCTTGGCTAGATAGTCCTTGGTGAGGTCGGTCTCGATGTAGCCGGGCGCTACCGCGTTCACGGTCACGCCGAGCGCGGCCCACTCGCGAGCCATGACTTTCATCAGTTGGTTGAGCCCGCCCTTGGTTGCGGCGTACGGCGCGTGGTGTGGATGAGCGAGGAGCCCCGACACCGACGACATGAAAATCATTCGGCCGTACCCGCTGGCGCACATGACCTTGCCGACCGCCTGGCCGAGCCAGTACGCGGTCGAGAGGTTGAGGTTCACCGTCTCGGCCCACGCGTCGTCGTCGAGTTCAACCACTGGCAGCCGGATGTTGCGGCCGATCGCGTGCAGGAACACCTCGACCCCGCCCAGCCGGTCGACGGCTTCGGCCACGACATTGCGGCAGGTCTGCGGGTCAAGCAGGTCGGCGACGAGGATCTCGATGTCGTTGCCGGCCTCTTTCGCCTGCAGCCGGACCGACTCGAGGTTGGCCTCGCTGACGTCCACGACGAGGACCCGGCCGCCAAGGTCTGCCAGGGCCAGGGCGCTTGCGCCTCCGAGCCCGCCGGCGCCGACGATGAGGCACGGTCGGTCGTGGAGTTGCAGCCAGTCGGTTCCGGACACCAAGGAACCTTTCACACTTGATCTTCTCGGCCAACGAAAGTAACTTCCATAATACGCTAAGCCCTACTGCGGCGCGTGTCCAGCGTCGTGGTGTGCATCCGTCCTAAACTGCGGCCAGTCAGGTCTGCCGCAGGACGACGCTGCACAAGGGCCCGCGTCCGGCTTCGGCTAACAAGAGTGAGGCGCACAGGCATGGCGACCAGACGCGCAGTGACCGCAGTGCCGACAGGCGAGCGAGTAGTGCCGGCGGCCGAACAAGCACTGCAGGCCGGGACCGAGCCGGCCGTCAATGACGGCTCGCCGAACCGTCCCGACTACCGGGTCGAGGCGCTGGCCAAGGGCCTGCGGATCCTCACGCTTTTCACCGAGCAGCGACCGACCTGGCGCGTCAGCGACATCTCGCTGATGCTCGGGATCCCGTTGCCCACCGTGTATCGCGTCGTCATGACGCTGTCGTCCGAGGGATACCTCGAGCACCTGCCCGACGGCGACTACCGGCCGGGGGTCAAGGTCCTCACCCTGGGCACGGCAGCACTACGCAGCCTTGACCTCGTCGAGTTGGCGACACCTCGGCTGAAGGCGCTCGCGACTGCAAGCGGAGAGACCGTCAACCTCGCCGTGCTCACCGGCGACCGAGTGCTCTACCTGGTCCGCCTGCGCAACCGCGACCTGGTCACCGCCAACATCCAAGTCGGGTCGACGCTCGCCGCAGTGCACACCTCCATCGGCAAGCTGCTGCTGGCTTACCTCACCGAGGCCGAGCTGACCACGGCCGTAACCGACGCGTCATTCGACGCCAACCACGGTCCTAACGCCAAGGTCACGCTGGGCGAACTGCGGTCCGAGCTCGCCAAGATCAGAGAGGACGGATGGGCCATACAGGACGAAGAACTCGCGTTCGGCCTGCGTTCTGTGGCTGCGCCGGTCCATGACGCGACCGGCCGGGTGATCGCGGGGGCGAACGTCGCGGTGAGCTCACGCGATTGGTCTGCGCAACGCATCGTCCGCGAGCTGCGTCCGATGGTGGTGCGCACAGCCGAGGAGATCTCCGGCCTGCTTGGCTACTCCGGCCCTTCATGACGACGCCCCGACTGCCCAAGCTCTCCCCTGCCGGGCTCGACGAAACGCAGCGCGCTCTGTACGACGCAATCGCCAGCGGCCCGAGGGCGCGCGGGCCGCAACGCTTCGCGCTGACCGACGCCGACGGCGGCCTCGAGGGCCCGTTCAACGCGATGCTGCTCAGCCCTCCGGTCGGCGGCGCATTGCAGGCGTTAGGTAGCGCCGTGCGGTATGGCAGCGGCTTGGCCAACCGCGATCGCGAGATCGCGATCCTGGTCGTGGCACACGCATGGAATTGCGAGTTCGAGGTGTACGCGCACGAAGCGGTTGGCCGCGCTGCAGGTCTTAGCGACGACGAGTTGGCTGCACTGCGCAGGGGTGACTACGAACAGCTCACCGAGCACGACCGGCTGGTCGCGAACACGTCCGCTGCACTCGCCGTCCGCGCTGCCCTCACCGACGACGAGTTCAGCGCGGCCCGCGATGCACTAGGGCTCCGGCTCCTGTTCGAGCTGACCACGTTGGTGGGCTACTACGCGACACTCGCGTTGCAGTTGCGCGTTTTCGACGTCGGCACCCCTTCGTAACCCACCCTTCGCCTTGACACGACCAGCGAAGGTGAAGGACGATCTGAACGCGTACGAGAACTACTTTCACAGGACGAAACCAGGCGTGAAACCGGGAGTGCTGCGATGAAGCTCGTCACCTTTGACGCCGGACGCGTCGGTCGCCTCGAGGGCGACGAGGTGATCGAGCTCAACTGCGGCTCCACCCGCGAGTGGTTCGAACGCGGCGGCGCCGTGGCGGAGTCCGGCGAACGGCTGGCGCTGGCCGACGTCCGACTTCGGGCTCCGATCGTGCCGAAGAAGTTCTTCCACACGGCCGGCAACTTCACCGCCCACCACGAAGAGCTGGCCAGCGTGAACTGGTCGCACCCGGTGCACAAGGGCATCGTGTTCTTCCAAAACGTCGACGCGATCATCGGGCCGGACGACGACATCGTCTACCCGGAGAGCCTGACCAAGGAGCTCGACTACGAGCTCGAGCTGGCCGTCATCATCGGCAAGACCGGCAAGTGGTTCACGCCGGAAGAGGCCAACGACTACATCGCCGGATTCATGGTCTTCAACGACATCACCGCCCGTGACATCCAGCGCCGCGAGATGAAGTCGGGCGTGTTCTCCTTCTCCAAAGGCATCGAGACGTTCTGCCCGATCGGCCCCTACATCGTGACCGCCGACGAGATCGATGACCCGCAAGCGCTCGCCATGGAGCTGCGGGTCAACGGCGATGTGCGCCAGGTCGGCAACACCAGCCAGATGGTGATCGACCTGCCGCATCTCGTTGCTTACCACTCACCGCAGGGCTATACGGCTGGCGACATCGTCACCACGGGAACCATCTCCGGAGTCGCCGCGGTGCAGCCCAACCCGTTCGACTTCTACCTGCGGCCGGGCGATGTGGTCGAGGCAGAGATCGAACACGTCGGCGTGCTGCGCAACACGGTCGTCCCCTGGAGCAAGGCCCACGACGCTCCTTACTTGGCCGACAGCCTTTGAGATTCGGGACTATCGCTGGACGATTCGTCGTCGTCCGTGACGACGTGTTCGTCGACGTCGAGACGCAGAGCAACGGACGGTTCGGGTCCGACGTGCGCGCCGCGCTAGCCCAGTGGGACGACGTGTTGGTCTGGGCAGATGACATCGACTGGGCTGTTGGACGGCCCGTCACCGACATCGAGCTCGGGCCGCCGGTACCCGATCCACGGCAGGTGTTCGCCGTCGCGTTGAACTACCGCCCACATGCGGCCGAGGCTGGCTTCGAGGCCCCGGAATCGCCCTTGGTATTCACGAAATTCCCGTCGTGCATTACCGGGCCGGTGACAGAAGTGACCTTGCCGCCGGGCAAGGTCGACTGGGAGATCGAGCTCGTGGTCGTCATCGGCCGCGGTGGGCGCAACATCGACCGTTACGCGGCCTGGGAGACCGTAGCCGGCCTCACGATCGGGCAAGACCTTTCGGAGCGGGTGCTCCAGACCGCGGGCAAGCCGCCGCAGTTCTCGCTCGGCAAGTCGCACGCCGGCTTCGGACCAACCGGACCGGTCGCGGTCACCCCTGACGAGTTCGCCGACCGCGACGACATCGGCTTCGCCTGCGTGCTCGATGGAGAACAGATGCAACGGGGCCGTACGTCCGAGATGATCTTCCCAGTCGACGACCTGGTGTCGCGGCTGTCGGCCGTCTGCGAACTGTTCCCGGGCGATCTCATCTTCACCGGGACGCCGGCCGGTGTCGGCAACCGACGCACCCCGCCGCGCTACCTGCAGCCCGGCGAAACGCTGGTGAGCACGGTCGACCAGATCGGTGAGATCCGCCAAACCTTCATCTGACCCGCCCGCCGACACCCACTTCGCATCCCGGGTGGTCGTGCCCGCGCCCGATTCGCCCGGTTCGCACAACCACCCGGGATGCGAAGTGGTGGCGGCTAGGGCTGCGGTCGCCGCGCGGAGACCCATCGGAAGACGTTGCGCATGGTCACCGAGCCATCCGCTGTAGTGAACGGCGCGAGTGCACCTTCGATCGTCGTGCGCACGATCTGCTCACCGACGTCTTCGACCGCGCGAGTGGCACCCGCCGAGCTGAGCAGCCCGCGCACGGTGTCGGCCACACTCGCGTACTGCCACGACAGCGCCACCTCCCCAGCCCCGGAAAGCGACAGCCCCGCGGCGGTCATCGCCGCCTCGAGATTGCCCGGCGCCGAGAGCGCGTACGGCGCGTGATCGGCATCGCGCGCCGGAGGACTCAGCGCTGTCATTGCGAGGTGGATCGCTGTCGACTCGCACCGTTCTGGTTCAGCGAACATGCCGACAGCCACGACGCCACCGGGTTTGGTGACGCGCGCAGCCTCGACCAACGCGGTCTTCGGGTCGCCCGCGAACTGGAACGCGTTGATGCCGATTACCGCGTCGAAGTCGGCGTCCGGAAACGGGAGCTCGCTCAGGTCGCCGCACCACAGCTCGGCATCGGGCAGCCGCTGCGCCGCAATCGCGAGCAGACCGGGCGTCACATCGATGCCGGCCACTGTTGCGCCGCGGTCGTGCGCCAACTGCAGTGCACGGCCGGTACCGCAGCCGACGTCGAGCAATCGCGTGCCGGCCCGTACCTGCGCAGCATCGAGGACGGCCTCGAACAGCGGCGCATTGTGCGGCTCCGCAAACAGCGCCCAGCCGACGGGGTCACTCCCCCACAGCCGGCGCTGCAGCAGCGCGCTGGCGTCAGGTGCGTCGCCGTACCGGATCGGACTCACGCCGGTACCGGTGTGATGTTCTGATTGAGCCGGAAGATGTTCTCCGGGTCGTAGACCGCCTTGATCGCTTGCAACCGCCGAAGTGTCGACCCGTACGCCACCTGATCACTGCTCGTCTCGTCGCCGTCCATGAAGTTCGAGTAGGCGCCGCCGGTGCTGAACGGCTGGATCGCCGCAAACGTGTCGCGCACCCATCCGATCTCGTAGTCGCTGTCAGCCGGATCAGCCCAGCTGGCTGGCACGTTGAACAGCCAGCGCGCGTCGCGGTAAGGGAACGCCGTCGCGTCGCCGGCAACCCGGTCGATCGCGCCGCCCATCGACAGCAGCTCGACCTGAGTCAACGGCGAGCGAAGCAATTTGCCCCTCTCAACCAGGACGTCGGCCAGACCGCCTGAGAGCCCGCTAGCGAACGTCGCCTTGACGTACGAGTGCATCCCGTGACCGAACTCCACGTCGCCCGCCGTTTGCAGCCAGCCGAACGGGATCACGTCGACGGAGCCAGCCACCGGAGCCAGCTCGTCACGCAACGTGCCCAGCATCGAAACACCAACCTCTGGGTCGCCAGACCATTCGATCACCGACACGACGCCAGGCGTGCCGACGAGAGAGTCTGGTAACCACGGCCGCACAGGTGCCTTGCGGACGAAGCTGGTCCAGAGGAATTCGTCGGGCGGGTGCGCCGACATCATCTGCTGCGCCCGCTGCAACAACGCGTGCGCATCGTCGAACGTATGGAACGCCGACAGAACCGCGAGTTCCGACAACTCGTGTAGCGCGAACTCGAAGCTCGTGACAACACCGAAGTTGCCGCCGCCACCACGCAGCGCCCAGAACAGATCGGCGTTTTCGTCGGCCGACGCGGTGAGTTGCTGCCCGTCGGCCGTCACGATGTCGGCTGAGACCAGGCTGTCGACAGTAAGACCGAAGCGTCGCATCAGGCGCCCGACACCGCCGCCGAGTGTCAGCCCGGCGACGCCCGTGTGCGAGATGACACCTGCGGGCACCACCAATCCGTGCTGCTGCGTTGCGCGATCGACCTCGCCAAGGAGCGCGCCGGCCTGCACAACCGCACGATTGGCGACCGGGTCGACAGAGATGGCATTCATCAGTCGCAGGTCGACGACGATGCCGTCGTCGCACACGCTGAGACCCGGCAGGCTATGGCCGCCACCACGGACGGCGACGAGCAACCCTTGCGACCTGGCGTAGGCAATCGCGGCGACGACATCATCGACGCTCGTGCACTTCGCGATGATTGCCGGGCGTCGGTCGTGCATCACGTTCCAGACCTGACGAGCGTGCTCGTAGCTCTCGTCGCTCGGCGTGATCACCGGACCGCTGAAACCAGGGAGCGAGCTGTTGGTCGCAGATGTCATCTCGTGACGTCAGACCCGACTGGCGGGCGTCGGCGTCGTTTCCGGTGCCACTGCCGCATCCGTTGCGTCGTGCGTGCGGGCGTGCGGCAACAGCCGGTCTCGTAGCCGGACGATGCGTGGCGCTGGTCCCTTCTCACCGGCTACCTCGCTGGCGACGCCGTCCGGGTTCTTGATGGCGGTGAAGGCCAACGCAATACCGGCCACGATGGTCTGGTACTGGCCGATGTGCAGCTCTTTGTCGAGGAACGACACGAACAACCCGTCAGAGGCGAACATCAACCCGGCGATCACCGCACCTGCGATACGGCCGATACCCGCCACGTACGCAACCGCGAGCAACGCCAACGACGTTTGTACGTTGAACGATGCCGACGACACCGTGCCCTGTTCATACGCGAGCAACGAGCCGCCGATGCCCGCGATGAAGGCCGACAGGGCGAAGACGTACAGCTTCACCGGAGCAACGCGGATCCCGACTGCGGAGGCCGCCCGTTCGTTCGAGCGGACAGCGACGAGCATTCGCCCAGTTGCCGACGTCCGCAATCGTGCTACGCAGTAACCCACGAACGTCACGATCACGAGCAGCAGGACGCCGAACACGACGCGCGGGTAGTTGCGTCCCTCAGAGATGCCCAGATTGAAGCCGAACAAATGCGGCGACCCGATCGATCGGCCGCCTAGTCCGCCCGTGAAGCCGACGTTGCTGAAGACCAACGCATCCATTGCGGCCGCCGCAGCCAAGGTGACGACGGCCAGGTTCACTCCTCGCACACGCAACGCCGGCAGCCCGATGAGAATGCCGATCGGCACCACAGTGAGCGCGGCCATGATCAGCGAGATCGGAAACGGAATCCCGTATTGATCGGCGTAGTGGGTCAACGCGAATGCACCGATGCCGGCAAACGACATTTGTGCGAGCGATACCTGACCCACATAACCCGTCAGCACCACGAGGGAAAACGCAATGCACATCGTGACCAGCGACGCCATGAACGCAGCACGCAGGAAACCGTGCAGCGAGACGAGCACGATGAACCCGAGCACGAACATGATGAGCGACGTCGCGATGGGCCGAGTCGGGCGGCCCAGCGACGGATTGCGCAGCGCACCGGTCGTGCCGCGAGCACCGAGGCGCCGCGCCGACAGCGTCATGGTGACCAAGATGATGAGGAACGGCACCCCGTCGGAGAGTCCCTGCTTCGGCAGCCAGCTCCACACGGTCTGCAGCTTGATCAGCTCGGACTGCACGACGCCGAGCCCGAGCCCGGCGACTGCGGTGATCCAGAACGACTGGAACCTGCCGATCAGCACCGCGCCGAGTGCTGGCACCACGAACAGCGTGTACGACGTTGGGTCGAGCGACGAGATCGGCGTGATGAGCACGCCCGACAGGGTGGCGAGCAACGTCGCGATCATCCAGTTGCGGGCTGCGATCGAAGACCCCGAGATGCCGATAAGTGCTGCGCCGGTTTCGTTCTCAGCACCGGCCCGCGTGGCCAACCCGAAGTGGGTCCATCGGTAGGTCATCGAGAGCGCAACTGCGACGACGATGACGATGCCCGCCAGGTAAAGCCGATCAGACGGCACCTGTACGTCGGCGATCTTGATGCTGCGACTCGGCAGGATCGGCGGCGCCGACACAGCGGTGGTGCCGAAGTTGAGCACCGCAATCGCGGTGAGTGCGAGCATCACCCCGACCGATGCGCAGACCTTCGTCAACGGTGCGGCACGCAACAGCGGTCGGTAGACGAGCACGAAGATGAGCAAGCCGAGCGCAGTGCCATAGACCAGAGTGATCAATAGCGCTGGCCACAGCGACATGCCATGCGACGACAGCGGGACCTGATGCTTCAGCGCGACCCACGGCAGCTGCAACTCGCCGGTGGTACGCAGTTTCAAGAAGACATAGGCGCCGAACATCGCGACCGCACCCTGGGCGAAGTCGACCACGCCGGTACTGCGGTACTTCAGCACCATCCCGAGCCCGAGCAGCGCGTACACCGACCCGGCGCCGAGCCCGAGCATCAGGAAAAGCAGGTAGGTGCTCAAATCCTGAACTCCCTCATTGCCGTCAATTGCGCCGGTGTGGGGGCCCGCGCGTCAATACGCGCGGGCCCCACCCAGAACTCCTTCCAGAACTCAGCCCTTGTAGAAGGCGCCGGGCGTGACAAAGTCCTTCGAAGCAACCACGATCGAGGTGCCCTGCACCTGACGGATCTGCTCGTAGGAGTTACAGATCGCGGGAGCGCCCGCCAACTGCTTGCCATCACACAGGTAAGGGTGACCCATGAAGTTCGGGGTCGACTGACCTGTCCTGAAAGCGGCCAAGATCTTGGCCGTCGTCAGATCGGCGGTGGTGAAGCTGGCCAGCGCTGCCTGCACGTCGAACACCGTCTGGAAGCCGATGGCCGCCGGTGAGTCGAGCACGAGGTTGGGCTGGTACTTCTTCACGATGGCCAGGTACTCGTTGGAGTCCGGAGTACCCGATCCCGGGTCGAACACTGGGCTCGCGAAGTACAGACCGTTCGCCCCGCCGTTCGCGCCCTTGAGCGCGGGTGGCGACGTGCATGGGTCGATGCCCATGATCTTCGCCGTGTTCCCGAGTTGCTTGAGCGACGCGAGGATGTTCGGGCAGGCGGCCGGTGCGTTGATGTAGATGAGATCGGGGTGCGCACCCAGTGCGGTCGCCACGGCCGAGGAGACGTCCGACGATGTCGGCGGCAGCAGGATCGGAGTGACCTTGGTGATACCGGCGGCTTTCATCGTCGGGATGATGACGTTGTTCATAACGCTGGTGCCCTGTGTGTCGGAGGTGGCGATGACTGCAGCGCTCTTCACGCCCAACGTCTGTGCCGCGTAGACCGACGCCGCAGCGTTGTCGGCGGTCGAGATGCTCGAGAAGATCACCGCGTTCGCGTAGTTCTGCTCGGCGGGGGTGAACGGAACGCCGCCGAGGTACGCGAGGTTCGCGCGCTGCCAGACCGGGATTGCACCGGGTGCACCCGTGTCAGCGCCACCCATGATCGCAACCGGCTTGTCAGACAGGATCTGGTTCGCGCAACGCTGGGACGTCGAGGGCTGACCGTCGGTGATGCACGAGACGAGCTTGATCGGGTGCCCGCCGATGCCACCCTTGTACGCGTTGACGTAACTGACAGCAGCCTGCTCAGCCTGAAGAGTCTCGGGGAATGTCACCGGACCCGACTGGATGTTCAGCACACCGAAGACGACGGGTGAACCACTGGCTGCGTTCGGCGTCGCAAAAGGATCGGCCGGCGCCGCAGCGGATGATGCAGGTGCGGGCGCGGAAGACACAGGTGTCGGAGCAGACGACGCAGGCGCGGGTGCCGACGACGCTGGAGCTGGGGCAGAGGATGAAGGCGCGGCGACGGACGCCGCCGCGGAGGTGGCAGGAGCCGCTGACGACGGTGTCGCAGTGTTCTTCTTGCTGCTCGAACAACCGGCGGCGACCAGGCTGACTGCCGCGGTCGCAACCAGCAGGGCGGTGGACCGCCGTCTGACCATTGCTCGCATGTCTTCTCCTTTGAAAAAGGTGTGCCTTGCAGGGTGGCGTTGTCGTTGTTGTTTACGCACTGCTGGTGAGGCCGTCCGCCTCCCCAGCTGAGTCGCTGTTCATGCCCGCGGACAGTGCAGCCGCGGCGTCAAGGTCGCCGAGATAGCAGGCCATCAACAGATCGCGGCGCGAACGCAGATCGGCCGTTCGGCCTTGCACGACGAGGCGTCCGTGCGCGAGCACATACGCCCGCTCCGCGACGTCCAGCGCAAGAGACACATGCTGCTCGACGACGAGCACGCCCGAACCAAACGTGTTGGCAGCCGCGCGAAGAACCGGCAGCAACCGTTCGACGACGACTGGCGCGAGTCCAAGACTCATCTCGTCGACGATCAGCATCCGTGGCTTGCCGACCAGGGCACGTCCGACGGCCAGCATCTGCTGTTCGCCACCGGAAAGCAGACCGGCCTTGCGACCTAGGCACTTGCGCAGTTCGGGCAGTAGGTCGAGCACCTCGTCGTCGCTCGCCGAATCACGGCCGCGCGCAACGCGCAAATTCTCGCGAGTGGTCAGGTCGTGGAACAACGCGCGATCTTCGGGAACCAGCGCAATGCCACGCCTAGCTACCCGGTGCGCGGACTCGCCGCCGATCTCGTCGCCTTCAAAGCTGATGCTGCCGGCGAGGGGTTTAATGAGCCCGGCAATCGCCGACAGCGTGGTCGTCTTGCCCGCGCCGTTCGACCCGAGCAGCGCAACGACTTCACCCGCGGCGACGGTCAGATCCAGGTCGCGGACGACGGCGATGCCGTTGTAGCCGGCCGACAGTCCCGACACGGCAAGCATCGGCCGGGTGGTCGTGGCCACCGCCGATCCGCCCTTTCCGGCTTTCGGCAGCTGCTCAGGCATGGGCATCGTGGCTCCCGAGGTAAGCCTCAATAACCCTCGGGTCTGCACGGATCTGGTCTGGTGTGCCCGAAGCGATAACGCTCCCGAAATCGATCACGACAATGCGATCGCAGACGCCCAGGACCAACCCCATGTCGTGATCGACCAGCAGCACGCTCACTCCGTGGCCTGGCAATGAACGCACGCGAGCACCAAAGGTGACGCTCTCGTCGGTGTCGAGACCGGCCGCCGGCTCATCCATCAGCACGAGACGCGGGCGCTGAGCAAGCGCGCGCGCAACGCCGACGAGCTTGCGCTGCCCGTGCGACAGCTCGCGCGGATAACGGTGCGCGACGGCGTCCAGATCACAGAGGCCGCGCGCCCAGGCGACGTCCTCGACACCTTGCGGCCGCGATGGCACGACCAGATCGCGCAACGCACTCCAGATCGTGGGGCGCTCGGCCGCTACGAGCAGGTTCTCCTCGACCGTGAGGTCATCGAAGAGCTCGACCGACTGGAACGTCCGCACGAGGCCGCGTCGGGCCACGTCATGTGCGGGTCGCCCATCGAGGGATGAACCCTCGAAGGTGACGTGTCCGCCGCGCGACGGGTGGTAACCGGTGAGTGCGTCGATGAACGACGACTTGCCTGCACCGTTAGGTCCGATCAGACCCACGACTTCGCCCGGCGCAACAGAAAGCGACACGTCGTTGACTGCGACGACGTTGCCGTAGGTCACGCGGAGGTCGGTGACCTCGAGGAGCTGGCTCATAGCAAATTGGACCGTGGCGTCTCGGCTGGCATCGTGGCTGGCGCTTTCGCTAGGAGAAAGTGATTGTCACGATAAGAGTGTTGGGCGACAGTGTCCAGTCCAAACAGGCATCGTTTCGATTACAGCTCTGAGCCGGAACTTTCATCTAGTGAGAACGGCCTCCGAAGGCTCGACTAGGCTGCCCGACCATGAGGCTTGACCACGTCGGCGTGCAGGTCGCCGACCTTGCGCGGGCAGCCGACTGGTACTGCGCCGCGTTCGAGCTGGAGCGTGAGCTCGAGCTGCGCGTGGATCCGATCGACCTCGACATCGTCATGCTGCGCAATGCCCAGTTCGGGCACCGCGTCGAGCTCCTGCACCGACCGGGTTCGGTGCCTGGGCTGCGAGCGGCCAGCCCAGCCGTCGCTGCCTTGTCCGAGTGCTACACGCACATCGCCTTCGACGTTGCCGATCTTGATGCCACTCACGCGCGGCTCATCACACTTGGGGCCTGCGAGGTGATGGTCCCGCAGCAGTCCCCCGAACGCGGTGTGCGGATGTCGTACGTAACTGATCTTGAGGGCAACCTCGTCGAGCTCGTCGAGCGCAACCCGGCCCACTGATGCCAGACGTTGTCGTCGTGGGCTACGGCCCGGCCGGTGCGTCGGCCGCGATCGCCGCCCATGACGCTGGG
>DATCDK010000127.1:0-3701 GCA_036510735.1 Acidothermaceae bacterium | reverse complement strand
CGCGGGCCAGCGACGCTAGTTGGTTCCATGCCGGCTCATCACCCTCCGAGGTTGCCACGTTCGCCTCGGCGCTGATCATGTCCAGCAGCGGCAACGCGGCAAGGTCGGCGGCCATCAACCCGCCGAGCAGCGAGTTGCCGAGCAGCGGACCAGGTGCGTGCCGGTACAGGTCCAAGGCGCCGACGTTGGAGTTGGCCAGGCTGATCGGCAGCGCGAACACCGCCCCGACGCCCAGACCTACGGCGGACCCGACGAAGGCGGGCCAGCGAATCTCCGCTGCGTCCGCGATGTTCGCGGCGAAAACGGGACCGTCGCGCACCGCATCCATGCACGGACCTTCACCGAAGGTGAACTGGAACTCATCCAACTGCCGGCTCAGTCCATCACTGGATCCGAAGGTGCCTTGACTCGAGCCTTCCAACATCAGCGAGATGGCCGCCCCGTCCACATCCAATAGGTCCACGCAGGCGTGACACAGCCGATCCGCCATCGACATCGTTAGGTCGCCGCTGTCCATGGCCCCGCCAAGGCTGGCGCGCAGCTCAGCAATGGAATCCATGACAGCACCTCCAGAGTGAAAATCGCGGTCGATTACGGCCGCCGGAGGTCCAGAGCGAAGCGCGTGGTTCGCGTCGACCATACCCTCCCACTCGCCACAGCAGGGAAATTCGGCATTTCTGGTCGTGGCCCAGCCGGCGCCGCCCACGCGCTCATCGCCTGAGCCAGTTAGCTGGTAAGCAGCAACGCATCCCACGAGGTCAGCAGCAAAACGGGCACCCCCGCCCCACCGAGTCGGGTGAACTCCCACGGGCTGATCTCGACGCCCCGCGCCGCGCGCCGGGTGCCTGATCGAACGCCATTTGCGCTTTCCGGTGGAGCGGGATCGACCGGCATGGTCGGCTTGGACGGCTATCGGGACACCTTCCCGATCGAGCGCGAAAATGGGCACTGAGCTGCGCATATCTGTTCTCGATCTGGTCCTACGTCCCGCTAAGGACTCGCAAAACGGGTTCGCGACTGCGACTGACGGATGTCGCCGGTGTCGGCTGGCGCGTCGGAGGTAACTGAGACCTCGCGTTGCAGGCAGGCGACGAGGAACTCCTCGGGCGTCCAGGTTTCCACGCGGGCGCGCTGCCCACTGCCGCCGGCGAATCGGGTGCGACCTTCGACTGGCGCGTCGCCGTTTCTGCTCGGGGTCTTTGGGTATGGCTCGGCCAACGTTCCGTCGGTATCAGCCGGGGGCCGGGAAAGGGGTGTCCGATGGGTGACGCAGATGAGGACCGGGCGAAGGGCGCCGCACTGCCCGAGGGCGATCTGGTGCGGATCTTGTTTGAGCAGCACGCGGCCGTGCGAGATTTGCTCGGCGAGGTAGCGGCTGCGTCCGGCAGCGACCGTAAGAAGCTGTTCACGCAGCTGACCGCGATGGTGAGGGCGCACGAAACGGCGGAGGAAGCCGTGGTCCGGCCCGTGTCGATGCAGACCGCGGGCCAGGGCGTTGCCGAAGCGCGCAACGCGGAGGAGAGCGAGGCCAACGCGGCAGTCGCCGCGTTGTCCGAGCTCGACGTCGACAGCGCCGAGTTCGACAACCAATTCGCGGCCTTCACGGCGGCGGTGTCGACTCACGCCGAGGCGGAGGAGCGCGACGAGTTCCCGACACTGCAGTCCGGTCGTTCCGATGAGCAACGACAGCAGCTGGGCCGGGAGTTCCTCGCCCAGTTTGCCGCAGCCGGCGGGGTGGGCTAGGAACTGATATGCGCTGGTCCACGAGCGCACCACGCCCAAGCACGCACTTCAAGCCGCAGAGACGCGTCGGTGCTCTTACCGTCGCGATCAGACGGTGATCTTTCGCCAGCGCGTTCGGCTCAGGACTCAATGGGCCCGTAGTTGAGGCGGCGTCACCTGGTCCTCGACATCGGCGACCGATTGCGCGACGACACCGACAAGCACGCGAGTTGCAGCCATCGCCGCGTCCACTTGGCGGATCGAATCCGCGGAGGCGACTGATCTTTGGTTGCGCGATGCCGACACTCGATCATTGTGAACCAGACGTGCATTGTGAACCAGACGTGCTCGTGCGCAATCATTGCGGCCCATCAGTTTGCGAGCCGGCGGGGGTTTGCGGATGTTTGGCGAGGGCATCACTTGATTTGTAATGGTTGCGTTCGCGCAACCAACGGTAAGGCAGGCACTGAAAGCGGAGAGATCATGAGTCTCGAGATGAGCAATTCCGGAGCCAGACACAGTCGCCGTCCGGCCGACGAAATGGGCGGGGTCCAGCCGACGCCGCCCGGTCAAGACGGGATGGGTGGCAAGCAGCCGACGCCGCCTGGTCAAGACGTGATGGGTGGCAAGCAGCCGACGCCGTCCGGTCAAGACGAGATGGGCGGGGTCCAGCCCACGCCGTCCGACAAAGACGAGATGGGCGGCAAGCAGCCCACGCCGTCCGGTCAAGACGTGATGGGTGGCGTCCAGCCGACGCGATAGCTCCACTAGTCGATCAGCTGTCAGCTCCGACGACCGGCCGGGCCTCTGCGGCCTCGCAGGCGAATGCGGCTACGACCTGAGTCTTCCGGCCATGCTCGCCGCCGGTGCCGTCGATGCCCTGCAAGCCGATGTCGGCGGGTGCGGCGGGATCACCGAATGGCTTCGGGTCGCCGCGCTCGCGGTCGCCGAAGACGTGCTGTACACGGATATTGTGGCCCGGCGATCCATCTGGACGACGCGACGGTGTCCCCGAACCTTCGTCACCTCGAGTACTTCCACGATCACCTGCGCATCGAGGCGATGTTGTTCAGCGGGGTCATCCAGCTCAGCGACGGCAACCTCGCGCCTTCGGATGCGCCCGGCAACGGGTACAACCTAAAAGACCGCGGACGCCGCGCCGTACCGCGTTGTGTAGAGCCGGTGCAGTAGCCCGGTCGCCGCGACCAGGGCGGTAACCCAACTCGCCGCGACCACGTCGGGTAGTGAGCCGTCAGCGGGGCAGGAGGTATGCGAGGGCACTGCCATCTCGGTCGGTTGTGCCGGGTAAATCGTCGAGGGGATTACGGATGCAGCGGTCGGGCCGGCAGGTGGTTGTGGTGACGGGTGCGAGCGGTGGTGTGGGTCGGGCGGTCGCGCGCGCCTTCGGGGCTCGGGGTGCAGCGGTGGCGTTGATCGCGCGTGGCGTGAAGGGCCTTGCCGGTGCGGCGCGTGATGTGGAAGACGCCGGTGGGGAAGCGTTGGCGATGCCGACCGATGTCGCGGATTTCCATGCGCTGCAGGTTGCGGGTGAGCAGGTCGAGCACGAGATGGGTCCGATCGACGTGTGGGTGAATGTGGCTTTCACGTCGGTGTTCGCCCCGTTCACCAAGATCACTGCGGACGAGTACAAGCGGGTGACGGAGGTGTCCTATCTGGGTTTCGTCTACGGCACGAAGGTGGCGTTGGAGTACATGGTGCCGCGTGACCGCGGGACGATCGTGCAGGTCGGGTCCGCGTTGGCGTACCGGGGGATCCCTTTACAGACGGCGTATTGCGGTGCGAAGCACGCGATTCAGGGTTTCAACGAGGCGTTGCGATGCGAGTTGTTGCATGACAAGAGCAACGTGCACGTGACGATGGTGCAGCTGCCTGCGGTGAACACGCCGCAGTTTTCGTGGGTGTTGAATAAATTGCCGCACCGCGCGCAGCCGGTGCCGCCGATCTATGAGCCGTCGGTG
>DATCDK010000126.1:0-36854 GCA_036510735.1 Acidothermaceae bacterium | reverse complement strand
CGGCTGACCTGGGTCGGTGCGATCGCCGGACTCGTGCTCGGCGGCTGCACGTCGTCGGTCGCCATCATCTTGACGATGGCCGGCGTGGGTCAGCGCGGGTGGCCAGAGGTGCTGCTCGGGCAGCCGGCGATTTGGACGGTGCCGCTCGCCTTCCTCGCGATGATCATGGTCTCCCGCGCGACGCCCTCATATCTGCCGACCGACCTCGAGTCGAAGCTGCTTCAACTACACCTGCCTGAAGCGCTACGGCCCCGCCACCCGTCGTTCGGCGAAACCTGAGGCTCGACAGATCGGGCAGAGTTATCTCTTGTGGAGAGCGGTCTGTAATGCAAAGCTAGTCTCATGACGGACGCATCCGTGCCACAGAGCACGCCTCACGAGTTACTGTCGGCCACTCGCGAACTGACGCGTCGGGTGCGCACGACCCAGCGCGGCACCGGGTTCCCGCTCCTCATGCTGGGGGTGGTCACGCTTCTCGCGGCGCCGTTCGAGCGGTACGGCCATGTCGTGCGAACCTGCGAGTCGAATCACCCGGCGGGCAGCTACGTCTGCTCGCTCTACCCGAGCTGGCTGTTCGTCTACTGGCCGGTCGCACTGACGCTGGCCTACGTGGCGATCGCCGCCATGGCGATCCGACGGTCTTTGCAGCGTGGGGTCGGCACGCGCATCAAGCCCTATGTCATCGCCGGAGTTGTCCTCGCGCTGGCACTCACGGCGATCACGCTGTGGATCGCCCACAACCCGACGGCGCACCAGGCTTTTCTTGGCGGGCGGCGGGTGGGCTCGACGGAGCTGTCGACGTTCGTGCTGCGGCTAGTCAGTCCGGCGGCCGCGATTGGCCTAGCACTGATCGTGTTGGCTCGAATCGAACGCAACTGGTCATTGCTCGCCTTCGCCCTCGGCTATCTCGTCCTCGTCGTCGGCGCGGTCAACTTCGGTTGGGATATGACGCGCTCGTCTCATTGGGTCTTCCTGCCGCACCTCGTTATCCTCGGCGGCGTGCTTATCCTCGGCGGCATCTGCTTCCAAGTTGTCGAGCGGCGGACGACACCGTGAGCCACCCAGCGAATGGGCTCGATGACGTCGTGCACCAACGAGTCCGGCTGGGCATCTTGACGATCGCGCACGAAGCCCGGCGAGTGGAGTTCGGCTTTCTTCGAGACACGCTCGACCTCACCGCGGGCAACCTCGGGCAGCATCTGACAGTGCTGGAGAAGGCTGGCCTCGTCGACATCGAGAAGGGCTACGAAGGCAAGCGCGCCCGCACGTGGGTCACTCTCAGCGCCGCCGGCGAGAAGGCGTTGCGCGACGAGATCACCCAGCTCAAACGGCTGATCCACGACATCGAACGCGCGACTCCGAAGAAGAACGGACGACGACCCGCCGCGCCATGAGAGCCGGCTACGCCTGGGCCGCCGCTCCTGCCCGGGCCGAGACCTTCGCGATGAGCGAAGCACGCAGAGCCGGCGGCACGGGGGTGCCGATGTTGAAGAAGTCGACTTCGGCCTCGATCGACGGGCCGGTGATGAACGCGATGTTGAGGTAGAAGTCGAGCAGCTGGCCCGAGGCAGTGATCTCGATCTTGCCCGACGCGGTGGCAACAACGTTGCTCGGACCGCCAGCCGAACCCGGCGTCACGTCGATCTCTGCACTGTTGAGTGTTGCGCCGGCTGGCAGACCGCCTAGCTGGCTTACCGCAAGCTGCTTGTAGCAGGAGTCGATTTTCGGACTCTTGATAATCGCAATGTCAGCCGTCACGTCGGTTGGTGACCGGAAGCTCGTCGCGGACGAAGAGATGCTGGCGTTGTCGAGTCCGTAGTCGTCTGAGTTCGACTCCCCCGTTTCGTCCGGGTAGGAGTCCTTGCCGCCGACACACTGGGCCAGTGCCGCATCCTCCGACGCTTCGGCGGGGTCGGGATCGGATGCAGTGCCCGCCCAGCCGGCCGGCAGGTCGGAGGCTTGCAGCGCAATCGCCGTCAGCTGTGGCGTGGCAGGAGGACCGGCCACCACCGGCGAGCTCGCGGCCGCCGGCGAACTGACCGGCGCCGAACTCACCGGCGCCGAAGGTGCCGCGCTGCTGACTGTTGCCGCCGGTGCGCTGCTCGTCGCGGGCGCACTCGCACTCGGAGCAGCCGACCCTGTGGCCGACGGCGAAACCGCGGGGCTCGACGCTGCCGCATGCGGACTCGAGCTCTTGCTGCACCCCGCCAACGCGACCGAGACCGACAGCGTGACAGCCACGGATGACCAGATCCTGAAGCGCGACAATTGTGACATAAGTCAAGAATAGGTAAGTCCCGCTTCAAGGCGTGCACCGGGTCGCATGACACGTCGTTAGGATCGCGAGCCGTGACGACGCACCGGCCAATCGGCAGCGCCCTCGCCCCCCGTCGTCCGGCCCTTGATACCTCAAAGATGCAGGTGCGCTCCCCACAGAAGCAGCTTCCGCGAACTCAGAAGCCTGTATCTGTGAGGAACTCGCGCCTTGGAGCGTGGAAAACCTGAATGTGTGAGGAGTCGGGCGATACGTGGCAGAAACCGGGGCAGACGGCGGGGGGGTGCGGACGGCGGGGAGGTGCGGGTTGGGCGGCCGCTTAGCCGGCGCGCAGGGCCAGGGTTAGTGCTTCGACCGTGAGAAGTGGGTTGGCGTTCGCGTCGAGCGACGTGCGGCAGGCCAACACGGCCGACAACCGGCGCACGGTCGACTCCGCTGACGACGACGCGGCTAAGGAAGAGATTGCCGCCGACTCGTCGATGTTGGCGATGTCGACGCCCGCCCCCAACTGCATGACGAGCACATCGCGGTAGAACCCCGCGAGGTCAGTCAGTGCGCGGTCGAGCGCGTCGCGCTGGGTGCGGGTGGCGCGCGACTTCTGCCGGCCTTCGAGATCTTTCAACGCGGCCGCGGCCGAGCGCAGCGCGCCTCGAGCAGCGGCACCCCCACCGGCAGCAGACCCGCGACCGAGCCCGGTCGCCGTCCCGCCTTCGCCGAAGGCCTCTTTGTACGACGCGGTTTCGGCTTCGTCGAGCGCTGACGTGACCTCCGCCGACTCGACACCCACCGCCTTGACCAAGGCACCCGCAGCCGCGAGGCAACCGCCGACGTCGGCGAGTGCCGACGGCAACTGCAGCACCTCGTGCCGCCGCGACCGTGCCGCTTCGTCGGTCGCGAGCCGTCGAGCGCGGCCGACGTGACCTTGCGCCGCCCGGGCCGCGAACTCGGCGACCTCAGCAGAGACTCCATCGCGCGACACAAGCACTGCAGCGACCGCGTCGGTCGGTGGAGTGCGCAGCGCGACGACGCGGCAGCGCGAGCGGATCGTCACCACGAGGTCTTCGGCCGACGGCACGCATAACAGCCACACCGTGCGCGGCGCCGGCTCCTCGATCGCCTTCAACAACACGTTCGCGGCGCCCTCGGTCAACCGATCGGCATCCTCGATCACGATGACCTGCCAGTGGCCACCGGACGGCGCGAGCGCGGCCCGACTGACAAGGTCGCGCGCCTCTCGCACACCGAGAGATAACCCTTGTGGTGCAACGATTTCGACGTCGGCGTGGGTGCCGGCGAGCACCGTGTGACAGCCCAAGCAAATGCCGCAGCCGGGCTCGATGTCGCCGCCGCCGTTCATGGCGGCAGTGCATTGCAAGGCGGCCGCGAAGGCGCGCGCCGCGACCGATCGGCCGGAGCCGGGCGGCCCCGTGAACAACCAGGCGTGCGTCATCGCGGCGCCCGGCACGGCAGCAAAGGTCGCGTCGGGCAACACGGCCGGTGCATCAGCGAGAGCACCGAACAGATCGCCGCCAAGATCACTGGCCCACGCAACTTCGGCGGCCGAGATGGCGACCGATCGCAACAGCGCGACCACCCGCTCTTGGCCCACGAGATCGTCGAACACACTCACGAGCAACTCACCGGCGTCCGACTTTCAATTGCACTGTTGGTTGAAGATCAGGTGAGAGCTCGGGCACGAAATCGGCGATTCGCCGCACGATCAGCTGGTGAATCGTGGCGGCCGGCAGCCGAGCGTCGATGACGAGGTAGCGGTCGGGCGAGGCCTCGGCCAGCTCGCGAAACGCTGCCCGAACCCGCTCGTGAAATGCGGCCGACTCGGCTTCGAGCCGGTCGGGAAGCTCGTCGCGAGCCGAGGTGCGGGCAAGGCCCTCAGTGACCGGGACGTCGAGCAACACCGTCACGTCTGGACGCAAGCCCGACGTCGCGAATTGCGAGAGCCGCTCGATCTCGCCGGTCGACAACGACCGGCCGACGCCTTGGTACGCCAACGAAGAATCGACGTAGCGGTCACTCACGACGACGGCCCCGCGCGCGAGTGCCGGCCGGATCACCGTGGCCACGTGTTGCGCGCGGTCGGCCGCGTACAGCAACGCCTCTGCCCGCGGTGCGATCTCACCGCTGTCGGGGTCGAGGAGCAATTGCCGCAGCTGGCGCCCGATCGGCGTCGCACCTGGCTCGCGCGTCGTGACGACCTCGTACCCGCGCTCGGTCAGCCACGAAGCGAGCAGCTTGCTCTGCGTCGACTTGCCCGCGCCCTCGCCGCCCTCGAACGCCACGAACAATCCTGTCGTCACGCCACGGCCCTCCAACGGGCGCCAGCCGCGCAATGCAGCAATGAGGTCGCGCCGCAGCGACACGTCGCGATCGTCCATCTGACGGTAGGCGATCACGCCGACAACGAAGGCAATAATTCCCGCACCGAGCAACGTGAAAGCCGCGCCATCCTGGCGCAGCACGACCCGCTTGATGTGCAGCGTGTGCACGCCGATCGCCCCGGAGATGAACGGGCCGGCCGCAACCATGAGCAACAGATCGACCTGCATCAACGACTGCAGCGTCGCCCACGTGCGGCCGCGTTTCTCGTCCTCGACCTCGAGGCCGAGCAAGGTGTATCCGGTTACCCAAGCCACACCAGAGAATGCGCCCATAATCAGCGCGCCAAGCACCACAAGCACGAGGTTGTGGACGATCGCCGTCAAGGCGAGCGTTGCGCCCGACGCAGCGATCGAGAGTCCGAACAGACGGCGTCTCGAGAGTCGGCGGAAGAATTTCGGGCCGAGGAACATGCCGAAGGCAAGGCCGACGAACACCGACCCGAACATCGCACCGTACGCAGGGTCACCGCCGCCCAGGTCGAGCGTGTATCTCTTGGCGAGCCCGACAACGACGCCGGCGGCCGCGAATGCGCCCAGCATGCCGACGACCAGCCCGCGCACCACCCTGGTCTGGCCGATAAATTGCCAGCCTTCGGCTATCGCGCGAATCACCGACGGTTGTGAGATCGGTACAACCTCGGCGCCGTTCTCGAATTCGGCGCGCCGTCGTCGTCCGCCCTGGTGTGAGATCTCACGCAAGGTGAAGATCGTGCCCGCCGACACGAGGAACGTTGAGGCGTCGAAGTACAGCGCCAGGTCGATGCGGTTGGTGGTGAAGAACGGCCACGCGTGACTGATCACGCCGGTGAACAGCGAGAGCAGCGCGAACACCAGCGCGGCTACGGGGGCGGATCCGTAGGTCGTCAGCAGGCTGAGCTGATTGGCCTGCTCGAGCTGTTCCCGAGGTACCAGGTTCGGAACGGTGGCTTCCTTCGCCGGAATCCAGAACAGGCTGAGCGTCTCGATCAGGAACGTCGCGACGAACAGCCACCACAACGTGTGCACGATCGGGATCGAGACGTAGAGCGAGAACCGGCCGATGTCGGCGATGACCATCGTGAGGCGTCGGTCAAGCCGGTCAGCGAACGCGCCAGCGAGCGGCGCAAGCAGGACCGCGGGCAGCAGCCGCACGAACACGACGAGGCCGACCGACGAGTTCTGCACGAAGTAGGTGTGGCCGACGGCAAGTTCGGCGGCCAACGCGGTCTGGGCAAGGAAGCCGAGCCAGTCACCGAAGCTCGACAGCGAGAGCGCGATCCACAGTTTGCGGAACGCCTTGATGGCGAGCACACCGCGGATGCCGCTGACCTCGCCGGCGGTGGTGCGGGCAGCCTCGACATACGGCGCCGGGGGCGGCACCGCGCCGAAGAGGTCCTCGGAGATGGCTCAACTCCCCACTGCCGGGCACCGGCTCGGTTTGGTGCCGGAACCGGTAGCGGCCTGGACTCGGACCGCCGGACACGCCAGTATCTCGCGTCCGGGGCGTCAGGTCCGCTTCGCGGGCGCCTTCTTGGCCGTCTTGCGGGCGGTCGACTTCTTGGCTGCGGTCTTGGTGCCGGTCTTCGCGGCCGTCTTGCTCGCCGTCTTGGTTGCGGTCTTCTTGGCGGGCTTGCGCGCCGCGACCTTCTTCGGCGCCGGGCCGCGCGCCCGCTTGTCGGCCAGCAGCTCAGAGGCCCGTTCGAGCGTGATGGCGGCCACGTCATCGCCCTTGCGAAGGGTGGCGTTGGTCTCGCCGTCGGTCACGTACGGACCGAAACGACCATCGCGGACGACGATTGGTTTCTGATTTGCGGGATCGACACCGAGTTCACGAAGCGGACCGGCGGCAGCTGCCCGTCGTCCGCGCGGCTTGGGTTGGGCAAGCACGTCGAGCGCCTGTTGCAGGCTGATGGTGAGGAGTTGCTCCTCGTTGTCGATCGAGCGCGTGTCGGAACCCTTCTTGACGTACGGCCCGTAACGCCCGTTGCTCGCGACGACCTCCTCGCCGTCGACCTCGCCGAGAATGCGCGGCAACGTCAGCAACCGCAGGGCGTCGTCGATGGTGACGGTGTCGAGCGACATCGACTGGAACAGGCTCGCGGTGCGGGGCTTGGCCTTCGAATCCTCCGGCAGGATCTCGGTGACGTAGGGGCCGTAGCGACCGTCCTTCGCGACGAGGTCGCGGCCTGAGATCGGGTCGATACCCAGGGGCCGGTCGCCGCTCGGCTTGTCGAGCAGCGCCTGCGCGTACTCCTGCGTCACCTCGTCGGGCGCTACCCCGTCGGGCAGGTTCGCGCGCTGGCCGTCGCGCTCGAGGTAGGTGCCGTAGCGGCCGACGCGCACGACGATGCCCGAGTCACCGAGCGGGAACGAACTGACGTCTCGCGCGTCAATCTCGCCGAGCCGGTCGTTCACCATCGCCTTGAGTCCGGGGTTGTCGTCGCCCGGGCCACTCTTGCCGCCAACCCCGCCGACGCCGCCGTCGAGTGGGCCGCCGAAATAGAAGTGGGTCAGCCACGCCGTGCGGGCCGTCTCGCCATCGGCGATGCGGTCGAGGTCCTCTTCCATCTCGGCGGTGAAGTCGTAGTCGACGAGGTCGCCGAAGTGCCGCTCGAGCAACTGCACAACCGCGAACGCGAGGAACGTCGGAACGAGCGCGCTGCCCTTCTTGAACACGTAGCCGCGATCAAGAATCGTGCCCATGATGCTTGCGAACGTGCTCGGGCGACCGATGCCGCGTTCTTCGAGAGCCCTCACCAGGCTCGCCTCGGTGTAGCGGGCCGGCGGATTCGTCGTGTGCCCGACGGGTTCGAGGGACGTCGCGCGGGCGGTGTCACCCTCAGCCAAGTTCGGCAGGCGGCGCTCGCTCGCGTCGTCGGAGGAGGTGTCGTCGTCAGTGCTTTCGACGTAGACCTTCAGGAAGCCCTGATGCACGATCACCGTGCCGGACGCCGAGAACTCGGCATCGTGACTCGTGTTCCCGTTGCTCGTGTGAATCGCATCGGGCCGGGTCGTGCCACCAAGGCGCATGGTCACCGTCTGGCCGGTCGCGTCGGTCATCTGCGAGGCGACCGTGCGCTGCCAGATGAGTTCGTAGAGCCTGGCCTCGTCACCGGTGACCTGTCCGGCGAGCTCGCCAGGGGTCGCGAACCTGTCACCACTAGGGCGGATCGCCTCGTGCGCCTCTTGCGCGTTCTTGACCTTCTTCTCATACCTGCGCGGGACGTCGGGCAGGAACTCGCTGCCATAGAGCTCGCGCACCTGGTTGCGCGCGGCGTTCAACGCTGTCTCCGACAGCGTCGTCGAGTCGGTACGCATGTAAGTGATGTGGCCGTTCTCGTACAGCCGCTGGGCGATGCGCATCGTGGTCTGGCTGCTGAACCGGAGCTTGCGGCTCGCCTCTTGCTGCAGCGTGCTCGTCATGAAGGGAGCCGCCGGGCTACGCCGATACGGCTTGCTCTCGACGCTGCGCACCACGAACTCGGTATTGCTCAGGCCGGTCGCCAGTTCGGTCGCCCTGGCCTCGTCGAGGTGCACGAGGTTCTTCGTCTTCAAAACGCCGACCGAGTCGAAGTCACGGCCCTGCGCAACGCGTTGGCCATCGACTGCCGCAAGCGTCGCCTCAAAGGTTGGCGTCGTGTCGAAGACCGCGTTGATGTCCCAGTAAGACGCACTCCGAAACGCAATGCGATCACGCTCGCGGTCGACGACCATGCGGGTGGCCACGCTCTGGACGCGACCGGCGGACAGCCGCGGCATGACCTTCTTCCAGAGCACCGGGCTCACTTCGTAGCCGTAGAGCCGGTCGAGGATCCGCCGGGTCTCCTGGGCGTCGACGAGCGCCTGGTTTAGTTCTCTCGGATGCTGCGCAGCCTCGCGAATGGCGTCGCGGGTGATCTCGTGGAAGACCATCCGGTGGACCGGAACTTTTGGGTTCAGCACCTCGAGCAGGTGCCACGCGATGGCCTCGCCCTCGCGGTCCTCGTCTGTTGCGAGGTAGAGCTCGTCGACGCCGGCGAGAGCGGCCTTCAGCTTGGCGACCTGCTGGCGCTTGTCTGCGTTGACCACGTAGAGCGGCTCGAATCCGTGGTCGACATCGACGCCAAGGCGCGACCAGGGCTCCTTCTTGTACTTGGCGGGGATGTCAGCGGCCGAGGTCGGTAGGTCGCGGATGTGCCCGATGCTCGACTCGACGATGTAGTTGCCGCCCAGATACCCGGCGATCGTCTTCGCCTTGGCTGGGGACTCCACGATGACCAGGCGGCGGGTGTCGTCGTCGGATGCAGCGGGAGTGTTGGCGCGCGCGGCCACTACGGAATGCTCCTCGTCAGTCGGTCTTGGGGTCGGTCACCCCGAGCCACCGTAACCGCTCGGTGCCGTCGCGCGGGCCACTGACCCCGCGGCGGCAGCTTTTCAGGCGGGGTCAAACGACCAGTTCGGAAGGCCTGGCTTCGTCCTCGCCCGCACCCACCGCGACGCTGCGGCGCTTGGAGATGACAACGGACACGGCGATGATCGCGAACGCCACCACGGCGATGATGATCCGCAACGGCGCGTTGTGGTGCGTGCCCACGGAGTACCGAACGATCAGCGGCGCGATCAGCAGGGCGACCAGGTTCATCACCTTGAGCAGCGGGTTGATGGCAGGGCCTGCGGTGTCCTTGAAGGGGTCGCCGACGGTATCGCCGATGATGGTCGCCTCGTGGGCGGGCGAGCCCTTGCCGCCGTGATTGCCTTCCTCGACCAGCTTCTTAGCGTTGTCCCACGCGCCACCGGAGTTCGCCAGGAACACCGCCATCAGCGCGCCTGAGGCAATGGCGCCGACGAGATAGCCGGCGAGTGCGCCGACTCCGAGCGCGAAGCCCGTCGCGATCGGCGCGAGCACGGCCATCAGCCCAGGCGTTGCGAGCTCACGCAGCGAGTCGCGGGTGACGATGTCGACGACCTTGCCGTACTCCGGCAGCGCCGTCCCCTCCATGATTCCGACGATCTCGCGGAACTGGCGCCGCACCTCGTAGACAACCGCGCCAGCCGCTCGCGCCACCGCGCTGATGAGCAGGCCTGAGAAGAAGAACACGACGGCCGCGCCGATGATCGCGCCGACGATGACGTTGGGTGAGGTGACGTCGGTCGACAAGCTCGCCGCCGTGATACCGGTCACGTCGGACGCCGATGTGCCGGCCTTCGTAAGTGCGTCGCTGATCGCTGAAGTAAAGGAGCCAAAGAGCGCGGTCGCGGCGAGAACCGCGGTCGCGATCGCGATGCCCTTGGTGATGGCCTTGGTGGTGTTGCCGACCGCGTCGAGCTGTGTGAGGACGACGGCGCCTTCGCCTGTCACGTCGCCTGACATCTCGGCGATTCCCTGCGCGTTGTCGGAGACCGGCCCGAACGTGTCCATCGCGACGATGACGCCGACGGTGGTGAGTAGGCCGGTGCCCGCGAGTGCGACTGCGAACAGCGACAGCACGGTGATGCCGCCGCCGAGCAAGAACACGCCGTAGACGGCGGCCGCGACGATCAGCGCCGCGTACACGGCGGACTCGAGCCCAACGGAAACCCCCGCGAGGATCACCGTCGCCGGCCCCGTGAGTGAGGTCAACCCGATGTCGCGCACCGGGCGGCGGTTCGTCTCCGTGAAGTAGCCGGTCAACTGCTGGATGACCGCGGCGAGCACGATGCCGATGACCACGGCGATGAGCGCGAACACCCGCGGATTACCCGAGTGTGACGCGATGTCGGAGTTGGTCAGGCCCTTGAGCTGGGAGAACTTCGACGGCAACTCGGTGAAGGCGAGAACGGCGACCAGCACCACGGAGAAGGCGGCCGAGATGAAGAAGCCGCGGTTGATCGCGGTCATGCCGCTGCGGTCACCGGCGCGCGGCGACACGGCGAAGATGCCCACCACAGCAGTGAGGACGCCGATCGCGGGCACGATGAGCGGGAAGACGAGTCCGAGGTTGCCGAACGCTGTCTTGCCGAGGATCAACGACGCGACCAGCGTGACGGCGTAGCTCTCGAAGAGGTCGGCGGCCATGCCGGCACAGTCGCCCACGTTGTCACCGACGTTGTCGGCGATCGTCGCCGCGTTGCGCGGGTCGTCTTCGGGGATGCCTTGCTCGACCTTGCCGACAAGGTCGGCACCGACGTCGGCGGCCTTCGTGAAGATGCCGCCGCCAACACGCATGAACATGGCCAGCAAGGCTGCGCCGAACCCGAACCCTTCAAGCACCTTGGGAGCGTTTGCGCGGAAGAACAGCACGACGAGGCAGGCGCCGAACAACCCGAGGCCCACGGTGAACATGCCGGCGACACCGCCGGTGCGGAACGCGATCCGCATGGCACCGCGAGATTCACCGCCGCGAGCAGCCGCTGCGACCCGAACATTGGCGCGGACCGCAAGCCACATACCGGTGTAGCCGGTCACGCCCGAGAAGACGGCACCAACCAGGAAGAAGATCGACCGGCCGATGCGCTGGGTGCCCGAGTCGGCGGGCAGCAACAGGAGGAGGAAGAACACGATGACCGCGAACACGCCAAGGGTTCGAAACTGCCGCTTGAGGTAGGCGCTGGCGCCCTCTTGCACAGCCCCGGCGATCCGCTTCATGTTCTCGGTGCCCTGGTCGGCCGACAGCACCTCGCGCACCAGCGCGAACGCCACTCCGAGCGCCAGCAACGCCACGACCGCGACGATCCACACCCACGTGTAGTTGCCGCCGGTGACGCTGGTAGCTCCACTCGTCGCGCTGACCAGGTCTAGCCCGAGCATGTGTCCTCCTCGACCGCCTCTGCGCCATTGCAGAAGCGAAAACCGATTGGCCGCCCAGCTCTGCTGACCCCAGATAGTGGGACGTCAAAGCGGATGCGGGAGTCTATGTCTCCCGCCGTTGCCCTGGTAGGGCGTGTGTCAGAAGTCACGTCCCGCATCCAGCGAACCGCATCCCACCAACAGAGGGGAACATCCGGCGGTTACCCGATCGGCCAGGTCATCGTGACGACGGATCCGGTCGCGAGGTACTCGACCGTCACGTCGTCGACGAGGCCGCTGATGACGGCCAGCCCAAGGCGCTCGTGCCCGCTCAGGTCGACGCTGTCGACCCTGTCGTCGTCCTTCGTCAGGTCGAACGCGAGCTCGCCATCGGCGTCCGGCGCCGGACGGCCGACCGAATCGGCAACCTCGACAGAGAAGCTCGCCTGGTCCTCGATCAGCCTCAACTCGACGGGCGACGAAGGCGCGTGGGCCAGATTGAAGCGAACGGCCAGGGAGCACGCCTCGCTCACCGCAAGCTTGATCTCGTCGAGCACGCCGTCGGCTACCCCGGCCCGTCGGGCGACAGAAGCGGCGATGAATCGGGCGGTTCGGACGTGCTCAGGTAAGGGCGTGAACGAGACGGTCACGGTAGGCAAAGCGCGCCGCTCAGTCGGTGGCGGCGACGGCCTCGTCGACCGACCCGTGGATCGGGAAAACCTTGGTCAGCCCGGTGATCCGGAAGATCTTGAGGATGCGCTCCTGGGTGCAGACCAGGCGCAGCGACCCGTCGTGGGCACGGACTCGCTTGAGGCCACCCACCAGGACGCCGAGGCCCGTCGAGTCAAGGAACTCGACGTTCTCCATGTCGACAATGATGTGGTAGCTGCCTGCGGAGACTAGGTCGATCAGCTGCTCACGCAGCTTGGGAGCGGTGTAGACGTCAATCTCGCCACCGACGACGACAACAGTGTGTTCGCCTTCGGCGCGGGTAGACAAAGACAGATCCACTGCATTCCTCCAGCTTGTAACCGCACGCGGGCAGGACTATCTAACGCCCGGCCGGCGCGGTGTGGTGCGTGGGTACCCGGCTAGCCACGAATCTAACCACGCTTGGCTGGCTCTTCCCCAACCGTGTCGTCCACCGATGCCAGACTGGGGTTGGTGTCCGCCGAGAGCTACTCCTCGAATTCGCCGCCGAGACCGGTCGGCCCGGCGCACTCCAGCGAGCACGTCCTCGAACGGTTGGTCCAACCCCCGGGTCGCCGCGAGCGGATTACGCACGTCGAGGTGATCCCGGCGAGGCTCGCCCGCTCGACGCCGTGGCCCGGCTGGGTGTGCCCAGAGATTGTCGGCGCATACGCGCAGCTCGGAATCGAGTTTCCGTGGGAGCACCAGGTTGAGGCTGCAGAACTGGCCCGCCTCGGCCAGCACGTGGTCATCGCGAGCGGCACCGCGTCCGGCAAGTCACTCGCCTATCAGCTGCCGGTGTTGCAAGCATTGACTGACGGGACGCCGAACCGGGGGCGGCTCGAGCCGGCGACCGCGCTCTACTTGTCGCCGACCAAGGCATTGGCTGCCGACCAGTTGCGCGCGCTCGACGAGGTCGCGCTGCCAGGCATTCGGGCGGCGACCTACGACGGCGATACCCCGTACGACGAACGGTCCTGGATTCGCACGCATGCGAATCTGGTACTGGCCAATCCCGATCTCGTGCACCGCTCGATGCTGCCGTCGCATCGGCAATGGGCGTCGTTCTTCCGCGGCCTGCGGTTCGTCGTCATCGACGAGTGCCATGGGTATCGGGGCGTTTTTGGTGCGCACGTGGCACAGGTCATCCGCCGCCTACGACGGGTCGCGGCCCGATACGGGTCGTATCCGGTTTTCGTGCTGGCATCGGCAACGGTGTCGGAGCCGGCAGTGTCGGCGTCCCGGCTTATCGGCCTCGATGTCGCTGCCGTTACTGACGACGCCTCACCACGCGGTGCGGCGCGTTTCGTCCTCTGGGAACCGCCGTTGATGGCGGTGACCGGACGCCGGTTTGATCCCGACCGCGACGATGACGGCGTGCCACACGAGGCGACCGTGCGGCGATCGACAAGCGCGGAGACCGCGGACCTGCTCGCGGATCTGGTGCTCGACGGCGTGCGGACCCTGGCGTTCGTCCGGTCGCGACACGGCGCGGAGGCGGTCGCACTCGCTGCCCGTCGAGCGCTCGATGAAGTAGGCGGGAATCTGGGGCGACAGGTCGCGGCTTACCGCGCCGGGTACCTGCCCGAAGAACGGCGCGTGCTTGAGCGCGCGTTGCGGCACGGGACGATCGTCGGCCTCGCCGCGACCACCGCGTTGGAGCTGGGTGTCGACGTGTCGGGCCTCGACGCGGTCTTGCTGGCTGGCTTTCCTGGTACTCGCGCGTCGATGTGGCAGCAGGCCGGTCGTGCCGGGCGTGCCGGCCAGGAGTCGATCGCGGTGCTCGTAGCACGCGATGACCCACTCGACACCTACTTGGTGCACCACCCCGACGCGTTGTTTGGGCGGCCGGTTGAGGCTGCGGTCTTCGATCCCGACAACCCGTACGTGCTCGGGCCGCATCTGTGCGCGGCGGCCAGTGAGTGGCCGCTCGCGCCTGAAGACCTTGACCTGTTCGGGCCGACCGCGGCCGATGTCGTTGCCGATCTGGTCGAGCGCAGGCTGCTGCGCGCGCGCCCGACCGGATGGTTCTGGACCAAGCGCGAGCGCGCATGCGATCTCGCTGACATCAGGGGCAGTGGCGGCGCGCCCGTGCGCATCGTCGACGAAGCGACCGGGCAGCTACTCGGCACGGCGAATGCGGCGGCCGCTGACTCGACTGTGCACACCGGAGCGGTCTACCTGCATCAAGGTGCGACCTACGTGGTGCGTAGCTTCGACGTCGACGACGGTGTCGCGCTCGTTGAACCGGCGGACGTCGACTACTTCACCTCCGCACGCGACGTCACCGACGTGCGGATTACCGCCACGTCGCGGACAACGCTGTGGGGTGCCGCCGAAGTGAGCTTCGGTTCGGTCGACGTCACGACGCAGGTCGTGTCGTACCTGCGCCGTCGCGTCGTCAGCGGAGAAGTACTCGGTGAACAGGCGCTTGACTTGCCCGAGCGGCAGCTGTCGACGCGTGCCGTCTGGTGGACGATTGGCGAGCAGCAACTCGCACAGGCCGGGTTCGTGTGGGCTGATCTTGCGGGCGCCGCGCACGCCGCCGAGCATGCGTCGATCGGTCTGTTGCCGCTGGTCGCCACGTGCGATCGGTGGGACATCGGTGGGGTCTCGACCGCGCTGCACCAGGACACCGGTCGGCTGACGGTCGTCGTGTACGACGGCTACCCGGGCGGGGCCGGATTCTCCGAACGCGGTTACGAGGCTGCCGCGATCTGGTTGACCGCAACCCGCAAAGCGATCGCCGCGTGTGCGTGCGAAACCGGCTGCCCATCGTGTGTGCAGTCGCCCAAGTGCGGCAACGGCAATGAGCCACTCGACAAAGCGGGTGCCATCAGGTTGCTCGACACGCTGCTGTCCGACGCACCGGCGCTGTCCGAGGCACCAGCGCTGGCCGACGCACCGGCGCTGTCCGACGAACCAACCGTGTCCGCCAGCGATCACGGGGTTGACGATCCGCCTGTCGTCGTCACCCTGGCCCGGCCCGCGCACGCATACTGACGGCATCGAGCTCGAGACCGCCCAACCAGCTCAGTGCCGGAATCCGAACGCGCGCGGTGACGTCGACGACCTGACCCATCACCTGACAGCTGGTCACGATCGCGTTGTTGGCGAAGGCGATGGCATTGGCGGCCGCGCAACCCTTCGACCCGGCGCCTCCATCGCCGTCCCCTTCGCTGCGGGCGATCACCGACGCGGCGGCCAACGCACTCATGTCCGCGGCGGTTGCTGCGCGATGCCGCGCGACAACCGCAACGCCGGCGAGCACGACTGCGGCCACGCAGACCCAGAGCACCATCGCCAACGACAACGCCCACAGGCTCGCCGAGCCGGCGTCGCGATCGTTCACGGTGCAACCTCGGAGTCTGCTGCGGCCGTCGCCGACACCGTCGGTGCTGCGATCGCGGCGAGCGGCCCGAGACCGCCGCCGATGCGGGCACTCACCACGACGACAACCCGGCTGCCGTCGTGGTGCACGTCGATCCGCGCGCCCTGTGGGGCCGCTGCGGTGGTAGCAGCGACGACCATGGCGTCGGATTCACCTCGAGCTGCCGCTCTCGCGCCGTCACGTGCCGCGTCGACGCACCGCAACTGCGCGCCAGCCACCGCGACCGACCAGAGGCCGACGGCGAGCAAGAGGGCGAGCACCGGAAGCACCATCGCTGTCTCTGCCGTGACATAGCCGCCCTGGCCGCCCTGGCCACCGCAACCACCTTGGCCACCGCGACCACTAGAACGGCACGTGAAGCGCACGTGACACCACGCCGGTCAGCAGGTCGAGTACTTGTGTGCTGGTGATGACCTTGTAGAGCAATGCGGCGAAAGCACAGGCTGCGACGGTGCCTACCGCATACTCGGCCGTCGTCATTCCTGCGTCGACGGCGGTTCGGATTGTCTTTGCCCGCTGGGCAATTCGCTTGATGAATGTCATGTGACCAGCCAACCGGGCTGGCCAACCCCTCGCGGCTTTGTGCGACCGATCTGTGGAGACTGACCGCGCCTGTGGGCAACGTCGGGCCCGAGCGTCAGGACCACAGTGCGTGGGCGAATCCGGCAACCACTGGTACCACGCCGATCAGAACGAAGGCCGGCAGAAAGCACGCACCAAGCGGCAGCACGATGGCGATGCCCGCGCGCTCTGCGGCAGCTTGCGCATCGGTGCGAAGCGCTCGCCGTCGATCGTCAGCAAGATGCACGAGGACGTCGGTCAGTGCGGCACCTGAGTGATGCGCGCGAATCACCGCGCGTGCGATCGGCGCCCAGCGCGGGTCGTTCAGACAGTTCGACCATGCGGTTTCGACAGGCGCACCCAACATCGCAAGCCGCGCGACCGCCGACAGCATGTCGCCGACCTCGCCGTCGAAAGCTTCCCCGACCGCGGCCAGTGCCGGCGCAGGCGCCGCGCCGGCGGCCAGGCACGCGGCAAGCAAGTCGAGAGCGGCCGGCAACTGCCGCCCCACCGACTCGCGCGGCACCCGCGAGCGCCCCGCACGCGCACCGCGTCGAAGAAGTACGAACGTCGCCGCGGAACCGACCGCGCAGCCGAACACCGCGCCCCCGATGAACCCGGCGAACAGGCCAACGACCGCACCCAACGCGACAACAGCACCCGCCGGGCCGCGGGACTCATGACCTGCCCGGCCGCGCGACTCGGCATCCCGAGGCACCACGACCTCAACCGAGCCGCGCCGCGCGATGCGCGATCCGGCGCGACCACGCGACGCCGAGGGCATCGAGGACAATGGCGCCGAGCACACAGCCGACGCCAAGCGCGGACCCAAAGAGGAAGTCGATCGGACGCGCGCCAATCGCCGTCCCGAGAAGAAGACCGATCACCGGCAGCCCGGCAAGCACGCGCACCGTGGCACGCGGGCCGGCCATGATCGAGGCGACCTCGCGGCTGAGGTCGATCTCGTCCTGCAGCGCATCGGCGACCCGATCGATCGCCGGCGCGAGTGCCGCGCCCGATGCGGCGGCCACCCGCCAGCACGCGACCACCGCGCGCAGTCCGTCGCAGCCCGGAGTTTCCGCGACGCGGGCGACTGCGTCGGCAAGATCGCCGTTGTCACCGCGGCGTCCGACGGCGACCGCTGATTGCAGGAGGTCGCTCAACCGAGTCGGGCCGGCCTGCATTGCGGCCGCGAACGCCTCGGCCGAGGCCCGACCAGCGCGCAATTCGGCCGCCATCGCGCGGCAAAGATCCACGACGGCGGTGCGCGTCAACGACAGCTCGCGAGCGTTGCGGAAGCCTCGCCGGCGAGTCCACGCGACGAACGCGGCCACCCGATCGCGGCCGGAGGCACCGGGCCTTGCCGAGCCGCGCAAGCAGACCGCGTCGAGCCGGCCCAGTGATCGGCTCACGTGTCGAGCACGCGATCGAGAGCGGCGCGACCTGCGTCGTCGACCCAGCGCCCATCGCCGCGCCGCATCGCCGGCTGCACCTCGACGAGGCCATCAGCGCGCCGAATCACGACACCGACCGAGTCGAGCACGCGGTGGCCGTCATGCCCGCGCGCGAGATGGACGACGACGCGCAGTCCCGCACCAAGTTGACTGTGCGCTGCTTCACGCGACAGCCCTGCGGCTGTGCAAAGGGCCTCGATCCTGGCCGGCACATCAACGACCGAGTTCGCGTGCAGGGTGCCGGCACCACCGTCGTGCCCGACGTTCAGCGCAGCCAGCAAATCGACGCATTCGGCGCCGCGGACCTCACCGACGACCAGCCGATCAGGCCGCATCCGCAGCGCGTGTCGCACCAACGAAGCCAGCTCGATCGCGCCCGCGCCTTCGATGTTCGGTGAGCGGGCCTCGAGCCGGACGATGTGCGGATGGTCAGGGCGTAGCTCACCGGAGTCTTCGACGATGACCACGCGTTCGCGCGGATCGACGCAGCCGAGCAGCGTCGACAACAGCGTGGTCTTGCCAGTGCCGGTGCCACCGGTCACGACGAACGACGCCCTCGAGGCAACGACACCGGCGAGCAGCGCTGCCGCCTCGCGCGACATCGCACCCATGTCGACGAACTCGTCGAGGGAGAATGCGCGCCGGCGCGGAATACGAAACGACAAACACACCCCGCCGGGCGACACGGGTGGCAAGACGGCATGCAGCCGGACGCCGTCGGCGAGCCGGATGTCGGCGTACGGCACCGCGTCGTCGAGGCGACGACCGGCCGCCGCCGCGAGCCGGGCGGCCAGCCGACGGATCTCGCGATCACTGCCGAAGCGCACGTCAGCGCGCTCGAGCCCTCGACCGCGGTCGACCCACACCTCGTCGGGACCGTTGACCAGGACGTCGGTCACGCCAGGTTCGTGCAACAACGCATCGAGAGGACCAGCACCGACGAGCTCGCTGCGCAGTGTCTCGACGGCCGCGAGTACCTGCGCAGCACCACGGACGCCTGCCTCCTCGCGCACCAGCGCCGCTACCCGCGCGGTCGTTGGCGGCGTGATGTCATCGGCGAGCCGGCCACGCACCTTGGCGACCAAAGCGGCGTCGAGCGTCATGGCGCCGCGGTCGGACGCCAGCCGACTGTCTCCAAGACGTCGTCAATGGTGCCGGCCAAATCCATGGGGACGTCGGCCGTGTGATCGCGCACCCGATCGACGGGAAACGTGAGCGAGGCGATCAACTCTCGGCAGAACTGTGCGAGCGGTCCCCGACCCTGACCCGCCGGCGCCTCACCGCGTTCGAGCCTCGCGCCGAGATTCGACTCCGCTTTGAGGTAGCCCGCCAAAGGCAGGCCGAGCGCTTTCGCAACGTCGAGCGCAGCCAGGCCGCCCGGTGCTGGACCTCTGACGACGACTCGAACATCGTCAACCGCCGTGGCGACCTCAGTGGCGATCCGGGCGGCGGAAGCCACTGCACGAACTTCTGCCGGGACGACGAGCAACGCGAGATCGGCCACTTCGAGAACGACGCCGGTAGCGTCGTCGAAATGACGGGGCAGGTCGGCGACCGTCAGGTCGCACACCCGAGCGGCGGCCGAGAGCACGCTCGACATCGCATCGGCCCGCAGGTCGAGCGGATCGCCACGGTCATACGACAAGACCGCGAGTGAGCCCATGTGCGGCAACGCGGCGTGCAGCTCCTCGCCCCCGATCCGGCCGCTGGCGCCGGCAATGTCGCACCACCGCAAACCCGCGGCATGCTCACCACCGAAGAGCAGATCAGCCCCACCGCCGTAAGGATCCGCGTCGACGAGCATTGCCCGACGTCCGCCTCGCATGGCCGTGACTGCGAGAGCAGCAGCAAGCGTGCTCGCACCCGCTCCCCCACGCCCGCCGATCACGGCGACCGTCAGCCCCAACGCGGCGGATTCGTCGACAGCGGCGGCCATTCGCGCGATCAGCCACGGCTCGGCGTCCGGCAGCAGCGCGACGTGCTCGGCGCCGACGCCCACCGCCCGTTTCCAGACGGTGCCGTCATCGAGGTCTCGCCCCACGAGCACGACACCGACCCGGCGCCGCACGGATGCGCGGCGCAGCGCGATCGACACGTCGTCGCCGACCAGCACCAGGGCTGCCTTCGGCCACCCCAGCCGGGCGCCGGCGGGATCGTGCGCGACGTCGATGTCGACACCGGCCGCCGCACCGAGCCGCAAGATGTCGTCGAGCAGGTCTGGATCGTCGGTCACCAGCAGCGGTCGGGGGCGGGCAACGGGATCGGGCGAGGTCGGCATGAGCCAACGATCAAGGTCCACACTGCCTCGGCGGCCTGGCCGGCGACGATCTGTGGAACGCGGAGCTTGCTGGTCCGGCTGGGGACAACGTCCCTAGCAAAGGTGGCCCTAGGAAAGGTCCTGAGTAATGATCTGGCGCAAACGGTCCCGGGACATGGAACGGCCCCCGCCGGGGGGGTAGCGGGGGCCGTTCACGAAGGGTCCGACTCTGGGGGGAGAGCCGTACCGGGACTAACGTAAGGCAAGCGCCCCGTCTCGCACATCCCCCTGTCGCAATCAATTCGTGACAAGAACAGGTTGTGACAAAAGGCCCACGTCGCCGCACGGGTGATCAGGTCCGGCGTCTTATCCTCAGAGCATGAGCACCACTGGCCGGCCGGCGGCATTCTTCGACCTCGACAAGACGATCATCGCCAAGTCGAGCGTCATGGCCTTCGGGCGACCCTTCTACCAGGGCGGCCTGATCAACCGGCGGGCGCTGCTCAAGAGTACCTACGCCCAGTTCGTCTATCTGGTGGGTGGCGCAGACCACGACCAGATCGAACGCATGCGCGCCTACCTGTCTCAACTGTGCAAGGGATGGGACGTCGAGCAGGTCAAGGCGATCGTCGCGGAGACACTGCACGACCTGATCGATCCGCTGATCTACGACGAGGCTGCCGCCCTGATCGAGCAGCATCACGCGGCCGGGCTCGACGTCGTGATCGTGAGCACGTCAGGCATCGAGGTTGTCGAGCCCATCGGCGAACTGCTGGGCGCCGACCGCATCATCGCCACTCGCATGGTCGTCGAGGACGGGCGATTCACCGGCGACATCGACTACTACGCCTTCGGCGAGGCAAAGGCCGCGGCGGTCATTGAGCTCGCCGCCAAGGAGGGTTACGACCTTGCGCAGTCCTTTGCCTACAGCGATTCGTCGACGGACATTCCGCTCTTAGAGGCGGTGGGCTTTCCTTCGGTCGTCAATCCCGATCGTGCATTGCGCAGGGAGGCGGTCAGCCGAGGCTGGCCAGTCTTGAACTTCGACAACCCGGTGCCGCTGCGTGCGCGAGTCGGCCTCGGTTCGCCACGCAGTCCGGTCTACGCCGCCGCCGGATTGGGCGCGGGCATGGCCGCCGCCGGCCTGGTCTGGTACGCCCGCCGCCGCAGCAAGGACGGCCCTGCGCTGCGAGCAGCCACCGAGAACTGAGCAAATCTGAGCCTTTTCCAAGTCGCAAGGCTCTTCCGATCGGGTGGCGTTAGGCGTAGAAACAAGGCATGGGTCGGGTATCGCGAGGGGTCTCCCCTCGAGGTTCCGGACTCGCGCACGACACCTCAGGCACCCACGCGGAACCAGCCGAATCAGGCGGTCGAGTCGGGCGGTGGCTCCTCGGAGTTGCCTGCTCGCCGACACTTTGCAGGTGCACGCTTGGTAACCGGAGGATCGTGCGAGCAGCGGCGTCCCGTGCAACGGGGCGCCGCTCGCATTTGCTCTTGGCGCAGTAGACAGAGTCAAGCCCGGCGTGCCCGAGGTTATGTGATACCGACGGGTACTTGATCGGACGCCGAGCGGGTGCCAACTTGGTGCGGTAGGAATTGAGATCGCTTGCAGTGCCACATCAGTGCCAGCTGAACGAGACAAAAGGAACGGAAGGCGCATCGTGACCGGAGTTGTTCCCGAGGCCAGCCTGTCGAACTTGTTGCACGAGACGAGGCGGTTCGATCCGCCGCCGAAGCTGGCCGCGGATGCGATCGCGAAGAAGGAGATCTACGCAGAAGCTGCGAAGGATCCCTTGGCCTTCTGGGAGAAGCAGGCGAATCGACTGACGTGGGCACAGACGTGGTCGCAGGTTCTCGACTGGAGTGACGCGCCTTTCTCGAAGTGGTTCGTCGGTGGCAAGTTGAACGTCGCAGTCAACTGCCTCGACCGGCACGTTGAGGCCGGTCACGGCGACCAGGTCGCCTATCACTGGGAAGGCGAGCCGGGCGACACCATCGCTATCACGTACGCCGACCTCACGAAGCGGGTGTGCCAGGCAGCGAACGCGTTGACGGAACTCGGCGTCGCAGCTGGCGACCGGGTGATGATCTACATGCCGATGATTCCCGAGACCGTCGTCTCGATGCTGGCGTGTGCGCGCATCGGTGCGCCTCACTCGGTGGTCTTCGGTGGATTCTCGGCCGAGGCACTCGCCGGCCGCACCAACGACTGCGAGGCGAAGTTCATCATCACGGCGGACGGCGGCTACCGCCGTGGTGCCGCGAGTGCATTGAAGCCCGCGGTCGACTTGGCGGTGAAGGAGTGCCCGCAGGTCGAGACCGTCCTGGTTGTGCGTCGTACCGGGCAGGACGTCGAGTGGTACGAGGGCCGCGATGTTTGGTGGCACGACGTCGTCGACAAGCAGCCGCAAACCCATGCAGCGCAGGCATTCGACGCCGAGCAGCCGCTCTACATCATGTACACGAGCGGTACCACGGCGAAGCCGAAGGGGATCCTGCACACCAGCGGCGGATACCTCACCGGCGTGAGTGCCACTCACAAGATGGTCTTCGATCTGCACGAAGACACCGATGTTTATTGGTGCGCTGCCGACATTGGCTGGGTGACCGGCCACAGTTACATCGTCTATGGCCCACTGGCCAACCGCGCGACGTCCGTCATGTATGAAGGCACGCCCGACACCCCGGGTAAGGACCGCTGGTGGTCGATGATCGAGAAGTACAAGGTGTCGATCCTCTACACCGCCCCGACCACGATCCGCACTTTCATGAAGTGGGGCGAGGAGTTCCCGCAGATGCACGACCTCTCGTCGCTGCGGCTCCTGGGCAGTGTCGGTGAGCCGATCAACCCCGAAGCGTGGATGTGGTACCGCAAGAACATTGGCAGCGACAGCTGCCCGATCGTCGATACGTGGTGGCAGACCGAGACCGGCTCGATCCTCATCACCCCGCTGCCGGGCATCACCTCGACGAAGCCGGGCGCGGCCATGACGGCGTTCCCCGGCATCGCCGCCGACATCGTCGACAACGACGGGGAGTCGGTAGGTAACGGCGAGGGCGGCTACATGATCATCAGCCAGCCGTGGCCGGCGATGCTGCGCGGTATCTGGCGCGATCCCGAGCGCTACAAGGAGACCTACTGGTCGCGGTTCCCCGGTCTGTATTTCGCCGGGGACGGCGCGAAGAAGGACGAGGACGGCGACTTCTGGTTGCTCGGTCGCATCGACGATGTCATGAACATCTCCGGGCACCGCATCTCAACGACCGAAGTCGAGCACGCGCTCGTCGGTCACCCGAAGGTCGCAGAAGCAGCGGTTGTCGGCGCCAACGACCCGATCACCGGGCAGGCGATCGTCGCCTTCGTGACGGTGAAGGGCAACGTGCCCGACAGCGAATCCGGTGGTGCGGCGTTCGCGGCCGAACTGCGCGCGCACGTCGCCAAGGAGATCGGCGCGATCGCGAAGCCGCGCGACATCCTGATCAGTCCCGACCTGCCGAAGACGCGGTCGGGCAAGATCATGCGCCGGTTGCTGCGCGATGTCGCCGATCACCGCACGCTTGGTGACACGACCACGCTGCTCGACCCGAACGTGGTCGCCTCCATCGCCGCTCAAATGCCCGCCTCGACGGAGGAGTAACCGAACCGCCGCCCTCGCGCGCAGGTTGATCACGTAAGGGGGGTCTCGGGTCACCTCAATAGGCGCGCGCACCTGTTGAGGTGACGGTTCGCCTAGCGCGACGGCTACAAACAGCCAGCGCCGGGACGGCGGGAAGTGGCCGTCCCGGCGATAGGGTGCGGCTTGGTGCGCCGGGAAGACTGGTCGGCATGGTTTTTCTGTGCCCGACTTCAGGCCCGCCGACTCCCGTGAGGTGCACCCATGCACGACGTGACCTCGTTCGGCGGCGTCGTCCTCGTGTGGGGCCTTGTCGGCACCGCTGCATTGCTGGCACGTCGGGTCGCGCGCTGGGTCGGAATCCCCGCCCCTGCGGTCTTCCTGGTCGCCGCTGCGGTAGCTGCCAATTCCATCAAAGCCCTTCGCACCGCCGTCGACCTGCACGTCGTCGAGAACGTGGTCACCCTGGCCCTGATCGTCATTCTCTTCGACGGCGGGCTGCATCTTGGACGGCGGCGATTCCGTGAAGCCGCAGTGCCGATCGTCGCCCTCGGAGTGCTCGGCACCTTTGCCACGACGGCACTGATTGCGGTCGTCTCGCACACCGTCTTCGGTCTCGACTGGAGGTTCTCCGCGGTCCTCGGGGCCGCGTTGGCACCGACGGATCCCGCCGTCGTCTTCGCAGTCCTTGCGAACAAAGAACTCACAGGCCGGACGGCGGCGATACTCGAAGGCGAGTCGGGATTCAACGATCCGGCCGGCATCGCGCTGCTGCTCGGTTTCGTCCAACTGGCGACGCACAAGCACGGGTCGATCGCAGCCGTGTTTGGAAACTTCGCGGTTCAGATGGCCGTCGGGTGTGCCCTAGGTATCGCGGGCGGCGTGGCACTGCGGTGGTTGCTCCTCAATCGGCGTCCGGCCCTAGAGATACAAGAACCGTTGCTCGCGCTGGCCGCAATCCTTGCGGTGTACGGCGTGGCGACTGTGGCGCACGGCTCCGGATTCCTCGCGGTCCTCATCGCCGGCATCGCGGCAAGCGATGCGGTCAGCGACGAAGCACCGACCGTCGAACGCTTTCACGCCACGCTCGCGAGCCTCGGCGAGATCGTCGCCTTCGTGCTGCTCGGCATCACCGTCCGACTCCACACGCTCGTCGAACACCATGCGTGGCTGATTGGGCTCGGCCTTTTCGCGATCCTCACGCTCGTCTTGCGGCCGCTGGTCTGCGTACCGCTACTGAAGGCGCTCAGGCTCGAACGGCGCGAGACCACATTCATCGCATGGGCCGGGCTGAAGGGAGCGGTGCCGATCTTGCTCGGCGCGCTCGCGGTCAGCGGCGGGGTGCCGGACGCCGCGAGGCTGTACGCCATCGTGTTTGTCGTCGTCGCCCTGTCGGTCGTCGTCCAAGGCGGGTCGTTGCCGTGGGTCGTCCGCAGGCTCCGCCTCGGCATAGATTCACCCCGCCAGAACTGAGCACCGGAAGCTGAGAGGGGAGCCCGTGCTCCATACTCGACGCGTGACGACACCTCTGGGCGAGCGCTCGCTGGGCGAGCTGGTGGCCACCCTCACACGTGACCTGGCCTTGCTGCTGCACCAGGAGATCGAGCTCGTCAAGGCTGACCTGCTCAAGGCGGCAAAGAAGTTCGCCGTTGGCGCGGCCGGCCTCGCAGTCGCCGCTGTCCTCGCGCTGTTCGCCCTCCCGGTCATCTCCATCGCGATCGCGCTCGGCATCCATGCGCTTGGTGTGAGCCTGGGCTGGTCGTTCCTCATCGTCGGCGGTGGCTATCTGGTGCTGGGCGGCATCGCGGCGCTCATCGGCATCAAGATGCTGGCCAGGGCCAAGCCCTCGAGCCGGACCGCTGACTCGGTCAAGGCCGATATTCACGCCATCGTCCGCAAGCCCGCCCGGAACGGCACTCCCTAGACGCCTAAGGCCGCCGAGGGAAATCACCCAGCATCATCTGCCCCAACCTGTGGCACGCTGGGCGGATGCCCGTACCCGACTCCTCCGTGGTGATGGTCGACGGACCGTGGAGCCACCGCGAGGTCAGCGCGAACGGAATGCGCTTCCACGCGGCCGAGATGGGCAACGCCAACCAGGACCCGCTCGTCATCCTGCTGCACGGTTTCCCGCAGTACTGGTGGTCGATGCGCCATCAGCTCCAGGACATCGCGGGCGCTGGCTACTGGGCGGTCGCCCCTGACCTGCGCGGCTACGGCGGCAGCGACAAGCCCCCTCGCGGTTACGACGCGTTCACCCTCGCCTCCGACATCGCCGGCATCGTGCGATCGCTCGGCGCGCGCGACGCGATCATCGTCGGACACGACTGGGGTGGCTACGGCGCATGGTGCACGGCGGTGCTGCATCCAGGTGCAGTCCGCGGCATCGTCGCCCTCGCCGCGCCGCACCCGCTGCGTTTTCGCAACGCGCTGCTCACCGAACCGCGCGGCCAGTTCATGGCCAGCGCCCACCTGGTCGGGTACCAGCGGCCATGGGTCCCCGAGCGCCAACTCGTGCGCGATGACGCGGACGCCGTGGGGCGCATGCTGCACGCATGGTCGGCGCCGAGTTGGCCTGATGAAGAGTCCGAGCGGCGCTACCGCGAGCAGATCCAGATCCCGCACGTCGCCCACTCCGCGCTCGAGTACTACCGCTGGACACTGCGCTCGCAGTTGAGACGCGACGGGCAACGGTTCAATCAGCAACTACGCCAGCCCGTCGGCGTCCCGACGTTGCAGTTGCATGGCGCTCTCGACACCTGCGTACTTCCGCGGACGGCGGCAGGTTCGGGTCGCTACGTCGGTGGCCCTTACACCTGGCGATTGATTGAGGACGCCGGTCACTTCCTGCAGGAGGAATCGCCGAAGGCGGTGTCAGCAGAAATCCTGCACTGGCTGGACGAACTCGACCACAGCCGGTAGTTGTGTCAGTCGAACGCGACCGTGACCTATTGGGTCGCGCACGGAACGCCAGACCGCGCGACGGTCTGGGTCGCCCGTTGCCGCGCGGGTCGAGTGCCGGCAGCGAACGGGTGCCCGACGAACTGCACATGAGCGTCGACGACACCGTTGCTCTTGCGCAGAGCTATCTCGACAGCGGTCGTCCTTTTCACGCGCATGAAGTTCTCGAAGCGCTCTGGAAAACGCAGCCCGCAGGTGAACGCGATCTGTGGCAAGGGTTGGCGCAGATCGCAGTCGGCCTCACACACGCAATGCGCGGAAACTCCGTCGGCGCGACGACGTTGCTGCGTCGAGGTGCAGGACGCGTCGCCAACTACCCTGGCGACACGCACGGCATCGACATCAACGGCGTGCTCAGCTGGGCCGACGCTCTCGCCGACCCGCCCGACGCCGACCCGCCCCCGCTGACCCTCCGCCCCGAGCCGCCGCTGGAGCGTTGAAGTCATACGCACGCTCTTGCGTGCGCTGGGCTTCAACGGTCGCGAGGCGGAGGTGAGGGTGGGCGACGGAAAGCTAGTCGCAGCCGCGGGTTGAGACGGGTGTGGTCGCCGTCCGCCCTGCTGCTGCTGCCTGGCTCACTTGCGACGCCGTCAACGCATACCCGGTGCTCGCGTCGTTGACGGCCCTGCCGAATACGACTCCGGCGACGCCGCCCGAAGTGTCGAGCAAGGGACCGCCGGAGTTGCCGGGCTGAACCTGGGCCCGCACCGCGTAGATGTCGCGGGTCACGTCGGCGTCCTGGTAGATGTCAGGCCCGCGCGCGAGTTCAGACCCACGGATGCGTGCGGCCACGGCCTGGTAGGGCCCGTCTTCGGGAAAGCCAGCCACGACCGCGTTTGACGACGGCGCGAGAGCTCCGCTGAACGCCAACGGCTTGGCGTGCAAGCCCTTCACCACAAGGATCGCCACATCGACCTTCGGGTCGTAGTACACGACGGTGGCCGCCAACTGCGGACCCGCGCCCTCGACTTGAACCTGCGGATTGCGCACACCGGCAACCACGTGTGCGTTCGTCATCACCCGACCGTCGGCGAAGACAAATCCGCTGCCCTCGATGCGGCGCGAGCACGACTTCGCGTCGCCGGTGATCTTCACGATGCTCGCGCGCGCGGCGACGACGCTGGGCTGTCCGATGACGGCAAGATCGGGCGGCGAGACAGGAATGATGCGCTCGGCACCGAGCGCTCCGAACACCTGCGGGAAGCCCCCGTCAGCGACCAGCGCGCGGAAGTCGGCGAACCAGCCACGAACCCGCGACGGCACCTGATGGTCGACCGCTGCGAGCACGCGCGAACCGTTGACTTGCCTTGCCACCGAAGGAAAGGGCGCCTGCACCAGCGAACTGCCGATAAACCAAGCAATAAGCAGGACGGCGAGGCCGGACACGATTGCCCCACCAACCGAGTCAACGGTGCGGGCTGGTTGCCATTTCAGCCGGCGCCGCACGATGGTGCCGAGCGCCCCCGCTCCGATGCGCCCCAGCGAGGCGAACGCGAACACGATGGCGACACCAGCGAAGGGCGCGACCGTGCCGGAGAAGTGTTTCGCGATCAGGGGCGCGATTTGCGCTCCGATGACCGCACCACCGAGCAGTCCGATGAACGAAAGAACGCCGACAACGAAGCCCTGGCGGTAGCCGGAGAACGCCGACAAGACGATCAGCACGACCAGAATCAGGTCGAGGGCGTCGGCGTGCACACGGTCAAACCTAACGGGGGCCCGGTCGCATCGGCTGCGCGGACGCCGCAGGCGCCCGCGGCCCGCTCAGCTAACGATCAGTTGACCGGTCATTCCTTCGTGTTCCTGGAAATGGCAGTCGAACGAGTAGACGCCTGCAGCCGGGACGTTAAAGGTGACCGTGGTCGAGCGCCCCGCAAAGATCGTCTCGGAATGCACATTGAGGCTCGGCACCTCGAAATCCTGCGGTACCACGCTCGGATTGGTGATCGTGACCCGAAGCTGTCCTGGCTTGGCGTAGACGACGTCCGGCCTGAAGTGACCGTCGTCAAGGGTGTCGATCACAATCTGCTGGACGCCGTCAGCTGCCGGTTGCGCGGTCGCTGAGGCACTCGCCTGATCGGGCTTCGGTGCACCCGTACCGGACACGTGCAGCGTATTGCTGTTGGCGGAACACCCTGCAATCAGCAGACAACCTGCGATCAGGAGCGTGGGTCTCAACACCGCTTCACGCTACAGCGACGGCAGATCGCGGACGTCGGCAGCGTTCCACGGCTGCGACCAGCCGCCGATCTCGAGCAACCGCGACAGCAGCCCGGCGGTGAATCCCCACACGAACAAGCCGTCGACGTCGAATGCGTCTCCGACATAACCGCTGGGGTGTTGCACCCGGAACCGGTTCGCCGGATCGACGAGGCGGGCGATCGGAACCCGAGCGACGGCGGCGACCTCGTTCGGATCGGCCACGCCCACGACGGACGGCACCCGCCACCACGCGAGAACCGGAACGACCATGAAGCCGGACGGCGGGAGCCACAACGCTGGCAGCTCGGCAAGCACCTCGACACCAGCGGGGTCGAGACCGGTCTCCTCTGCGGCCTCACGCAATGCGGTCGACGCCGGCCCATCGTCGTCCGGCTCGACTGCGCCGCCGGGAAACGCCGCCTGGCCCGCGTGCGAACGGGAGTGGCCGCTGCGCTCGATCAGCAGCACGTCGGGGCCGTCAGGCCCCTCGCCGAACAGCACCAGGACGGCGCCCTCACGGCCCCCGTCTGGCGGCGGGATCGATCGGCTCAGATCGGCCGCCTCGAGCCCGCCCGCCGCGTGCAGCAGCGTCACCAGCCAGGTCGGCGCTGACAGGGTCACGCGGTGTCCGTCACCGTGACGCCTAAGTACTGCGCCGACAACTTCGCGAGCTCGCCAGGAGCCAGCACGCCGATCTTGGCGTGGGTCACCGCGCCCGACGCGTCGACGAAGATCGAGACCGGAATGCCGGGGACTCGCAAGTACTGCACGAACTTGCCGTTGGCGTCCCAGACCGAGGGGTAGGTCAGGCCGAGCCCGTGCGAGGCATCGAGGGCGTCATCCCACGTCTCACTACCGTTGTAGGCGCCGTCGACGATGCCGAGCACGGCAACCTTGCCCGCAGCCGCCGTGGCAAACGACCGCATCTGCGGCGCCTCGACCTTGCACTCGGTGCACGGACCGGCCCAGATGTTGATCACCAGCGGGCCGCGAAGCTTCGCGAGGTCGACCTTCGGACCGTTGCCCAGGCACGGAAATGTGTACGAAGGCAGCCCGGCGGCGACCGTACCGGTACCGGCCGCGACTGGGCAGTCCGGCAAGTGGGCCGCAGCGATGAGCGATGCGCGCAGTGGCGTGGAGTTGTTGTGTTTAGCCGTCGCGCGATTCACCAGCAATGCAACGACGACGAGGACGACGACACCGAGCGCGGTCAACCACGCCCGCCGCTTGATGCCGCTCACAACAGCGTATCGACCGGGCCGGTCTTCACCAGCTTGCGCGCGGTCGCCTCATCGGTCGGACCGATGCCGAACGACGGGCACCACCGGGCCAGCCCGCACGCACCGCACGCGGGCTTACGGGCGTGACACACCCGACGTCCATGCCAGATGACCCGATGCGACAGCAGCGTCCACTCTTTGCGCGGGATCAGCGCCGCGATGTCTTGTTCGACCTTGACCGGGTCAGAGTTCGTCGTCCAGCCAAAGCGAGTCGACAGGCGAAGCATGTGGGTGTCGACGGTCAGCCCGGGGATGCCGAACGCGTTGCCGAGCACGACGTTCGCGGTCTTGCGGCCGACGCCGGGCAGCGTCACGAGGTCTTTCAGGCGCCGCGGCACCTCGCCTCTGAACCGCTCGCAGACGGCCTGAGCCATGCCGATGATCGAGGTGGTCTTCGCGCGGAAGAACCCGGTCGACATGATGATCGCTTCCATCTCGCCGCGATCGGCGCCTGCATAGTCGGCGGCGGTCGAGTACTTGGCGAACAACACAGGGGTGACCATGTTCACCCGCTTGTCCGTGCATTGGGCGGAAAGGATCGTCGCGACCAGCAACTCGAGCGGGTTGCTGAAGTCGAGCTCGATGTGCGCGTCGGGATACAGCAGCGTCAGCTCGCGGTTGATCGTGCGCGCGCGCCGGACAAGCGCAAGCGGCGATTCCTGCTCGATCTTCCGCCGCGCCACGACGTCGAGCCTAATCACGGGGACTGCCATTCGACTGGACGGGTGACCGGAGCGGCCACCCGGGTGACCCCGGTCCGCAAGGCCTCAAGGCCCGCGCCGGACCGGCCGATGCGCCCTTGTAGCCAGGGATGACGTGTAGCCAGGCCGTGTAGCCAGGGATGCCGTGTAGCCAGGGATGACGTGTAGCCAGCCACACACAAGAAACGGGACGGGGTCGCCTTGAGCGCCGGGAGCAGCCAATCAGGCACTCGCCGCACTCCTGAGCGCAGTACCGACTTTGACCACCTCTCCATCGGGGACCTGCGCAACTACCGCGCGGCGTTGGCCGAGGAAGAGAACCGAGTCTCCTACTGGCGGCGCATCATCCAAGCCAGGCTCGACGTCGTCAGGGCCGGCGAGACCGGCGCAGCCCGAGTCGACAATTTGCGCAACGTGCTGGCCGACGCCCACCTCACCAGCAGCCGTGGGGCGCTCGTCACCATCTTGCCGATCGAAGACGTGCCGCCGCTGCCCGACCTTGCCTCGCTCTGGGAACGGGAGCCGCGCGACGCCGACCCCGCCCACAACGAGATCCTGGCGCGTGACCTGGCCACCGCCGAAGCCCAGCTGTCGGCGTACCGCAATGCCTTGCACCGCCGCATCACCGGTTCGACCGACGAACTGATCGCGCGCTACCGCGAGGACCCGGGCCTGTGCCTGCTCGCACTCCCGGCCGACCAGAAGGAAGCCGCGAGCCGGCGCGCACTCGCCGAACGCCGCTAGCCTCCGCCGACGACCATCCGCGCCACCCCACACCGTCGCAGCCTTCGGCTCGAAATAGTGTGAGAATCACCGCGTGGACGATGTGCTGAGCAAGCTCCCCCTGTTTGCCGCGCTCGACGACGACGCCAACGTGGCGCTACGGGTCGCGATGCGCCGCGAGAACTTCTCACGGGGCGACGTCATCTTCGACGAGGGCGACCCTGGCACCAAGCTGTTCGCAGTCATCGAGGGCAAGGTGAAGCTGGCCCGCACGGCCCCGGACGGCCGGGAGAATTTGCAGGCGGTCCTCGGACCCGGCGAGATGTTCGGCGAACTGTCGCTGTTCGATCCCAAACCACGCACTGCTGGTGCCGTGGCGTTGACCGACACGGTGCTCGCGTCCCTCGCCCATGAAGAACTGCGGCCCTGGATCACCGGGCGGCCTGATGTCGCCGTCCAACTCTTGCAAGCGTTGGCGCAGCGGCTTCGTCGCACCAACGACGTCCTGGCCGACCTCGTCTTCAGCGACGTACCGTCACGAGTGGCGAAAGCCCTGCTCGGTCTGGCCGAGCGGTTCGGCCAGCCGAGCAGCGATGGCATCCACGTCGCGCATGACCTCACGCAAGAAGAACTCGCGCAACTTGTCGGCGCCTCGCGTGAGACGGTCAACAAGGCGCTGGCCGACTTCAGCGCGCGCGGGTGGATCCGTATCGAGTCGCGCGCGGTTGTGATCCGCGACGTCGAAGGGCTCACTCGGCGGGCACGCTGACGCCCTCGTCGCGCAGATAGTCGAGCTGGGCCAACAACGACCACCGCGCTGCGAATTGCAGTTCCGGCACGACGTCGCCGTAGACCACTCGCAGTACCTCATCGACCGTATCGCTGGTCATAGCCGCGGCTCGCACTTGCTGAAGGCGCTCTTCGCGATGCTGCAGGTAGGCGTCGATCTTGGCCGCGGGGTCGTCAATGACAGGACCATGCCCAGGCAGGACGGCGAGAAGTTGCCGTTCGTCGACGAGTGCGTGTAGTCGACGCAAGCTCGCGAGGTAGTCGGCGAGTACCCCGTCGGGTCGTGCGACAACGGTGCTGCCGCTGCCGAGAATCGTGTCGCCGGTGAGTAACGCGGCGTCGGCGTCGGCGTCGATGACGAAGCAGGCGGAGTCGGCCGTGTGGCCCGGCGTTGCGATGACGTCGAGGTGCAGGCCACCGATCCGGAGCCGCTCACCGTCCGACAGCGGCTGCTGGCCTTGGGAGCAATGCATTGGCGCGATTGCGCGGACTGGGGCGGCGGCCACTTGGGAGAGCGCGGGCGCGCCCTCGGAGTGGTCGGCGTGACCGTGAGTCAGCACGATAAGCGCGACCTGGTTCGCGCCGGCCGCCTCGACCGCCCCCATGATCGCGTCGCGGTGCCTCCCGTCGTCCGGGCCAGGATCGACGACGATCGCCTGATCGCCGCCGGGCTCGACGAGCACCCACGTGTTGGTGCCCTCGAGCGTCATCGGCGAAGGGTTGTTGGCCCGCACCAAGAACGCTCGGGCGGTGGGGTGCTCGGGGCTCAGGGCGGTCGTCATGTGTCAATGACCACCCAACGCGGCGGCTCGGACTCGAGGTCGATGCGCACCTGCACCGGGGTGAGGTCGCGGACATTGCCGGCGGCGAATACATCTGCCGCGGACGTGAACGTCGAGAGCTCGCGGAGTGTCCACTCGGTGGGTGGCATGAGCAACCAGTCACCGCTTTTTTGCGCGCCCACTGCGAATTCTGGCGCGACCCACTGCGCGGCGTCTGCCTCCCCGCCGACGAAACGCGCGTCTTGCGCAGGTGCGATGGCGACATAGAAATACGTGTCGTAGCGGCGCGGCTCGAAGTCGGGGGTGATCCAGCGCGACCACGGTCGCAGGAGTTGTGGCTGCGCCACCGCACCGTGGCGGGCGAGGACCTCATCAAACGTGGCGCGATGCTCGATCAGGGCGAGCCGGTCTGCCTCCAGTTTGGTGGGGTCTAGGTTCGCACGCGATGCCAGCAAGACCCCGCACTCCTCGAACGTCTCCCTAATGGCCGCGAACGCGTGGGCTTGCTCGTGGTCGCGGCCAACATGGTCGGCGGCATCCACCACACCGCCCGGAAAGACATACATGCCACCGGCGAAGAGCATTCCCATGTGGCGTCGGATCATGAAGACCTCGAGCTGTTGCGCTCCGTCGCGCAAGAGGATCACTGTCGCAGAGGCCTTCGCGGGCGCCGGAGAGCCACCCGACTCGCGATAGGCGCGTGCCCGGGCCACCAGCTCAGGACTTGGTGGTAGCCGCAACTGATCGGCGTCCGACATAACCGTGAGCGTAAGCCGCAACGTGGATGCGAGACTGCCGACATGTCCTTCAGTGCTGATGAGTTGGCGTACGCGACCGAACTCGTGGGTCGATGGGTACCACCGACGCCCCAATACGCGTGGCCGCTGCTCGGCGCGGAGGTCGGTCGTGCTGCCACATGGCAACAGTCCGGGCAAGAACGTCGCGATGCGCGCCTTGGGTGTTGAGGTCATCGAACATGGCCACGATTTTCAGGCATCCCGGGAGTACTCGATCGAGCTCGCGGCGGAACGCGGTCTCGAACTGGTACCGCCCTACCACGCCGATCTAGTACTCGGTGCCGCGACGTACGCACGTGAACTCTTCGAGGCCGTAAGCAATCTCGATTCGGTCTACGTCGGGGTTGGCATGGGCACCGGCATCAGTGGCTTGATCGGCGTCCGCGACTTACTCGGGCTACAGACTGAGATCGTCGGCGTGGTGGCGCAGAGGGCACCCGCAACGGCGTTGTCCTTTGCTGCTGGCGCGCTCGTGACGACCGAGTCGGCGCACACCTTCATCGACGGCGTCGCGACCCGAGTGCCCGATGCAACCGCTATCGACGTCATCAACGCCGGCGCCGCACGGATCCTGCAAGTCAGCGAAGACAGCTGCGCGGACGCCGTTCGGTTGCTGTTGTCGACGACGCACAATGTCGCAGAACCGGCCGGCGCCATCGCATTGGCCGGTCTGTTGTCGGAACGGTCTATTGCTCGCGGACGTCGCGTTGCGGTGATACAGAGCGGTGGCAACATCGACACCCCGCTGCTCGCACAAATTTTGGCAGGCCAGACGCCCGCTGCGTGATGGTTGTTAGCGGCTGAGCAGCTCGTCGAGGCGAGCCATGAGTGCGTCGCGAGCGGCGGGCCATTCGTCCGCAAGCATCGAGAAGAGCACGGTGTCGCGGACCGTATCGTCGGATCGCCGCTGGTAGCGCCGCAAGATGCCTTCGTATTGTGCACCGAGCCGAGCGATCGCTTGTTGTGAACGTGCATTGCGCACATCGGTCTTCAACTGGACGCGTCCGGCATTGAGTGTCTCGAAGGCACAGCCGAGCAGCAGTAGCTTCGTCTCCGGGTTGACAACGCCAGCCCAGACTGCGGGCGTGTAGGCCGTAAAACCGATCTCGAGTCTCGCGTCGCGTGGCGAGACCTCGAGGTACGACGACGTACCGACGACAGCGCCCGCTTCGAGGCCGCCGTAGTCGATGGTCAGCCGCACCACCCACGGCCACCGCCCGGCGTCCACGGCTTGGTTGAGAATTCCTTCGTAACCGGCCACATCGCGCGGCCGGCCAGCCACGTGCTGCCAGACGGCGTCGTGGTCAAGTGCGGCAAACAACTCAGCGGCGTCGCGACGGGGATCGGCCAGCTTGAGTTCGACACACCTCCCGCGCAGCACGATGTCGCGCGGTGGGGGCCATTGGAATTGCGGCCACTTTGTATCAACTGGTCGCGCATCGACACGTGGGGTGAACCGAGGAATCGTCATCGTGGAGACATTCTCGCCGGTGCACGTCCGCGGCGCGAAGGCTATTCCGGTTAAGCGAGGCCCTCGGCCGGCTCAAGGAACGGATATCCCTCGTTTCGGATGTGTGGCCCGAGAGCCCACGGGTATCTGGCATTGGTCGATGGTGGTTCGACGCCATGGTCGCTGTCCGTCGTGGGCCGGAAGTTTGTCGGCCGACTCAAGCCTCGCCATCGATACGTGCTGGGAGAACCGGATTGATCGCAGCATTGTTGTTGGCTGGCTTGTTCGCGGTTCCTGTAGCCACGATCGCGCTGTTCGTGCGGACACCGCGACTAGGTGCGGTCGAAGGTGCATGGCCGGCAACGCGTCGCATGGTATTCGCCGTGCTGATGACCGCTGGACTCGCCGCGGTGGTGGCAGGTGCACTCCTAGCCATCGGGGTGACAAGTCGTAACGTCGCGGTGGGCGTGGCTGGCCTCATCATCGTCAGCGTGGCATGGTTGCCGCTGACCCGTCCATGGAGCGGCCGGGCGCACGTGTGTTGGTCGGCGACCACCTTCTTGTTCGCCGCCTATCTCGTCTTCATGATCGATTGGACCTTCGCATCTCATCTGGGCGCCGGTGGCACCGTCGGCGGCGTAATCCTGTGGCTGCTCGAAGTGTTTGCTGCATTGCTCGGGTGTGCTTATCTGTGGGAACTCTGCGACGCGATTGGGCGGGAGCGGTGGCTGCGCCGTGCGAGCGTTACGTCCCCGCAGGACCCCGAACGCTCATACTTCCCGTTCGTGAGTCTGCATGTGCCTGCACACTACGAGCCGCCGGACATGGTTATTGAGACCCTGACATCGCTGAAGGCGCTGGACTATCCGGCGTACGAGATCATTGCGATCGACGACAACACGGGCGACGAGACCTTGTGGCGCCCACTCGAACAATGGTGTCAGGACAACCAGGTCAAGTTCGTTCATCTTGAGGACTGGCCGGGCTACAAGTCGGGCGCACTGAATTACGCGCTGCAACATTCGATCGATCCGCGAACGGAACTGATCGGCATCATCGACGCGGACTACCAGGTCGACCCACAGTTCCTGCGCGTGTGCGCGCCATTCTTCGAAGACGAGAAGCTCGGTTTCCTCCAGACACCGCAGGACTATCGCGACTGGGAACACGCGCCGTTCTACCGTCGGCTCTACTTCTCGTATCTCTATTTCTTTGCGGTGTCGCAGCCCAGCCGCAACGAACGCGGCGGCGCGATATTCGCCGGCACTATGGGGCTGATCCGTCGCCGCGCACTGGAAGCCGTCGGCGGATGGGACGAGTGGTGCATCACGGAGGATGCCGAGCTGTCCCTGCGACTGCTTCGCAGCGGGTGGTCTGATGCGCACATCGATCGGTCTTTTGGTCGGGGCGTCATGCCGCTGACCTTGGAGGCGTTGAAGGGGCAGCGCTTCCGGTGGTGCTTCGGTGGTATTCAAATCCTGCGCATGCATTGGCGTTGGATGATGCCGGGACGCGTCGACGACGAGAACCAAATGACGGCCGGACAGCGCTGGGCGTATCTGTCTGGTGCCGTGCAGTGGTACGGAGATCTGCTCGGTCTGGTGTTTTACCTGTTTCTCATCGTTGGTGGCGCGAACATCGCGTTCGGTGGCGGACTCTTGTTTCGGAAGTTGACCGGATTCTTGATCGGCGCGATACCGCTGCTGGTGGTGCTCGGTCTGGTTCGGGCAGTCGCCTTGCTCCGCCGCAGCACCGGCGCATCATGGCGTGACGCTCTCGGCGCGTTCATGATCTGGCAGTGCACCGC
>DATCDK010000125.1:0-22428 GCA_036510735.1 Acidothermaceae bacterium | reverse complement strand
TGGTGCGGCGGCATCCCCTCGGTGGGCTCCACGCGACTGGCGATCTCGGCGTCATCGTCGCGTGCGCCGCACTCGGCAGCGTGCTCGGCACGACGCTTGGTGGGTGGCTGAAACCACGGCAGCCCGAGATCCTCGCGATCATCAGCCTCTTTTCTGCGGCCCTGATGAGCATCATCGCCGCGGTCTGGTTCAGTCTTGCGACCGCTGCACTAGCGATCCTGGTCGCCAGCATCAGCCAGTCGCTGTCGAAGCTCGGCCTCGACTCAGTGATCCAGCGCGATGCAGTGGAGCATGTGCGCACCTCGGCCTTTGCCCGCTCGGAGACCGTGCTGCAGCTGTCATGGGTGCTCGGAGGATTCGTCGCGATCCTGCTTCCCTCCAACGGAAGCCTCGGGTTAACTCTCGGGTCCGCCGTGCTCGTCATCGTGCTGGTCTCGACGATGAAGGCGGTGCGCACTCGGGTGAGCCCGGACCGGGGCATTGAACTGCTGCGCGAACGCCGCCGACCCGCGCCGAGCGACGCGTGAGCATTCTTGTCATCTGCGCGGTAGCTGCCGAGCGATACGCCGTCGTGCGCAACCTCGGCTCGGCGACCCCGACCGAAGTCGCTGGTCTCAGTGGCGTGACCGTCGACACGTCGGCGGGTGAGCTGCAGGTCTTCGATGGCGGCCCTGGTCCGGTCGCGGCGGCTCTCAGCACAGCATCGTTGCTCGCGCTTGGCCCTGAGTACGACCTCGTCATCAGCGCCGGGATCGCCGGGGGATTTCGCGGGCGCGCGGAGATCGGCGACATCGTGCTCGCCGACCAGGTAATCGCGGCGGATCAGGGCGTCATGACCGATGAGGGATTCAGCACACTGCGCGACCTCGGCCTGCCGGGCGAGGGCGGCTACGCCGTGGGCAACGTCGAGCATCGCGCGCGGCTTGCCTCGGGGCCTTACCGGTTGCTCGCCGGCGACATCTTGACGCTGTCGTCTATGACTGGCACCGACGCGCGCGCTGCTGAGTTGGCTTCCCGCTACCCGCGTGCGGTGGCTGAGGCGATGGAGGGCTACGGGGTGATCGAGGCGACCCGACGTTCCTCCGAACGCACCGGCCGCGATATCCCGTTCGCCGAGATCCGCGCGATCTCGAACATCATCGGACGCCGCGACCGGTCGACCTGGAACATTCCGCTAGCGTTGGGCGCTCTTGCAGATGCCATGTCGACGCTACTGAACGAGCCGCTGCCGTGACGCCACTCTCGATCGCCTTCTCGCCCTGCCCCAACGACACGTTCGCCTTCTACGCGTGGACCCATGGGCTCATTCCCGGCGCACCGCCCGTCGACATCACGTTCGCCGACGTCGACGTCACAAACGGCGCGGCCGAGCGCGGCGAGTTCGACGTGGTGAAGGTGTCGTACGCGGCGTTGCCGTGGTTGCTCGACCAGTACGCACTGCTCCCGAGTGGCGGCGCGCTCGGCCGCGGGTGCGGACCACTCGTCCTCACATCCGGTCGCACCGATCTGCGCGGCGCCTCGATCGTGGTCCCCGGCGAGCGGACGACGGCCTACCTGCTGTTCCGGTTGTGGGCCGCCGATCAGGGTGTCGGCGAGATCAGCGTGCTGCCGTTTCCGGAGATCATGCCGGCCGTTCGCGACGGCAAGTTCGACGCCGGCCTGGTCATCCACGAGGCGCGCTTCACCTACGGCAACTACGGCTTGACCAACGTGGTCGATCTCGGCGCGTGGTGGGAAGCGGACACCGGGTTGCCCATCCCGCTCGGTGCGATCCTCGCCAAACGACAGCTGGACGTCGGTGGGTTGGCCTCTGCTGCACGGGCCTCTGTCGAGCACGCATTCGCCAACCCCTCGGCGTCCGCCCAGTTTGTTGCGGAGCATGCGAGCGAGATGGATCCCGACGTGCAGGCGCGTCACATTGCCTTATACGTCAACGAATTCTCGGTCAACCTCGGCGACGAGGGTTACGCCGCGATCGAGGGCTTGTTGAACCGCGCGGCAGCCGAAGGTTTGGTGCCACCAATCGAGGCCGGCGCGCTGCGATAATCGGCGCGTGAGCGACATCCCGATACGAGGCGCTAGTGCACCAGTGCCGCCCGATCTCACTGCGGAGACCTTCGATCGCGCACACGGAACGACGGCGAAGAACGCGTTGCTCTGGCGGCTCGCGCGCGAGGCGTATGGCGACGAATACCCCGAGGAGATCCAAGCGTGGGGCATGACGACCTGGTGGACCCTTGGGCAGTTCGTCTCCGGATTACGGGTCGGTCCAGGCCAGCGGCTGGTGGATCTCGCATGCGGCCGAGCCGGGGTTGGCCTGTGGCTCGCGAGGGCGACTGGCGCGCAACTGACCGGCGTCGATTGGTCGCCCGTAGCGGTCTCCGAGGCAGCGGCACGCGCACCACAATTCGTGCCCGCGGGACGGGCTTCGTTCGTCGTCGGCGACCTCGCTGCAACGGCTCTTGAATCCGATAGCGCCGACGGCGCTGTGTGCGCCGACGCCGTCTTCTTCGCAGCTGACCGAGTCGCGGTGTTCGCGGAGATGGCGCGGATCCTGCGACCCGGCGGCCGATTCATCTTCACGGCCGATGAGAGCGACGACACCGACCGGCAAACTGCAGTCCCCGACTGGGGACCGATCGTCCGTGCAGGCGGGCTCGATGTCGTGAGCCGCCAAGAGATCCCGCACTGGCACGAGGACCTCAAGCGTATGTACGACGGTTGGCTTGCCAATCGCGACGAGCTTGCAGCCAGTCTGGACAAAGAGTCGCTCGACGATCTGATCGGTGAGGCTTCGGCGGTCGGGCCTACGCTGTCGCGCCGCACCGGCGTGCTGTATACCACTCAACTCAGCTGATGCAGTTCAACAGTTGCTACTGCAAGACATACGGACCTGCGTCGATCACCACCTTGGTCCACGTCTTGCCGCCGTCGGTGGTCGACCAGATCGGAGTGCGGTCCGCGGCATCGCTCGCTGAACCGATCTCGAGCGAAACGAAGTCGAGGTCCAACGGCAACGCGCCTTGCCCACGCATGCTTATCGCCGGTGTCCAGCGACTCCAGTGCAGACCCGCGTCATCGGTTGAGACGATGACGTCGCCGTCGGTTGCTCGCCAATGTGTCGGATCGATGAGGTCGACACTCCAGTACTGACCGGACGACGGGGCTGGGAGCGCGTGCACGCGCCACGACCTGCCGGCGTCCGAACTGGTGTTGATTGCAGCGTCACCGGGGCCGACGCTGCCGCCGAGGTCGACTAATGCGAGGTTCTCGCCGTCGACTACCGGGATGCTGAGACCCTCGCCCTGCGACGGATCCGCCCACGTAGGAAACGGTGGCGAGGTGACCGAATGCCAGTGCCCGCCGCCGTCCGTGCTGATGTCTAGGTAGGGATTACCGCCGGCGCAGAAGCTCGACGCCCAACCGACCCCCTGCGACGTGAATGTAAGCGACTTGTCGCATTCGAACAGCAGCGCGTCAGGGGTTCCCGGAGTGCCGTCGCCGGTTGTCTGGGAAAGCAGCGTCCAAGTCAAGCCGCCGTCGTCCGTGCGGTAAATCTCAACACCCATCGAGCCCATTGCGCCCTGCAATCCATAGCACCAGCCGATGGACACGTCGACGAACTCGGGCGTGCAGTCGCGCGGAAGCGTGCCGACTTGCTGCCACGATTGGCCGCCGTCGCGCGTGCGGTACAACGGGATGGTCGCGTCAGGGTCTTGGGTGGCGGCTCCGAGCCACGCGGTTTGATCCGAGAGCACGTCGCTGATCGGGTCATCGTTCGAGCGGAGCGCGCTAACGGGTGGCGTGATGTCCTGCCAGCTCAGGCCGCCATCGACGGTCCGCACGACGAACGTCTCGTCGGTGACGTTCCCCACGACACTTGCCCACCACGTTGTTGCCGACGCTTGGGTGAATTGCGCCAGGAAGCCGACGTCCGCCGGCGGCGACCCGACAGGTTTCGAGGGCTTGACCGGGAGCACCGACCCCACTGGGCTCGACGCGACTGGGCTCGACAATGGCGCGCTGGTCGCAGACTCGCTATCGACAGGTGAGCTACCTAACGCGGGCGCACTCGTTGCTAGGACGGCGCTCGGCATCGCAGATGGTTGCGACGCCGGGGTAATGGACGCCCCGCATGCAGCCGCGCTCACCATCAGAGCGACAGCACCCGTCACGATTGCGGCCGAGCGGAGCATCCCGATCACCTCGGGCCAAGAACGCCGAGCTCCCGCCGCGGGTTGCTTACAAGCAGACGGCCGCGGGCGATTCCGCAGATAAACAGATCATCCGGCGCGCGGACACCTGTATTTCTGCGGAATCGGAAGGGCGAGGCGAACCGGAAGCCGGACTACTGGTCGAGGTCGTCGGCTACTACGCGCAGGACGGTGGCGACCTTGTGACCGGTCGCCTTGTCGGGGTAGCGGTCGCGGCGCAGGCTGTTGGAGATCCCGTCGAGCAACTTGATGAGGTCCTCGACAATGACGACCATCTCGTCGGGCTTCTTGCGCTGCGCCTGGGCCTGGGAGGCGACCAACGACGGCGGCGTATCGAGCACGCGAATCGACAGTGCCTGCTCGCCGCGCTTGCCTTCGGCCACACCGAACTCGACCCGGCTGCCAGGCTTCAGCGCCTCAAGACCTGAGGGCAGCGCTGAGGCATGCACGAAGACGTCACCGCCATCGTCGCGGGAGACAAAGCCGAAGCCCTTGTCGGTGTCGTACCACTTGACCTTGCCGGTAGGCACGGGAAGCCCTTTCGAAAAGTCGCGCAGGAGAATTGGGAGCAAACACTGTGGACATTCCAGGCTAGCGGCACTGGCCACTACACACCAATGTGTTGATCGGCCCTACAGAGCGCTATCGCGATGCCCGAGAATAGCTGGATGAGCGAAAACGGGGACACCAGCGAGCACGGACCACAGCACGACGACGCCTCTGACGGCCTGAGCGGTGAGTTGCTGTCGGGCGGCTCGGGCTTTGCTAGTTCGGGCGGCTCGGGCGCCGACATGCTGTCCAGCGGGTCGATCGAGCGCCCGCCGCGCCGCAACCTCGCGGCGATCGTCGTCAGCCTGGTCGCGGTGCTCGCCGTGATCGGCGGCGGGGTGGCGTACGTCGGCTACCACAAGCTCGCGAGCTCAGGCGCCCAGCCCGATCAGTGGGCACCGGCGTCCTCGATTGCCTACATCAAGATCGACCTCGACCCGGCTGCATCGGAGAAGATCGCAGCCCTGCGCTTCGAGCAGAAGTTCCCCGACGCCCCGCACGTCACCAGCGCCGACCAGCTCAAGGACGCCCTGCTCAGCGAAGCGTTCGCTCAGCCGACGACCGACATCAACTACGCCACCGACATCAAGCCATGGCTCGGCAATCGGGTTGCTCTGGCCGCCTATCCCGACGCGAACGGAAAAATCCAGCTGGTCGGCATCCTTCAATTGAAGGACGCCACGCAGGCAAAGGCCGGCCTCACCAAATTGATCCAGACGCCGGGCGGCGACGCCAGCATGAGCACAGCGGGGTTCGCGATTGAGGACGACTACGCGGTCGTCGGTCAGTCGCAGGCGACGGTCGACGCAGCCGTCGCGGCCGCTCGCACCTCGAGCATCACCGCGAGCAACCAGTACGCCGCCGACGTCGCGACGCTGGGCGGAGACCGCATCGTGACCGCGTGGGCCGACCTGGGCGCGGCATCCAAGTACGTGGCCAAGGCCGCAGCGAGCCAACTCAGCAGCCTCGGCGCTCTCAGCACTCTTAGCAGTGGCAGCGACTCTGGCGCCGGCAGCGATCCTGGCAGCAGCACCGACCCCAGCGGCAGCACCGACAGCCTGCCGCCGAATAGCATTCTCGGCACCCTTGGCAGTGTCGGCGGACTCTCGCAACTGAGCGGCGCCCAAGGCCTCACCAACGAAGTCAAGGGCCGCCTCGTGCTCGGCCTTAGCCTGCAGTCCGGTTACGCCGAGATCAGCGGCCGCATCGTCGGCGGTGACACCACCGGGATCCAGAGCCAGAACGCGGACGCCGGTGCCCTGCTGGGCCAGCTACCCGCTGGATCAGTCGCTGGCGTCGCAGTTTCGGGAATCGGCGCGGCCATCAGCAAAGAACTCACGACGCTCGAATCCGGACCGCTCGCGTCGCTTGGCTTCAAGGACGAGCTCGACGCCGCGAGCGCCCAGCTCGGCATTAGCTTGCCCGGCGACGCGGTCAACCTGATCGGCAACGGTGTCGCGGTCGGCCTCGACAGCGTTCCGGCCGACGGCGCGAAGGCGAAGTTCACCGGCATCGCCGAACCGACCGACGCCGCGAAGGGACTCAAGACGGCGCAGGCGCTCGCCGGACTGCTCACCACCAACGGCTTTGCCACCACCGCGACGGCGTCCGGTTCAAAGGTGATCGTCACCAATGACGCCGCAGCAAGCGGCAGCCTGAGCGACGACCCTGGATTCAAATCGGCGATGGGCGGCATGCCCAACCAAGTCGTCGCTGCCGCCTACGTCGACCTAGCCGGCATCTGGCCGTCAGCGGGAAGTGACGTCCCGAGCGACCTCCAGCACCTGACCGGCATCGGAACCTACGAAGCACTCGATGGCAGCGACGTCACCTTCAGCGTCCGAGTAACTGTCAACTAACAGGTACCTGTGTCCCCACCACTGCTCGCGACGGCGCAGCGGTAGGTGAGAAGCCAGTAACGTTGACCGGATGAGCACCGCCCAGATCGATCTCATCAACTGGTTGCGTGAGCAGCCTGACGACGATCTTGCGCGTCTGCTCATGGCCAGACCCGACCTGTTGCACCCGGTTCCCTCCGACATCGAGGTGCTGGCGACCCGGGCGGCCGGGCGCGCATCTGTCGAGATTGCGCTCGACCGCCTCGACGCCGGCGCCCTGCAGGTCGTCGAGGCGATGGTGCTGTCCCCCGACCCGACCGACGTCGCGGCAGTAGCCGCGCTGCTCGACGTCACACGTACTCAGCTGTCCCCTGCGCTCGACCGCCTGCGCGAGGCGGTGGTGGTCTGGGGTCGCGACGACCAACTAAGGCTGCTCCCCGTCGTCCGCGATCTGATGCCTGCACCTGCAGCCCTCGGACCACCCGCGCGCACGTTGCTCGAACATGTCGCGCGCGCCCAGCTTGCCGGCCTGCTCGCCGATCTGGGCCTGACGGACGTCGGCGATCCGACCCTCAGCATCGCTGCCGCCGCCGCTGCGGTCGACGCGATCGCCGACCTGCTCGAAGATCCGGCGCAACTGGCCGAGTTGCTCGGACGCGCACCTGCGGCCGCTCGCGAAGTCGTTGAGCTGCTCGCCGTCGGTCCACCGACCGGTCGAATCCCCGCCGCTCGGCGTCCGGTCGATGCGGCCACCGCCGATTCGCCGGTCCGGTGGCTATTAGCGCACGCCCTGCTGATCGCGGTCGACGACTTCACCGTCGTGCTGCCGCGCGAGGCCGCGCTACAGGTGCGCGGCGGGCGCGCGTTCAGTGCGGTCGAGCTCGACCCACCGGTCGCTCAAAGCACCAAGCACAAGCAGGCGGACGTCGATGCGAGCGCAGCCGGGCAGGCTTTCACCGTCGTCCGGCTGGTCGAAGCATTGCTTGAAAGGTGGGGGATCGAGCCGCCCGGCGTGTTGCGGGCGGGCGGCGTTGGGGTCCGCGACTTGCGCCGCACGGCTCGCGATCTCGAGCTCGACGAACGGGGCGCCGCGCTGCTCATCGAGGTGGCGCACGCCGCTGGCCTGATCGCCCCCGACGGAGAGGCCGCCGACAGCTGGCTGCCGACCACCGGCTACGACCTCTGGCTGGCAAAGTCGGTCGCCGACCGGTGGGTGATCCTCGTCAGCGCCTGGCTCGTGACGACGCGGGTGCCGGGATTGGTCGGTCGTCGTGAGTTGCCGTTTATCCGAGCGGGCGCCGACCCCGACGCGATCGAGCGGCCGCAGCCCGCCGCGAATGCGCTAGGCGCCGACCTCGATCGCGCCCTGGCGCCAATCGTCCGCCGCGAGGTTCTCGAGATCCTGCTTCGAGCCAGCGCGGGCGAAGCTCCGACCGCCGAGTCGATCAACGAGTCGCTGCGCTGGTCGTGGCCGCGACGTGGCGGGCGGCTGCGCGACGACCTCGCCGGCTGGACGATCGAAGAGGCCGAGCTGCTCGGCGTGACCGGTCGCGGTGCCCTGTCGTCGTTCGCCCGCCCGCTGTGTGCCGGGTTGTATGCGAGCCCGACGGCTAACGCCGAAACCGGGTCGGACGCCGAGATGGTGGCCGCGGGTGACGATCCTGCGGCAGTGGCTGCGGCACTGCTCGACGAACTGCTGCCGCGGCCGCTCGATCACGTGCTGCTGCAAGCCGACCTCACTGCGGTAGCGCCCGGACCGCTGGAAAGTGACCTCGCTCGCGAACTCGCGATGACGGCCGACATCGAGTCGACTGGTGGCGCCACCGTCTTTCGGTTCAGCGACACGTCGATCAGGCGCGCGCTCGACGCCGGGCGTAGCGCGGCCGATTTGCATGCGCTGCTGGCCGCCCGGTCAAGCACTCCCGTTCCACAACCGCTCAGCTATCTCATCGACGACGTTGCGCGCCGACATGGCCGGATCCGGATCGGGCTCGCAGGTTCCTACGTTCGCTGCGACGACGACGGGCTGCTGAACGAGGTGCTTGCCGACCGCCGGGTCGAAAGCTTGCGGCTGCGCCGGCTGGCGCCGTCGGTTCTCGTCAGCCCGCTAGCGCCGGAACGGGTCGCCGAACGGCTGCGCGAAGTCGGCTACGCCCCCGCAGCGGAAAGCCCCGATGGGGCCTTGCTGCTCCGCCGTCCCGATTCAGGTCGAGCCCCGTCGCGGCCTCGACCGCTTCGACGACGCCCGGAGCTCGCGACACCGGCTGCGTCGGTTGTATCTGTCGCGGTCAAGGCGATTCGCGGTGGCGACCGGGCTGTGACATCAAGTCGCGGCGTGGTGGTGGGCGGTGCGATTTCGGACGTCGTGCCGCACTCGGCGTCCACCGAGACCTTGGCGATCTTGCAAGACGCGCTGCGGTCAGGGCGGGCCGTCTGGATCGGCTACCTCAACGCCCAGGGTCAGGCAAGCAATCGCATCATCGAGCCGCAACGCCTGGCCGGTGGGTATCTGACCGCGTTCGACTATCGACGTGACGAACCGCGGACGTTCGCGGTGCACCGCATCACCGGCGTTGCCGAACTGACCGAGGGCGAGATCGACACCGTCACCGACACCGACGACCGCGGCCCAAACGCCAATGAGCCAACACCTGGGACAATGGTCAAGTGACCGACGGACCCCTGATCGTGCAATCCGACAAGACGCTGCTTCTCGAGGTCGAGCACGAACTGGCCGGCGAGTGCCGGCGGGCGATCGCGCCGTTTGCGGAACTCGAACGTTCGCCTGAGCACGTCCACACCTATCGCCTCACGCCTTTGGGGCTTTGGAATGCGCGGGCGGCTGGGCACGATGCCGAAGAGGTTGTCGACGCGCTGCTGAAGTACAGCCGTTATGCAGTGCCGCACGCATTGCTGATCGACGTCGCCGAAACGATGGCGCGCTACGGCCGACTGCAACTCACCAATGATCCCGCGCACGGCCTCGTGCTGCGTTCGGTCGACCGAGCCGTTCTCGAAGAAGTGCTGCGCAGCCCGAAGGTTGCGCCGATGATCGGCGTCCGGCTTGATGACGATGCCGTTGTCATTCATCCAAGCGAACGCGGTCACCTCAAGCAGGTGTTGCTCAAGCTCGGCTGGCCGGCCGAGGACCTCGCCGGTTACGTCGACGGCGAAGCGCATGCGATCGCCCTGCACGAGGACGGCTGGGCGATCCGGCCCTACCAACTCGAAGCGGTCGAGGGCTTCTGGCACGGCGGCTCTGGTGTCGTCGTGCTGCCGTGCGGTGCAGGCAAGACCATCGTCGGTGCTGCCGCCATGGCGAAGGCGCAGGCGACCACATTGATCCTCGTGACGAACACTGTTGCGGCTCGTCAGTGGCGTCACGAACTACTGAAGCGCACGTCACTCACTGAAGACGAGATCGGCGAATATTCCGGTGCCAAGAAGGAAATTCGCCCCGTGACGATCGCGACGTATCAGGTGATGACCACTCGTCGCAAAGGCGTCTACGCGCACCTCGAACTCTTCGACGAACACGACTGGGGCCTCATCATTTACGACGAGGTCCACTTGCTGCCGGCGCCGATTTTTCGGTTCACAGCTGACATTCAGTCGCGTCGCCGGTTGGGCTTGACGGCGACCTTGGTGCGTGAAGACGGTCGCGAAGGCGATGTGTTCAGCCTCATCGGTCCGAAGCGCTACGACGCACCGTGGAAAGACATCGAGGCGCAGGGTTACATCGCGCCGGCCGACTGCGTCGAGGTACGCGTCACTCTCACCGAGCACGAGCGGCTTCTGTACGCGACCGCCGAACCTGAAGAGCGTTATCGGCTCGCGTCGACGACCGAAACAAAGATGAAGGTGATCGAGGCACTTGCCGCACGCCACGTCGGCGACCAGTTGCTTGTCATCGGGCAATATCTCGACCAACTCGACGAATTAGGCGAGCGCCTCGGTGTCCCGGTTATCAAGGGTGACACGACGGTGAAGGAGCGCGAGCGACTTTACGACCTGTTCCGTACGGGCGAGATCACCACGCTCGTCGTGTCGAAAGTGGCGAACTTCTCGATCGACTTGCCCGAGGCATCGGTCGCGATTCAGGTGTCAGGATCGTTCGGGTCGCGCCAAGAAGAAGCGCAGCGTCTCGGCCGGATCCTGCGGCCGAAGCACGACGGTCGCACTGCGCGCTTCTACGCCGTCGTTGCGCGCGACACCATCGACCAGGACTACGCCGCGCATCGTCAGCGGTTCCTTGCCGAGCAGGGCTACGCGTATCGCATCATCGACGCCGACGACGTGCTGGCGGGCGACGAGATCTAGGTCTTCGCAGCCCTGGGTGTTGCTATGTCGGCGAGCTCGGGTGCACTGCGGGCTGCGACGGCGGATCTTCGCATCCCGTGTGGTTCCACAAGCGCGACAAATTGGCCAGCTCAACAACCACACGGGATGCGAAGCTGCGTCAGCGGAACGCGTCGAGCGCGGTGATCATCAGCCTCGTCGTGTCGGCTCCGCCCATGTGGCCAGCCCGTACCAGATGCAGCTGGGCTGTCGGCCAGGCCTGGGCTAGCAGCCACGGAACGTCGGGCGGCCCGCCGATGTCGAACTGGCCGTGAATGAGGACGCCAGGTATGCCAGCAAGTCGACCGGCGTTTTGCAGCAGCTCACCGTCCGCCAACCACGCGGCATGCGAGAAGTAGTGCGCGCACAATCGAGCGAACGCCATGCGAAAGTCGGCGTCTGCATATCGAACGGACGGCGTCCAACCCTCCTCGAGTGAGACGACTGCGTCCTCCCAATCGCACCAGTCCTGTGCAGCCTTCGCCCGGACGGCGTGGTCTGGGTGCGCGTTCAACAGGCGGTCGTAGGCCGCAACGAGGTCGTCCTGCTCAGTTGCAGGAACGCCCGCGCGAAATCGCGCCCACTGCTCGGGAAAGAACCTGCCGGCTTCGTTGTAGAGCCAGTGCACATCGATCGGCCGCGTCATCGTGACCGAGGCGAGAACCATCTCCGTGACGCGTTGTGGGTACTGCTCGGCGTAGGCGAGCCCGAGCGTCACTCCCCACGACCCGCCCCACACCAGCCATCGCTCGATACCGAGATGTTCGCGTAATCGCTCGATGTCGGCGACGAGGTGGGGCGTCGTGTTGTGCGCGAGGCTCACAGCAGGATCTGAGACGGACGGCGTGCTGCGTCCGCAACCGCGCTGGTCGAACTGGACGATGCGGTACGCGTCGGGATCGAACAGCCGCCGGCGCCCGGGAGAACTGCCGCCACCCGGACCGCCATGCAGCACTAACGCGGCGTTGCCATGCGGGTTGCCGCTGACTTCCCAGTAGATGCGTTGACCGTCGCCCACATCGAGCATGCCCTCGTCGTACGGCTCGATCTCCGGATAGCGCTCCAACGCCGCCCTTTCGGTTTCCGTCGCAGCCCTGGGTGTAGCTGGACGGCTCACACTAGGTGCACCCAGAGCTGCGAAGTCGGGTGCGGTTAGCGAGTCCGATCGCGATCACCACCACGCCGAGCGCGAGTTCGGCTGTGTATACCGCCCATGCTCCCCCGCCGGAGTCTGCCGTCAGCCCCCAGCCCGGAATGATCCGCGCGATCAGCGGGAGGCCGGTGCCCGCCGACAACACGTGGTGGTGGATAGGGCCGAGCGCCAGCATGACCAGCGGCTCGGCGATGAGGAGCCCACCCGCGAGCAGTGACGTGCGCGCCGTTGGACGACGTCTCCACCATGCACCCAGGGCGCCGAAGATCGGGCCGGTGATCACGCCACCTTCGAAGTAGGCACGGTTCCCGGTCAGCTCCAATCGGAGGTCACCAATAAAGCCATGCCCGCCGAGGTTTTCGACAAGTGTGCTGACCAGGTAAAAGCCGATGAGCGCGGCGAAAGTCGCGGCCAGCCCGACGATCGCACCCTGTCGCGGTCGCGGGCTTTGCATCCCAGCGAAGAACGCGACCAGCAACCACGGCGTGCTCAGGTTGCCGAACGCATTTCGCAGCTGCGAGACCTGCGCTACCCCGTCGGTGTTTTGGCCCTTGGCCCAAGCGGCCAGAACGCCAAACGCAAAGGCCGCGAGCAGGACGGCGCCGAGCCGCATCGCAAACGATCGTGGCGTCACGCCGCGAGGCTACGACGGAACAGGCTCGCGGACAACGGGTGCAGGTGCATTCGCTATCAGGCCAATGCGAACCGCTGCCAGGGAAAGGGCGCGAGGTCGGGCTCGACCCGACGAGTTCGACCCATGCACGGCTCAGTCAAGGGTCGCCGTCCGCCTGCCGCTACCGCAACTCGTTTGCGTCGGTCGGCAGGCCTGTGGACAACGAACGCCAGCACATCGACGTCCGACCTACTCTTCGTGGCGAGTCGCGCAACTGGGTGTCGACTCGGTATCGGGAGGTCGGCGTGAGCGGCATCAGGGTTACACCAGAGCAGCTGGCAAGTCTGTCGTCGCGGGTCAGCTCCGGCTCGGCAAGCATCGAGGGTGAGCTGCGGTCGCTGACTGGTTCGCTCGCGCCACTCGGCAGCGATTGGGCCGGTGTTGCACAGCAGCGGTTCCAGGCGCTGTGGGCGGAGTGGCAGAAGTCCGCCGAGGGTCTACGCGATGCCCTCGGTGGCATCAGCCAACTGCTCGGCCAGGCCAGCACCAGCTACGCCGAAGCCGAACGCCAGATCGCCGCCAGCTTCGGCAACGTCTGAGTCGGGCGCCACGCGCGGTCCGGCGGAGCACAGCGTGGGGATCTACTGCCCTCCCAGGGCAGTAAGTGCGCAGGATTCTCGGCGTGGGGGTCCTGGCGAAGAAGCGTTGTAGTCCAGCGCGTGCACTTGCGCGCGCTGAGCATCAGCGGTCGCGGTGCCGCCGCCGGGCGGCGTGGGGCCACCACCAACGCAGAAGGGCGGCGTCCGGTTTCCCGGACGCCGCCCAACTTGTCGAGCAGGTTGGACTTAGAAGTCCATGTCCCCGCCGCCGCCGCCACCCTGAGGTGCCGGGTTCTTCTCCGGCTTCTCGGCGATGACAACTTCGGTGGTGAGGAACAGTGCGGCGATCGAGGCCGCGTTCTGGAGCGCCGAGCGGGTGACCTTGGCGGGGTCGATGATGCCGGCCTTGATCAGGTCGACGTACTCACCGGTGGCCGCGTTCAGGCCCCAGCCGGGCTCGAGGTTGCGCACCTTCTCGACCACGACGCCGCCTTCGAGGCCAGCGTTGATCGCGATCTGCTTGAGCGGTGCCTCGAGGGCGATCTCGACGATGCGAGCGCCAGTGGCCTCGTCACCTTCGAGGTTGAGCTTCTCGAATGCGGTGCGACCGGCCTGCAAGAGCGCCACGCCACCACCGGCCACGATGCCCTCTTCGACAGCGGCCTTCGCGTTGCGAACCGCGTCTTCGATGCGGTGCTTGCGCTCCTTGAGCTCGACCTCGGTGGCCGCGCCCGCCTTGATGACTGCAACGCCGCCGGCCAGCTTGGCCAACCGCTCCTGCAGCTTCTCTTTGTCGTAGTCGGAGTCGCTCTTCTCGATCTCGGCGCGGATCTGGTTGACGCGACCAGCAATCTGCTCAGCGTCACCGCCACCCTCGACGATGGTCGTCTCGTCCTTGGTGACGACGACCTTGCGGGCCTTACCGAGCAGGTCGAGACCAGCAGTCTCGAGCTTCAGGCCGACTTCCTCGCTGATGACCTGTCCACCCGTGAGGATGGAGATGTCACCGAGCATCGCCTTGCGACGGTCACCGAAGCCGGGAGCCTTGACGGCGACCGAACGGAAGGTGCCGCGGATCTTGTTGACGACGAGCGTTGCGAGAGCCTCGCCCTCGACGTCCTCGGCGATGATCGCGAGCGGCTTGCCGCTCTGCATGACCTTCTCCAGCAACGGCAGGAGGTCCTTGACCGAGGCGATCTTGCTGTTGACGACGAGCACGTACGGGTCGTCGAGAACGGCTTCCATACGCTCGGTGTCGGTGGCGAAGTAGGGCGAGATGTAGCCCTTGTCGAAGCGCATGCCCTCGGTGAGCTCGAGCTCGAGGCCGAAGGTGTTGCTCTCCTCGACAGTGATGACGCCTTCCTTGCCGACCTTGTCCATGGCCTCGGCGATCATCTCGCCGATCGCCGGGTCAGCGGCCGAGATCGAGGCCGTCGAGGCGATCTGCTCGCGGGTCTCGACGTCCTTCGCCAGGGCCAGCAGCGCCGCCGACACACTTGCGACGGCCGCTTCGATGCCGCGCTTCAGGGCCATCGGGTTCGCGCCAGCCGCGACGTTGCGCAGGCCTTCCTTCACCAGCGCCTGGGCAAGCACGGTCGCGGTCGTCGTACCGTCGCCGGCGACGTCGTCAGTCTTCTTCGCGACTTCCTTGACGAGCTCGGCGCCGATCTTCTCGTACGGGTCTTCGAGCTCGATTTCCTTGGCAATGCTCACGCCGTCGTTGGTGATCGTGGGAGCGCCCCACTTCTTCTCCAACACGACGTTGCGGCCACGCGGGCCGAGCGTCACTTTCACGGCGTCGGCGAGCTGGTTCATACCGCGCTCGAGGGCGCGACGAGCAGTCTCGTCATACGCGATGATCTTGGACATGCGGATGGTCCTCCCGGGTCGGGAAACGTAGCGTGCGGCCGGACTCGACGCCCGCGACGGCCGACCACGCCTCGCCGGTGTCATGTCCGCCGGCTCGGCAGGGTCTCGAAGGCCCGGCCATTAACTTGCTGGAACTGTCACTCACGTGCTCAGAGTGCTAGCTCATGTTTAGCACTCAGACCCCCCGAGTGCAACCGACGGCGCTAGGCCTCTGCATTGATCGACATGACGCAGGACTGGGGGCCTCGACTTCTCGCCGTCCGCCCTTTTGAGGGCCCGACAGCTCGCCATGCGCGCCGCGGCCGATGTCACCTTCGTGGACGGCGATGACGAGCTACGCCGGCGCTGCCGCTGACCTACACGCTTCAGGCCGTCTACGAGCCCGGCCAGGAGCGTCGATGAGTGCCGGGACGGTGGGAGTGTTGGTCTCCAGCGCGCGTTCTTGCGCGCGAAAGAACAATGCCCCAGGCGGACGGCGGGTGGCTGGCGCTAAACGAGACCGGCGACGTCGAGGTAGGCGCGAAATGCTTCGACGGACGGCGGGATGGTGACCGACGGCGAGACGACTGGCGCCACGGCGTCGAGGGTCTTCAGTCCGTCGCCAGTGTTGAAGATGACGGTTTCGGCATCAGGATCGAGCTGGCCGGCAGCGAGCAGCTTGCGCAGCACGCCGATCGTCACGCCGCCCGCGGTCTCACCGAAGATGCCTTCGGTGCGGGCGAGCAGCCGCATGCCGTCGACGATCTCCTCGTCACTGACGTCCTCGACCAGGCCGCCGGTGCGCCGGCAGACGTCGAGCACGTAAGGCCCGTCGGCCGGGTTGCCAATCGCCAGCGACTTCGCGATCGTGTCCGGCCGCACCGGCTGCACGACGTCGTAGCCAGCCTTGAACGCGTTCGAGACTGGCGAGCAGCCCGTCGCCTGCGCGCCGAAAACCCGATAAGGCGTGGCGTCGACGAGACCGAGCTTGCCGAACTCGGTGAACGCCTTGTCGACCTTCGTCAGCTGCGAGCCAGACGCGATCGGGATCACCACCTGCTCGGGCAACCGCCAGCCGAGCTGCTCGGCGATCTCGTAGCCCAACGTCTTCGATCCCTCGGCGTAGAAGGGCCGCACGTTCACGTTGACGAAGGCCCACGATTCTTCTTCGCCGGCGATCTCCGAAGCGAGCCGGTTGACGTCGTCGTAGTTGCCCTCAACCGCGATCAGCGTGCCGCCATACACGGCCGTCGTGACGATCTTCTGCCGCTCGAGGTTGGCCGGGATGAACACCACCGACTTGATGCCGGCACGAGCCGCCGCGGCGGCCACCGCGTTTGCGAGGTTGCCCGTCGATGGGCACGCGAGCACCGAGAATCCGAGCTCGCGCGCAGCCGCCAGCGCGACCGCGACGACCCTGTCCTTGAACGAGTGCGTGGGGTTCCCGCTGTCGTCCTTCACCCACAACTTGCGCATGCCAAGCTCACGAGCCAGGTTGCGAGCGAGCACCAGTTTTGTCATGCCTGGCTCAAGATTCGGCGTCTCGGTGACGTTCGACGGAACCGGCAGCAACTGCTTGTAGCGCCAGATGTTGGGTGGCCCGGCTTCGATCGACTCGCGGCTCACACCGGTGTAGTCGTAGGCCACCTCAAGTGGCCCGAAGCACATCTCACACGCGTACCGCGGGCTGATCGGATACTGCTCTCCGCATTCGCGACACGACAGCGAAGTAGCCGACCCTAAAAGGGTCGAATGCGGCGGGACGGCGGGGGGCGACTGGGTCGCGGACACGGTGAAGCCTTTCTCCTCATCTTCCCCGCGGACCATCCACGGGACGGAGTTGGCACCTGTTCCGCAATTGCTAGACGCGGAATGGTTGCCGGGGCTTCAACGGGCCGGTCCCTCTGCCCCTCTTGATGAGCACTACTGCGTTGCCGATCTGCGGTGCGTACACGGTGACTCTTGGTGCTGCGCACAACAGTAGCGCCTCGTCGGGATCGGCCGAACGGCTGACCAAAGTCGGCCGTTTTTCCTAGAGCTTTGTGACCCGTCGAGGCACTATCGTCTTGCGCATTGGAGGGGAACCGCGGGCGGGGACATACCGGGCAGGAATGTTCTCGGCCGCGGTTTTTTTCTGCCCAAAATCAGTGCGGCCGGACGCCGGCCAGCAGACCCTCGAGAAACGCCACCACCGCATCAGGCCCGCTGAGCTGCAGATCGGCCCGCGCGGCCAGGTGGGCGAGGGCCGACTCGTTCGGTACTCCGCTGAACACCCCGAGCGTCGCGAATCCCTTTGACCGCAGACCCTCGAGCGCATCGAACGCGGCAATGTCACCGCGGTCGTCACCCACATAACAGACCGACCGCGCGCTGAATTGATCGACGAGCGAGACCAGCGCCGTCCCCTTGTCCGTCCCGGCAGGCCGCAGCTCGAGCACCAGCCGGCCTGGCTCGAGACGCAACCCCTCAGACTCCGCGAGTCGCTGTAGCGGTTCGCGCAGCAGCTCGAGCGCCGCGTGCGGATCGGCCGTTTCCCGCACATGCACGGCGACCGCCGCACCCTTGTCCTCGATCCGCGTGCTTGAGGGCGCGCCGACGTCGCGCAGCAACGCAGGTAACGCCGCTCGCACGTGCTCGACCCGTTCTGACCTGCGAGGGTCAACGCCTGCGACCGGCAGCACGCCAGCAGCCGCCGTCCACGTCTCGAGTCCGTAGTGGCCGACGACCGACAGATTCCCGGGCGGCGCAACAGCGGTGAATCCGAGCAACTCGGCTGCGACTCCAGCCGGTCGGCCGGTCACGACGGCGACGGCACCAATCGAATCGGCTAACGCGCGAAGCACCGCGGCGGCACCGGGATGTGGCCTCACGGCGGAAGGCTCGGAGACGATCGGCGCCAGCGTGCCGTCGAAATCGACCGCGACCAGTGCCGTTGCCGGCTGAGCAACCAGCGCATTCAAGCTCTCGCGCCCGGCGTGAGTGCGCGGAACCGGAAGCGGGGGCACAGCTGCGACCCTACTTGCCGCTGGACGTCCAATCCTGGCCGAGCACGAGCGTGAGGTGGGTGGTCGAGACGCCGTTCGGAGCGGGCGCCGTCTTGCCGATAGCGGTGAACTGGGCGGCGAGCGCCTGGGCGGCCGCGAGCTGACCGTCGGGGTAGAACACGGTCGTCGCGGACATCGAGTGCGAGTAGTTGCCGGTCAGCGCGACGACCCAGCCACCGCGGCTGAGGGTCGTGTCGGCCCGCGCCGCCATCCCACTGATGTGCGTGCCGTTGAGGATGTCGACCAAAGGCTTCGCCGCTGGCGCGCTCGTGCTCGGCGCTGGCGAGGCGGTTGTTGGGGTCACCGCAGGCGCCGTCGCAGTAGGCGGCGGCGTGGCAGGCGGAGGTGGCGTGACGGCAGCCAGCGTCGAAGCCGGCGGCGTCACGGGCGGGGCGGACGTCGACGCAGCGGCAGGCGACGACGCGGACGGCGTTGACGCGGACGGCGTTGACCTGGACGGCGTCGCGGTCGGGGAGACGTAGCCCGACGACGCCGCATTCGCCGAGGGACGCTTGGACTCGCCGCGCCAGTGCAGCGCGGCCTCGACGCCGGCGCCAGCAACGACCACAACCAGCAACGAGACCAGCAGCACCCGCGTTCGGCGCCCGCGGTCGACTCTGCGGTGGCTGCCGCCAGCGCGGGGATCAGGTGTCGTCATGAGATCTCAGTCGTCATGAAGTGGGCCTGTCATAAGTTCGGGCAGCCGATCGTCGTCACGCGACGATCATGACGGTCAGGCCTCGATGCCGAGACGGCGGGCCGATCGTGCACGCTGGCGCGCGGCGCGCAGGCGGCGGAGCCGCTTCACCAACATCGGGTCGGCGGCCAGCGCCGCGGGACGGTCGATCAGCGCGTTCAGCGCCTGGTAATAACGGGTGGCGGACATGTCGAACTTTTCGCGCATCGCCTGCTCTTTGGCTCCCGCGTACTTCCACCACTGGCGCTCGAACTCGAGGATCAACTGATCGCGCTCGGACAGCACGTCGACCAACATGCCCGACGCGTCAGCGTTCACGGCGTCCGCGACCTCCATCGACCAGCCCTTCGTTCGACCCACCACACTCACGACCCACACGCTCACACAGCGAACGTGTACCGGCCATCGTAGGACCCAAACAACACCCATGTCATTCGCCCGGGCCGTGGTTGGGGAAATCCGCCCCGATCCGCCGTATGTCCGCTCGGCGTCCGCCTAGGCTGTCGCTCGTGCCTCCGTCGCCCGTACCTCCGTCGCTCGGAGCCGCGCTTGCCCAGGTCGCCCACTGGTCGGCGTCCAACCCTGCTGCGGGCATCACCGACGCTACCCGCACCCTCGGCGAGACCGGCGACGCCGAGCGGCGCCACGAGTGGGCGTCGGTCACCAAACTCGTCACGGCGCTCTGCGTCCTGCGGCTGGTCGACGAGGGCGGCATCGCGCTCAACGAGCCGGCCGGACCACCCGAATCGACCGTGCGCCATCTCCTCGCGCACGCCTCGGGCCTCGGATTCGACGCCGGCGCCGCGATTTCGAAGCCTGAGCGTCGGCGGGTCTACTCCAACGCGGGCTTCGATCTGCTCGGCGCGCTTGTCAGCGAGCGCGCCGGCATGCCCTTCGCGCGCTACGTCGCCGCAGCGGTCTTCGAGCCCCTGGGGATGCAAGCGTCAAACATTGAGGGGACGCCGTCGGCGGGCGGTGTCGGGCCGCTGGTCGACCTGCTGAGGTTCGCTCGCGAACTTCTGCTGCCGACGCTGGTCGCGCCCGCGACGCTGGCGCTCGCGACGACGGTCGCGTTTCCCGGCCTCGATGGCGTCCTGCCGGGCTACGGGCGGCGCACGCCCAACGACTGGGGCTTGGGTTTTGAGCTTCGCGACGCTAAGGATCCGCATTGGACCGGGCGGCACAACTCGCCGTCCACCTTTGGGCACTTCGGTCGAGCCGGCAGCTTCCTGTGGATCGACCCGACGCTAGGCCTGGGCTGCGTCGCCTTGGCGGACACCGCTTTCGGGCCCTGGGCTATCGACGCGTGGCCGGTGTTCTCCGACGCGGTGATCGCGGAGTTTGCAGGTCAGCCGGTGCGGCCGGTGATGTAGTCCTCGGTGCGCTTGTCTGAGGGCACCGAGAAGATCCGGCTCGTCGCGTCGTACTCGACCAGCACACCGGGTTGCCCGGCGCCGGCGAGGGTGAAGAATCCGGTCGTCTCACTGACTCGGCTCGCCTGCTGCATGTTGTGCGTCACGATGACGATCGTGTAGCGATCCTTGAGCTCGGCGATGAGGTCCTCGATCGCCAGCGTCGAGATCGGGTCGAGGGACGAGCAGGGCTCGTCCATCAGCAGCACTTCGGGCTCGACGGCGATCGCCCGGGCGATGCACAGCCGCTGCTGCTGACCGCCAGAAAGTGCGAGTGCCGGCTTCTTCAGCCGGTCCTTGACCTCGGCCCACAAGTGGGCACCGGTGAGGGCGCGCTCGACCACCACATCGAGGTCTTTTCCCTTACTGCCGCCCAATTTCAGGCCGGCCGCGACGTTGTCGTAGATCGACATCGTGGGGAACGGGTTCGGCCGCTGGAACACCATGCCGACGCTGCGGCGCAACGCCACTGGGTCGACGCCAGGCGCGTAGATGTCGCGGTCGTCGAGCAACACCTGGCCGGTGATGTGCGCGCCGGGAATGACTTCATGCAGCCGGTTGAGGCTGCGCAGGAACGTCGACTTGCCGCACCCAGAAGGGCCGATCAAGGCAGTGACCGCCTTGGGTTCGATCGTCATCGTGACGTTCTCGACAGCCTTGTGGGTGCCGTAGAAGCACGAAAGACCGAGCGCTTCGATGCGCTTGGCCATGGGGCCGCTCACCTCCGGTTAAGTACGTCTCTGCGCGTCAATAGGCGGGCGATCACGTAGAGCAGTACAACGATCAGGATAAGGGTCATCGCGGCAGCCCACGCACGGTTCACGTCAGCTGGCGTCCCAGCCGCAGCTGAGCTGAATACGTACAGCGGCAACGCTTCCTGCGGGCCATGTATAGGACTGCGGTTGATGAAAACGGTGCCGAAGGCTGTAAGCAGGAGTGGGGCCGTTTCACCTGTCACGCGGGCGATCGCGAGCATGACGCCGGTCGTGATGCCGGTGCGCGCAGTCGGCAAAACGATGGACAGGATCGCTCGCCACTTCGGGATTCCAAGCGCGTACGCCGCTTCCCGAAGTGAATCCGGTACTAATTTGAGCATCTCTTCGGACGAGCGGATCACCACGGGCAGCATCAGGATCGCCAGCGCCATCGAGCCGGCGAAGCCCGAATAGCCTTGGTGCAGCCCGATAACCCAGAAGGCGAGCACGAATAGGCCGGCCACGATCGAGGGGATGCCCGTCATGACGTCGACCAGCAAACGCACCACTGTCGAGAATCCCTTGGCGCTGTACTCGTTGAGGTGGATCGCGACGAGAAGACCCAGCGGCACCGAGATCACCGACGCGATCGCGAGCTGCTCGACCGTGCCAAGGATTGCGTGATAGATGCCACCACCGATGTCGTCTGGCCCGACACCGGCCATCGAATGTGTCAAGAAGCGGTAGCTGAACAGCGTCAGGCCCTTACCAACCGTGTACCAAATCACCAGCGCGAGTGGTACGACGGCGATGAGAAATGCCAGGTACATGACGCACGTCATCAGTCGATTCACGATCGCGCGACGGCCGCGGATCTTCCACAGATCGTTTGGTGGTGCGCTTAACTGGCTGGTCGCGGTGCTCATCGTGCAGTCCCCTGCCGCACGGCCGAGCGATGAATCACGACGCGAGCGATCAGGTTGACACCGAAGGTGAGAACGAAGAGGACAAGGCCACTCGCGATCAATGCCGAGCGACCGGTCGTGCCGGCCTCGCCGAAGGTGTTGGCAATGTTGGCCGCGATCGTGTCCCCACCCGGCACCAAGATGTGGAAGCTGACGACGAAGCTGGTACCGAGGATCAACGCGATCGCGATCGTCTCACCGAGTGCGCGACCCAGCCCGAGCATGATGCCGCCGATGATGCCGGGGCGGCTCGGTGGGAGTAGCGCCGTACGCACCATCTCCCAGCGGGTCGCACCCAACGCCAGCGCAGCTTCCTTGAGGTTGGGATCAACTTGCCGAAGCACCTCGCGCGAAATCGCGGCGATCACCGGCACCACCATGATGGCGAGCACGATCGCGGCCACGAAGATCGACTGGCTCGCTACCGACGTACGGTTGTTCGGGTCGTTGAACAGCGGTATCC
>DATCDK010000124.1:0-20978 GCA_036510735.1 Acidothermaceae bacterium | reverse complement strand
AGATCGCAGCGGAGTTCCTGCCGCCGGGCGTGCTGAACGTGGTGTGCGGCGAACGTGATACCGGGCGCCTGCTGGTTGAACACCGCACGCTGAGCATGGTCTCGATCACCGGCAGCGTGCGCGCGGGTATGGAAGTCGCGGGTACGGCCGCTCGCGATCTCAAGCGCGTGCACCTCGAGCTCGGGGGCAAGGCTCCCGTCGTCGTCTTCGATGACGCGGACCTCGAAAAGACCGCCGAGGGCATTGCGATGGCCGGTTACTTCAACGCCGGCCAGGACTGCACGGCTGCTACCAGGGTGCTCGCGGCACCGGGCATCTATGGCGACTTCGTCGCTGCTCTGACAGAGCAAGCTCGCGGCGTTGTCGTTGGCCCGCCGTCCAACGTCGATGCAACGTACGGCCCGGTCAACAACGCGAACCAGCTTGCGCGGGTCAGCGGATTCGTCGACCGGTTGCCCGACCATGCGCAGTTGCTGGCAGGTGGGCACCGAGTCGGTGACCGTGGCTACTTCTATGAGCCGACGGTGGTTGCCGGCTTGCAGCAGGGCGACGAGATCGTGACCGACGAGGTATTCGGGCCGGTCATCAGCGTTCAGAAGTTCAGCGACGAAGACGAAGCGGTGCGTTGGGCCAACAGCGTCGAGTACGGCCTCTCGTCATCGGTCTGGACCCGCGATCACGGGCGCGCGATGCGAATGGCGAAGCGTCTCGACTTTGGCTGCGTGTGGATCAATACGCACATCCCGCTCGTCGCGGAGATGCCCCACGGCGGCTTCAAGCACAGCGGCTACGGCAAGGACCTCTCGATGTACGGCTTCGAGGACTACACGCGCATCAAGCACGTGATGACCAACCTCGACGCGTAACTAGTGCTGGCGGAGTTGGCGAGGGACGAGCCGATGGAGCCAGCGCGCAGTGTTGCCGCGCGCCGCCAACTGACCCTCGGATGTCGGCGACGGCAAAGAGGGCCGGACGACGGGGAGCTGGCGGGACGGCGGGGCCGGCGGACAGGTAGCTGCGAACCGTCGGCCCATCGCAACCTAGAACCCCCGGTGGTTCGGCGAGAGCCGCCCGCTCCCGCCGAACCACCCGCCTTGCGTCTAGTCGTTCTTCAGCTGGCTCGCCAACTCCGGCTCGGGCGACATGACCTCGCCGCGGAAGAAGGGCCGGAAGATCGGGATCGATATGGCCATCACGACGAGGCCGACAACGAACGACAAGACGCCGATGATGAAGACGCCACCGATGTCCCAATGCGGCGAGAACTGCATCGACCAACTCGTGAAGCTCTGCACCGGGTTCCAGTCGAGCCAGATGTCGTAGACGAGGAACGCGTACAGGAGCACTGCGCCGGTCAGCGGGATGATGCCCTTTACCCACAGATCGCGCGCGCTATTTCGTAGATCCTTGCGGTAGTACCAAACGCACTCAAACCCGGTGAGGCCGTAGTAGAACGCGATCATCCAGCCAAGTGCGGTGACCGAGTCGGGAATGATGTAGCCCTTCGCGACGAAGTTGAACAGGAGGTACAGCGCGATCGAGACGCCTCCCATTGACAGGGTCGAGACACTCGGCGTCAGGTAGCGCGGGTGGATCTTTGCGAAGGCCCTTGGGATTGCCTTGTATGCCGCCATCGCGAGCGACGTACGCGCGGTCGGCAGGATCGTGGTCTGCGTTGATGCCGCCGCCGACGTGAGCACCATGAAGACGAGCAGCTTGGAGAAGAACAAGCCTGCACCATGGGCACCAAACGCGGCACTGCCGAGGATGCTGATGACGTCGCTCGAGTTGTCGGTGTTCGTGAGCCCGTTACCCGTGGAGCCGACGCCGGCGAACCCGACGACGGCGATTGCGACGACCGTGTAGATCGCGACCAGCAACACGGTCGAGATGACCGCGGCGCGGCCGGGCGTCTTCTCCTTGTCTGCGGTCTCCTCGTTCACGGACACCGCGCTGTCCCAGCCCCAGTAGATGAACAGCATCAGCAGGATCGCCTGGACAAAGTGGCTGAAGCTCATATGCATGGGGTTGAACCACGCGAGGCTGATGTGGCTTGAGCCAGTTGGTGCGTTATTGCCGTAGGTCTTGACGAGGGCGGTAATCGAGAAGACGGCGAGCATGACGACCTCGATCGCCAGCAGGACCTTCTGGATGTTGGCGGAGATCTCGATGCCGATGTAGCAGATCCAGGTCATCAGCACGATCCAGATGATGCCGACGATCAAGACCCAGCCGCTTGTTGCGTTGCCACCGATACCGTGCGCACCGACGAGCAGGAAGAAGTACTGCCCCGCAACCTGAGCGAGGCTGGCCATGACCAGGATGTCGGCGGCGAGGATGCCCCAGCCACCCATCCAGCCGGTCTTCGGTCCGAAGGCCTTGGTACCCCATGTGAACGTGGTGCCGCAGTCGGGCTCGCGCCGGTTTAGCTCCTTGTACCCGAACGAGATGAGGAAGATCGGGACAAACGCGAGAATGACGACGGCGACCGTCTGGGTGCCGGCCAAGATCGCGACGAAGCCCAGAGTCGCTGCGAGGCTGTAGGCCGGAGCGGTCGATGCGACACCGATGACGATGCTCGAGACGAGGCTGAGCGCACCGCCCTTGAGCCCTTTGTCGAGCACTTCTCCGCTGTCGTAGCGGACCTTGGTGACGTCGGCGACCATGAGCACCTCTGGGAGCGATGTGGGCGGATTGATGGCACCAGCGGTTTTGAACCCTCCGGTTATCGCACTGATTTCGTCGGATGACAAGGGATTCCGTGGTCTCGTTCTGATCGCGCGACCGTTTCGGTGGTAGCGTCCCGCCATGCGAGCGTTGCCTGCCGGTCCGCTGCCGGTGTGAAGTGACCCGGTATGGGGCGATGTTCGGCCCGGACGTCACCTTCTTGGGCGTCGATCGTTGCGATCTCGCCGACCCGGCATCGTTCGCGGGAGTTGACGTCGTCATCGTTGGGGCGCCGTTCGACGGCGGGACCTCGCATCGCCCGGGCACCCGGTTCGGTCCGCAGGCGATCCGTTCGACTGACTACCTGCCGCACGACGGATCCCGGCCGCACCTTGCCTTGCGCGTCGATGCGCTGCGCGACCTGCGGGTTGTCGACGCCGGCGACGTCGAGATGCCGCCCGGTCACATCGAGCGCTCGCTAGCAAGCCTCGAGGACGCCGTCGCGACGGTCACGGCTTCGGGCGCGATTCCGGTTGTCCTTGGGGGAGACCACTCAATCGCGCTCCCCGACGTCACAGGTGTTGCTCGGCACTACGGATTCGGTCGCGTCGCCGTTTTGCACTTCGATGCGCACGCGGATACCGGCGACATCAGCTTCGGATCGCTCTACGGCCACGGTCAACCGATGCGGCGGCTCATCGAGTCCGGCGCCGCGCGCGGCGACCGGTTTCTTCAGATCGGTCTGCGCGGTTACTGGCCGGAGCCGGCGACTCTCGACTGGATGGCGTCACAGCGGATGCGGTCGTACGAGATGACCGAGATCGTCTCGCGCGGGTTGCCCGCCGTCCTGGACGAAGCCTTCGAGATCGCCCTTGACGACTGCGATGCAGTGTTCCTGTCCGTCGACATCGACGTCTGCGACCCGGGCCACGCTCCCGGTACGGGCACACCGGAACCGGGCGGCTTGACGGCGCGCGAGCTGCTCGATGCCGTTCGCCGGATCTGTCGTGAACTGCCCGTCGCAGGCGTCGATGTGGTCGAGGTTTCACCGCCCTACGACCACGCCGAGATCACCGCGATGCTTGCGAATCGGGTCGTGTTGGAGGCCTTGTCAGGTATTGCGGCGCGGCGGCGCGACGCAACAACAGCAGTGACGTTCGATCCGGCGAAGCCCTTGCTTTCCGGCCGACACGAGGGTCCTGCACGACCCTCCTGAAGGGACATCGTCATGAAGATCCTCCTCGTAGGTGCCGGCGGCGTCGGTGGCGCGATCACCGGAATCGCCTCTCGACGGCCGTTCTTCGAAGCAATGGTGGTCGCCGACTACAACGAGGCAAGCGCGCAACGTGCTGCGCAGCGCACGGGCGATCCGCGGTTTTCTGCGATCCGCATCGATGCGTCGGACGAAGCAGCCGTTGCCACCGCGTTGCGTGAGCATGAGTGCGATGTCCTGCTCAATGCCACCGATCCGCGTTTCGTCATGCCGCTGTTCCGTGCCGCACTATCGGCTGGCGCGCACTACCTCGATATGGCGATGTCCCTGTCGCGACCGAACGCCGAGCAGCCCTACGCGCTGACCGGTGTGAAGCTCGGCGACGAGCAGTTCGAGCTTTCCAGCAAATGGGACGACGCGGGGCGGCTGGCTCTCGTCGGTATCGGCGTCGAGCCTGGGCTGTCAGATATCTTCGCGCGCTACGCGGCCGACCATCTGTTCTCGCACATTGACGAGGTCGGTATCCGCGACGGCGCGAACCTCACGGTCGAGGGCTACGACTTCGCTCCCACCTTTTCGATCTGGACGACGATCGAGGAGTGCCTCAACCCGCCTGTGGTGTGGGAGCGCGGCCGCGGCTGGTACACGACCGAGCCGTTCAGTGAGCCGGAGGTGTTCGACTTCCCCGAGGGGATCGGGTCGGTCGAATGCGTGAACGTCGAGCACGAGGAGGTACTGCTCGTCCCGCGCTGGGTAGAGGCGGAGCGGGTCACCTTCAAGTACGGCCTGGGCGACGAGTTCATTGGCGTTCTCAGGGCCCTCCACAAGATCGGTCTCGACCGCGTCGACAAGATCAAAGTCGGTGACGTTGAGGTCTCGCCGCGCGACGTCGTGGCCGCTTGCCTGCCGAACCCAGCCACCCTCGGCGACCGGATGCGGGGCAAGACCTGCGCGGGCACGTATGTCACGGGCACCGGCAAGGACGGCAACCCGAGGGCGACCTACCTCTACCACGTGGTCGACAACGAATGGTCGATGCGCGAATACGGGGCGCAGGCGGTCGTCTGGCAGACCGCGATCAATCCCGTCGTCGCCCTCGAACTGCTCGCCACAGGCTCCTGGAAGGGGGCCGGCGTCCTCGGCCCTGAGGCGTTCGACGCCCAGCCCTACCTCGACTTGCTCGTTACCTACGGTTCACCATGGGGAATGCGCGACCAATAGAAGACGTACTGTCGAAGCAGCCGACCGAAGGACCGATACAGATGTCGAACCCCACTGATTCCACGCACGCCGAGCTGGTCGCACGCCACCGCTACGTGATGCCGTCGTGGATGGCCCTCTACTACGACGACCCGATCGAGATCGCGTCGGGCGTCGGCCGCCGGGTCACCGACGGGCAGGGCCGTGAATACCTCGACTTCTTCGCCGGGATCCTCACCAACATGCTGGGCTACAACGTCCCCGAGGTACGCGACGCGATCAAGGCGCAGGCCGACACCGGCATCTTGCACACCTCAACGCTCTACCTGATCCGTTCGCAGATCGAGTTGGCCGAGAAGATCGCAAGGCTGTCGGGCATCCCCGACGCGAAGGTCTTCTTCACCTCCTCCGGTACGGAGGCGAACGAGGCTGCCCTGTTGCTCGCCACGCAGTACCGCCGCAGCAACCAGGTGCTGGCCTTGCGCAACAGCTACCACGGGCGCTCGTTTGCCAGCGTCGCCATCACGGGCAACCGTGGCTGGAGCGCGTCGAGCCTCTCACCGGTCAACGTCAGCTATGTGCAGAGCGGATACCGCTACCGCAGCCCGTTCGGGCACCTGTCCGACGCCGATTTCATCACTGCGTGTGCCGACGACCTGCGCGACGTCATCATCACAACAACATCGGGCGACGTGGCCTGCATGATCGCCGAGCCGATTCAGGGTGTCGGTGGCTTCGCGACCCCGCCTGACGGCATGTTCGCTGCGTTCAAGGAAATCCTCGACTCGTACGGCATCTTGTTCATTTCCGATGAGGTGCAGACCGGCTGGGGCCGCACCGGCGAACACTTCTGGGGGATCCAGGCGCACGGCGTGGTGCCCGATGCGATGACCTTCGCGAAGGGTCTCGGCAACGGGACGTCGATTGGTGGCGTCGTTGCACGCGCCGAAATCATGGACTGTCTGAATGCCAACTCCATCTCGACCTTCGGCGGCAACCCGCTCGTGACCGCAGCCGCCAACGCGACTCTCGACTACGTGCTGTCGCACGATCTGCAAGCAAACGCAGCCAAGGTCGGCACTGTCTTGCTCGAGGGCATCCGCGGCCTTCAACACACGCACCAGTTCATCGGCGACGTACGGGGCAAAGGACTCATGATCGGTGTCGAACTCGTCGTGCCCGGCTCGAAGACGCCCGACCCTGGCGCGGCCACGCGAATGATGGAAGAGACGCGCGAGCGGGGGCTGCTGATTGGCAAGGGCGGCCTGCACGGCAACGTGCTGCGCATCGCCCCTGCGCTGACCATCACGGAGGCCGAGGCAGCAGAAGGGCTCGACGTTCTGGCGAAATCCTTCGCAGCTGTCGAAGCGGCGAACACGTCGGCCGCGGTGATCGTCCGATGAGCGAGGTCCGTCGGATCACCCATTGGATAGGCGGCAAGCCGTACACCGGGGAGTCGGCCCGTCACGGTGACGTCTTCGATCCGGCGACCGGTCAGGTCACTGGGCACGTCGACTTCGCGTCCTCCGACGACGTCAACCAAGCCGTCGCCGCCGCAGCCGACGCGTGGCGCGATTGGAGGTCGACATCCCTGTCGAAGCGCACGTCGGTCATGTTTGCGATGCGCGAGTTACTGCGTCAGCGCAGTGGTGAGGTCGCCGCGGCTATCACCTCGGAACACGGCAAGGTGCTCTCTGATGCGGCCGGCGAGGTCGCCCGGGGGCTCGAGGTCGTCGAGTTCGCGTGTGGCATCCCGCAGTTGCTGAAGGGCGGCTTCTCCGAGAACGTGTCGACGAAGGTCGACGTGTACTCGATCCGGCAACCTGTCGGTGTCGTCGGCGTAATCTCACCGTTCAACTTCCCGGCGATGGTGCCGCTGTGGTTCGTCCCGATCGCCATCGCGTGTGGCAACGCTGTGGTGCTGAAGCCGAGTGAGAAGGATCCGTCGGCGGCGAACCTGCTTGCCGAGCTCTTCGCCGAGGCAGGTCTGCCCGACGGAATCCTGAATGTTGTTCATGGCGACAAGGAAGCTGTCGACGCGCTGCTGAACCACCCCGACGTCGGATCTATCTCGTTCGTGGGCTCAACGCCGGTCGCGCGTTACGTCTATGAGACCGGCACCCGAAACGGCAAGCGGGTGCAAGCGCTCGGCGGCGCGAAGAACCACATGGTCGTCTTGCCTGATGCGGATCTCGATCTCGCGGCCGATGCCGCAGTCAACGCTGGCTTCGGGTCGGCGGGTGAGCGCTGCATGGCGATCTCCGCGCTGGTGGTAGTCGATCCGATCGGCGACGAGCTCGTCGAGCGGATCCGAACCCGGATGGCAACGTTGCGCATCGGCGATGGCCGCCGCGGTTGCGACATGGGGCCGCTGGTTACCCGACCGCACCGCGACAAGGTCGCGTCGTACCTCGATGCGGGCGTGGCCGCCGGTGCGACGCTGGTCGTCGACGGGCGAGACACAGCGATTGACGGCGACCCAGACGGGTTCTGGCTCGGGCCCTCGTTGCTCGACCACGTGACGCCGCCGATGTCGTGCTACACCGACGAGATCTTCGGTCCCGTGCTGTCGGTTTTGCGCTCGCCCACCTATGACGCCGCGCTCGCGTTGGTCAACGCGAGTCCGTACGGCAACGGCACCGCGATCTTCACCAACGACGGTGGCGCGGCTCGCCGATTTCAGAACGAGGTGTCCGTTGGCATGGTCGGCATCAACGTGCCGATCCCGGTTCCGATGGCCTACTACTCGTTCGGTGGCTGGAAGTCGTCGTTGTTCGGTGACACCCACGCACACGGCCTCGAGGGCGTGCACTTCTTCACCCGAGGCAAGGTCGTCACCTCGCGGTGGCTCGATCCGAGTCACGGTGGCCTCAATCTCGGCTTCCCGACCAACGGTTGAGAAGGCGCGCTGTCACCCGTTTGGAGTAACCGTCACCCGTTTGCAGTAGCGACCACAGGGGCGCGGGTGATTTTCCTGCTCAGAGCGAGGCCACGGGTGTCGATAGGGCTGCACGGCTTCCCGATTGGCTAATCGCCGATCACCGGGAGCGACCGACCCCCGACGCGATTGGCTCATGGTGCGCGCGATCACGGCGAGATCTGCCGACGCTCCCAGCGTCGGCCCCGCCTTGCCCTGGCGTTCCGTTGCTCGCGCCAACCTCACCAGGGGCATCCGGGCGATCCGGTCCGCATCTGCCCCGGCAATTGCGACGCCGCGGGCGATGGCGAAGACCTCGGGCATGCTCTATATCTGCGCTGCGTCGATGTCGCTGGTTGGGTTGCTGCTCCCGCAACGGCCTGGCGGCCATCGGCTTGTCTTGACCCTCATTGCGGCCGGTGCCCTCGCCCTCGGGATCGCTCTCGTTGCCCGCGGTCAGCATTGGCCGCGGTGGTGCTACCACCTGCTGAATCTGAACGGCACGCTGGTGATCGCGCTCAGCATGTACGAGGCCGGAGGCGGCCGGACATCGATGGCCTACTCGAGCCTCTTCATGTTCGTCGCGGTGAACACGTTCTTCTTCTTTGCATGGCCATCGGCGTGCCTGCATCTCGCCGCCGTTGTCGCGTGCGACTTGGCGGTTCTCTCGGTACTGGGCGATGCTGACTTCGGCCAGGTCGTCCTACTGCCGGGTGCACTGATCGTCGTCGCGGTCGTGGTCGGCCGGCTGGTCCGTGCCGCCGATGCGGCCGAGATCGATACGTTGACGGGACTGCCGAACCGCCGCGGACTCGACCGGCACTTGGGCGAAGCTCTCGCCGGCGGATCGCCTGGCATCCATTCCGTAGCCCTGGCGTTCCTCGACGTCGACCATTTCCGATCGGTCAACAACACCGAAGGTCAGGGCGGCGGCGACCGGCTCCTGCGAGCTATTGCGGCCGCGTGGCGACCACTGCTGCGTGACACGGATTTCCTTGCACGCAACGGCAGCGACGAGTTCGCGCTGCTGATCACGGACGCATTGCCGGGCGAAGTTGCGATGGTGATCGGTCGGTTGCAGGCGGCAATGCCGAAGGCGCACACCTGTTCTGCCGGTGCATCCGACTGGCAGCGTGGCGACACGGTGTCGCTGCTCGCTGCGCGCACCGACACTGCGCTCTATGAGTCAAAGCGCAACGGCCGCAACAGGCTTACGTACCACGACAGCAGCGGGAATTCCGAGGAGGCGCAGCTTCGTCGCGCCGTTGCTGACGGCGAGATCGTTGCCTATTACCAACCGATCATCGATCTCGGTACCGGTGTCGTTGCCGGCTTCGAGGCACTCGCGCGATGGATCAGGCCGGGCCACGGTCTGGTGGCCCCCGACGCGTTCATCCCCGCCGCCGAGGCAAACGGTGCGATCGAGGACATCGGCGCAATGATGCTGGCTACTGCAACCCGCCAGATCGCTGTCTGGTCGGCCGCCCATGGCCGACCGCTCACTGCCAGCGTGAACGTGTGCGGGCGGGAGTTGCGCAATCCGGGCTACGTGTCGCAGGTCAAAGCGATATTGCGGGACGCCGGGTTGCCGGCGTCGCAGCTCGTACTTGAGCTCACAGAAACTGCATTCGAGGGCAACGCCGCGCCGGTGGTCGCGGCCCTCGAGGAGTTGCACGCGCTCGGTATCGGGATAGCCATCGACGACTTCGGCACCGGGTACTCCAGCCTCAGCAGGCTTGACCGGCTGCCGGTCGACGTCGTCAAGATCGACCGGTCTTTCGTCAGCACGCTGCCCGCCGAGGCGACCCGGGCACCATTGGTCGCCGCCATCATCGCGATGGCTCGCGCCCTCGGACTCCATGTCGTCGCCGAAGGAATTGAGCACCCCTACCAGGGCGCCTTGTTGTTCGAACTCGGTTGCGACAAGGGCCAGGGTTACTGGTTCGATCGGCCATGTCCGGCGGATGAGGTCGATCTATCGCGGCGCGAACCTGCGTATGTCACCAGCGTCGGCACCGACTCGGTGGCAGCGCTGCGCGACGCCAGCTGACCGGATCTATCAGCCTATATGGGGCGTTCTGCGTAACTGCCCCCATGTTTATCGGCTCGGCAGTCGCGCTTTTCGGAGTCCAGTTGGCACGATGGACCGCGGCGCACCACCTGCCACAGCGATTCGAGGAGTGCCCGATGGCGATAGACGACGTGGTGGCTCGGCTCACGATCTATCTCGGCGCAGCCGACCGCACCGGGATGCGGTTCATGCCGGAGGAGGTCATCCTTCGGGCGCACACGGCGGGCATCACAGGTGCAACCGTCACTCGAGCCCCGCAGCTAGACGCCGACGGTGGCGGCCCGCGCACGATTTCCTTGTCGCACCCAGCTGCCGTGACTGTCACTATTCTCGCCGCCGAGCCTTTGTTGCGAGCATTCCTGTCGAGCCTTGACGACTTGCGTGACGCCGGCGCGACGATGCTTCTCGAGGGCGCCGACGAATTACACGAGGCAAACACCCAACTCGCCGGCCCGTAAGCGCGCGCCCTGGGAGCCCCTGGTCTTACGTCGAGGCTTCCAACTGCTCGAGGTCGCGCAACGCATAGCGGTTGTGCCAGAACTCTTCCTCAAAGACCGTCCAGATGCAGTCCTGTAGCGGGTTGATGCCGTTTTCTAGCACGTCGATAGGTCGGGCGAGGTCACCGGACGCGAGCGAGGCGAGATAGTCCCGAAAGCGCGTCGCGCGATCCGCACGTACGGCGAGAGCTTCCGAGACCGACGGGGTCAGGTCGTAATCGAGCCCCGGCCACGGAAAGTTGAGCGAGCCGGTATTCGGCAGTCCGATCGGGTCGAAGGGCTCGTCGAGCACGGGTGACGTGAACCACTTGTCCATCGCGAATACGAGGTGGCGCAGCGTCTGGACGAATGTGAACTCGCCGTTGACCGCCTCGTGCAGTTTGGCTTCCGGCAGAGCGCGCGCACGCGAGACTGTCTTTGCCCACTCGTCTTCGAGCGTCGCCCACGCGACACGCATGTCCTCCGGCGTCGCTGCGCGCAACATCGACCGCAACGGATGCCACGGGTCGCGTTCGTTCACGTAAGCCGTGACGTCGACGCCGTTGACGACAAGCTTGTCGACCATCGCGTCGATATCGACGTCGAAGAGCAACGCATGGCTGATCTTCACGTCGGTGAGATTGACGTCGCGGAAACGGGCGCCGCTCAGATCTGCGCCCCAGAACACGGCGTCCGACAGATCACCTTCGAACTCGTCTGGCATGCTGCCTCCTCAATCAGAGGGCGGCGAAGGCTTGCTCGACGACGTCAAGGCCCTCGTGCAGCAGCTGTTCGGGTATCACCAGTGGCGGCAGGAAGCGCAACACATTGCTGTAGGTGCCGGCCGTCAGTACAACGACACCCGCGGCATGACACGCCTTTGCGACCGCTGACGTCGTCGCGGCGTCGGGCTCGGTCGTCCCAGGCTTGACGATCTCGACGGCGATCATCGCCCCGCGCCCGCGCACATCGCCGATGCAGTCGAACTTGTCGGCCATCGCACGAAGTCGCGGCAGCATGATGGCTTCGATGTCGCGCGCCCGGCCCATGAGATCGAGTTCGTCGATCGTGCGCATCGCGCCCAGTGCCGCAGCGCAGGCGACTGGGTTGCCGCCGTACGTGCCGCCGAGGCCACCGACGTGCGCGGCGTCCATGATCTCGGCGCGGCCAGTGACTGCCGACAGCGGCATTCCACCTGCGATGCCTTTTGCCGTTGTGATCAGATCCGGTACGACGCCTTCGTGCGTCGACGCGAACATGTCGCCAGTGCGAGCGAAGCCGGTCTGAATCTCATCGGCGATGAAGACGATGCCGTTGGCGGTGCAGAACTCCGACAATGCCTTCAGGAAACCCGCGCCAGGGACGATGAAACCGCCCTCGCCCTGGATCGGCTCGATGAGAACGGCGGCGATGCTGTCAGCGCCGAGCTGCGTCTTCATCGCCCCGATCACCTCGGCCGCCGCCTCGGGGCCGCAGTTCTCCGGCCCGGTCGGCCAGCGGTAGGGGTAGGCCATCGGCAGCCGGTAGACCTCCGGTGCGAAGGGGCCGAACGAGTGCTTGTACGGCATGTTCTTTGCGGTCAGCGCCATCGTCATGTTCGTACGGCCGTGGTACGCGTGCTCGAACACGACGATCGCCGATCGGCCGGTGTACGCGCGCGAGATCTTGACCGCATTCTCAACAGCTTCGGCACCGGAGTTGAACAGGGCCGACTTCTTCGTGTGAGCGCCCGGCGTGCGCGCGTTCAGTTGCTCGCAGACGGCGACGTATCCCTCGTAGGGCGTCACCATGAAACACGTGTGCGTGAAGGCGGCGACCTGATCGCGCACCGCACTGACGACGTGATCGGCTGCGTTGCCGACACCAACGACGGCGATGCCCGAGCCGAGGTCGATGAGGGAGTTGCCGTCGACGTCGACGACGACGCCACCGCCGGCCGCCTCGATAAAGACCGGGAGCGCAATGCTGACGCCGCGCGCGACCGCGTCGGTTCGGCGGGCGAGCAGTTCGACCGACCGAGGGCCAGGGATCGCGGTGACCAGGCGCCGCTCCTGGGGCAGCCCTGGACCGCCGCGAGCGGGCGCGATCGGTTCGTCGGAGTCGGTCATGACGCCTCCAAGCGAGCCGGACAGTAGAGGGGCTGTGAGAGGCACGTCCGGGAAGATGTACTGTATCCGACTAACGCCCTGGCTGAGCCTGACGGTAACGACCGTTGGTGATGACTTAGGCGACGGAATCCGTCGCCCGGTTGGCGTGAATGGTGAGGGCGGCGTCGCAGATCCGGCGCCGTCCTCTCTCAATTCGTTCACCTGATCGAAACCTGCACCTGGCATCCTGTAACTGCCGTGGGAGTAGGTCTAACGACGGGAGATGCCGATGCTGATGCACCTGCGGATAAGCGTGCCCGATCGTCCCGGCATGCTGGCCCAGATCACGGCCGCGCTGGCTGACGTTGGGGCCGATATCCGGACCATCGCGGTTCTCGAGCGCGAGTCCGGTCGGGCCATCGACGACATCTATCTCAGCTGGCCAGAGGCTCGATCGGCGGACGTCTTGTCGCAACGCGTGGCAAGCGTGCGTGGGGTCACCGTGCTCGGGCTCCGACCGTCGCGCCAGGTGCCCGGCGCCTTTCCCGACATCGACTTGTTGAGCCAGGTTCTCGCCACGGCGTCGCGTGGTCTCGACACCCTCGTCGACATGGCCGCCCTCGCGTTCGGTGCCGACTGGGCGGCCAGCGTCACGTATGCGTCGGGCGGTCCCGTCGTCCTGTATGCAAGTGCGCGGCCCGATGACGTGATCGTGCTGCCGGAGATTGCGGTCATCCGGTCGGCGGCGATCGAGGTGGACGGCGTGCAGCTGGCGGCCACGCCACTGTCGCCCTTCGACGCGGTGCTGGTCTGCGGGCGCGCCGACAAGCCGTCCTTCCACCAGGCTGAGCTCGAGCGGATCCGCCGGGTGACGGAGCTTGCCGTTGGCCTCGTGCGCGCGGACGTGTCACTCGCCGGGTAGCAGTCTGGTAGCAGTACCGCCACTTTCCCGATGCAAGGCCGCCGTTTAGCCTGAGCGGTATGTTCGAGCGTCTCGGCGTGCGGGTGTTTGCGCGTCGCAAGCAAGTCCTGATTGTCAGTCTCCTGCTGCTCATTCTCGGCGGCCTGTGGGGAGGCTCGGTCAGCAAGCACTTGTCGAGCGGTGGGTACTACGACCCGCACAGCGAGTCGGTGCAAGCCGGCTACGACATCAATCACAAGCTCGACGTGCCAACGCAAGACGCCATCGTGCTGTTCACCAGCCAGCAACCGATCTCGGACCCGACTGTCCAGCAGAACATCGAGACAGTGCTTGCTTCGTTGCCGCGCGACCAGGTGCCCAGTTACACAACGTACTGGACGAGCCACCAGCCGCAGCAGCTGTCGACGAACGGCCGGGCGACCTACGTCGCGCTCTCACTGACGGGCAAGACAGATGCGACGCAAGAGCACGCGCTCGCCGTCGCGCGCGACACGTTGGCGAAGGCCAACCTTCCCGGTATCACCGTGCAGTACGGCGGAACGGTCACGCTGAACAAGGAAATCAGCGGGCAGGTCAGCACTGACTTGCGTCGCGCGGAGCTTGTCTCGCTACCGATCGTGCTGGTGCTGCTCATCATCATCTTCGGGAGCCTCGTGTCAGCCGGCTTGCCGCTCGCCGTCGGGATCCTCGCCATCGTCGGTGCGTCCGCGGTCTTGCGGCTGCTGACGACCTTCGTCAGCGTCTCGGTGTTCGCGCTGAACCTGGTGACTGTGCTCGGCCTTGGTCTGGCGGTCGACTACGCCCTCTTCGTCGTGAGCCGATTCCGCGAGGAACTCGACCGCCAACCGAGCGTGCAGCGCGCGCTGACTCGCACGATGGCGACGGCTGGGCGAACGGTGGCGTTCTCCGGCGTCACGATCGCCGCGTCTCTCGCGTCACTGACGCTTTTTCCCGAGACGTTCCTGCGGTCGATGGGCTACGGCGGCGTTGCCGTCGTCCTGCTCGACGTGGTTGCGGCGACGACCGTACTGCCAGCGCTCCTGGCGATCCTTGGCCATCGAGTGAACTCGCTGCGCTTGCCCGTGCCATGGGTGAAGCGCAACACGAAAGCGGACGCCGACCACTCGGCGTCCGGGCAAGAAGGCACCGTCGTCGCAGAGACCGGCGGTTGGTACCGGCTCGCACATAGCGTGATGCGGCGGCCGCTGGTCTACACGGTGGCGATCGTCGCCGTTCTCGCCGTGATGGCGGCACCGTTCGCGAATGTGATCTTCGGCGGCTACACCTCAAGGGTGTTGCCGGTCAGTGCGCCTGGTCGCGTGGTCAGCGACACGTTGGCACGTGATTTTCCTTCGAACGCAACGAATCCGATCCAAGTTGTCGTCGAGGGCGTCCAGAATCCGGCCGCCATCCCGGCCTATGTGAAGCAGCTCGGTTCGGTGCAGGGTGCTGCGGGGGCGGCAGTGGCCGCGGTGCACGGCGACAACGTACTCGTGCAGGTGGCATTCAACGGCGACCCGATTTCGAGCGCCGCCCGCGGCACACTCGCGCGAGTTCGCGCGGTGCCGCCACCGTTAGGTGCGCACGTTCTTGTCGGCGGCTTTACCGCGTTCCTGGTCGACCAGCTGCACAGCATCGGGCACGTCCTGCCGTGGATGCTCAGCGTCGTGATCGTGGCGATGCTCGTGCTGCTGTTCCTCGCGTTCGGTTCGTTCGTGCTGCCGTTCAAGGCAGTCGCGATGAATGCGCTGTCGATCGGTGCGTCGTTCGGCGCAGTCACCTGGATCTTCCAGAGCGGTCATCTCTCGAATCTGTTCGGGTTCTCCAAACTCGGCTACCTCGACGCGACCGATCCGATTCTCATGCTTGCTGTGGTGTTCGGGTTGTCGATGGACTACGAGGTGTTCCTGCTCAGCCGGATTCGCGAGGAATGGGATGCCTCCGCCGGCAGTGGCGAATCGCCGGAGGCCCGAAACCGCCTCGCGGTCGCGCACGGGCTCCAGCGCAGCGGCCGCATCATCACCAGCGCCGCGTTATTGCTGGTCATCGTGGTCGGCGCGTTTGCCACCTCGCAGGTGACGACGCTGAAGCTGCTCGGCTTCGGCATGGCGCTGGCGATCTTCGTCGACGCCACCGTCGTGCGCGCCACGCTCGTGCCGGCCGTCATGCGGCTGCTGGGCGCGACGAACTGGTGGGCGCCCGCGCCGCTCGCCCGGTGGTGGACCACCCACGGGGTGGGCGAGTCGAGCGACGCGGGGACGGATCCGAGTCAGGGGACGGGCCGGTACGAGACACTGGTGAGGTGAGCCAGCGCCGGGACGTCGTGATCCTGGGGTCTACCGGATCGATCGGTACCCAGGCCCTTGACGTGATCCGGCGCAATCCCGACCTGTTCCGGGTGGTCGGGCTAGGTAGTGGCGGAGACCGGCTCGACCTGCTCGCCGACCAGGCCGTCGAGTTCAACGTCGAGGTTATCGGCATCGCCCGCGGGTCGGCGTCCGACCTGGAAACAGCGCTCGCACGGGCGTCGGCGCGGGCCGGTGCTTCATTGAACGTGCGCGGGGCGCGCAACGCACCGACGCTGTTCATCGGCGACGACGCCGCCTCCCACGTCGCGAGCTGGCCGCTCGCCGACGGTTCGCCGACTGGCGGGACGGTGCTCAACGGCATGACTGGGTCCATCGGCCTCGCACCGGCGTTGGCCGCATTGGGTGCCGGATACACCCTCGCGCTCGCGAACAAGGAGTCGCTGATCGTCGGCGGCCCGCTGGTGAAGGCCGCCGCGAAGCCCGGGCAGATCGTGCCGGTTGATTCCGAGCACTCCGCGCTGGCGCAGTGCCTTCGCGGCGGACGCGCAGCTGAGGTGCGCCGGCTGATCCTCACGGCCAGCGGTGGACCGTTCCGTGGCAGGCGCGCCGCCGATCTGGCCAACGTCACACCGGCGCAGGCGCTTGCGCACCCGACCTGGCGGATGGGTCCTGTGGTCACCATCAACTCGGCGACCCTGGTGAATAAGGGCCTCGAGCTGATCGAGGCCCATCTGCTGTTCGACCTGCCGCTGACGGCGATCGACGTCGTGGTGCACCCGCAATCGGTGGTGCACTCGATGGTCGAGTTCACCGACGGCTCGACCCTGGCCCAATGCTCGCCGCCCGACATGCGCCTGCCGATCGCGATGGCGCTGGCCTGGCCGCAGCGGGTGCCCGACGCCGTCCCCGCGTGTGATTGGACGACTGCGCAGAGCTGGACCTTCGAGCCGCTCGACGACGCGGCCTTTCCGGCCGTCGGGCTTGCCCGGCAGGTGGGTACTGCCGGCGGGGTCGCTCCGGCGATCTACAACGCCGCGAACGAGGAAGCGGTCGCCGCGTTCCTGGGCGGTGACCTGGCCTTCACCGGCATCGTCGACACGATCTCTCGGGTTCTCGACGAATCTGCCGAAGAAGGAACGGGGAACGTCGACGAGCTCTCAGATGTTCTCCGTGCGGAGTCCCTCGCTCGCGTGCGGGCCCGCGCCTTGATTTATGGGAATAGTGCCTACGGCATGAGTAAGTCCGTGCCTGCGGCTCAATTCGCAGGGCGGACGACGGGAGAACTCGCACCATGATGACCATCGGCATCTTGGCCTTCGTGGTGGCTTTGCTGGTCTCGGTGATGCTCCACGAGGCGGGCCACTTCGTGACCGCCAAGCTCTTCGGGATGAAGGCCACCCAGTTCTTCGTCGGCTTCGGCACGACCCTGTGGTCGCGCCAAAAAGGCGAGACGGAGTACGGGGTCAAGGCCATCCCGGCCGGCGGTTTCGTGAAGATCATCGGCATGACGCCGCTCGAAGACATCTCGGTTGAGGACCAGCCGCGAGCGTTCATCAACAAGCCAGGCTGGCAGCGGTTGATCGTGCTGGTCGCCGGATCGACGATGCACTTCATCATCGCGCTGGTGCTGCTCTTCATCGTCTTGCTGAGCTGGCCGAGTGTTGTTCATGGCGCATCGCGGGTGGTCACGGTCGAGAACTGTCTGAGCACGTCGACCGATCAGTCATGTCCCGCGGGTGCTGCTCCGGCGCCCGCTGTAGGCAAGTTCAAGCCAAACGACGTCATCACGGCGGTCAACGGCCAGCCGGTCGCGCACGGCACTCAGCAACTGATTTCGTTGATCAGCAACGCACCGCACGGTCCGGTCGCGTTCACCGTGCAGCGCGCGGGCAGCACGATCAACCTGGTCGTCACGCCGGCCATCGTCGACGGAAAGGCGAAGGTCGGTCTTGAACTCAACGACGCCAGGGACACCAAGTACCTGCGCGTCGGCTTCTTCGGTGCGGTGACCGGGAGCTTCCACGGGTTCGGCAGCCTGTTTGTCGACAGCTTCAAGGCGCTCGGCGTGGTGCCGCACGAGATCGGTCAGCTCATCAGCCATCCGAGCGAGAAGCGCCAGGCCACCACCGGCGGTAGCGGTGGCCAGGTCACCAGCGTGTTCGGCGTCGGCCGCTATGCCGGTGAAGCCTTTAGGGCGTACGGGGTCTCTGGCGGTGCCGAAACGGTGATCGAGATCGTCGCATCGGTGAATATCTTCGTCGGGATCTTCAACCTCTTCCCGTTCCTGCCCCTCGATGGCGGCCACGTCGCGATCTTGGGCTACGAGAAGATCCGGAACGCGTGGCGGCGGCGCCGGCACCTGATTCCGGCCGGTCCCGTCGATTTGAACAAGCTGATGCCGTTTACCTACGGCGTGCTGGCCATAATTGTGGCTGTGTCGGCGTTGATCCTGGTAGCAGACATCGCCAACCCCGTCGCTAACCCGTTCAACCAATAACCGCTAAACCTACAAGCACCGATCGAGAGGCTCGCCGTGACAACCGTCAACTTGGGGCTCCCCGAGATGCCACCCGTGAGCCCCCTGGCGCCGCGGCGAATTTCGCGGCAGCTGAACGTCGGCGGGGTGCTGGTCGGTGGCGACGCCCCTGTCTCAGTGCAGTCGATGTGCATCACGCTGACCGCCGATGTCAACGCCACGTTGCAGCAGATCGCCGAACTCACGGCGTCCGGCTGTCAGATCGTGCGGGTCGCCGTTCCGAGCCAGGACGACGCCGACGCGCTGCCGATGATCGCGAAGAAGTCCCAGATCCCGGTGATCGCCGACATCCACTTCCAGCCGAAGTACGTGTTCGCCGCGATCGAGGCTGGCTGCGCGGCGGTTCGGGTGAACCCCGGCAACATCAAGAAATTCGACGACCAGGTCAAGGAGATCGCACTCGCCGCGAAGGACCACGGCACGCCGATCCGGATCGGTGTGAACGCCGGCTCCCTCGACCCCCGGATGCTCGCGAAGTACGGCGGCAAAGCGACCCCGGAAGCCCTCGTCGAGTCGGCGAAGTGGGAGGCCAGCCTCTTTGAAGAGCACGGTTTCCACGACATCAAGATCTCCGTGAAGCACCACGACCCACTGATCATGATCGAGGCCTACCGGCAGCTCGCGGCTGAGACCGACTACCCGTTGCACCTTGGTGTGACCGAGGCCGGCCCGCTGATGCAGGGCACGATCAAGTCGGCGGTCGCCTTCGGCATCCTGCTCTCAGAAGGCATCGGCGACACGATTCGGGTGTCGCTGTCGGCACCGCCGGTCGAGGAAGTCAAGGTCGGCATCGGCATCCTCGAGTCGCTCGGCCTTCGCCAGCGCAAGCTTGAAATCGTGTCGTGCCCGTCGTGCGGGCGGGCCCAGGTCGACGTCTACAAGCTCGCCGAAGAGGTCACTGCAGGTCTCGAAGGCATGACCGTGCCGCTCCGAGTGGCTGTCATGGGCTGCGTTGTCAACGGCCCCGGCGAGGCTCGCGAGGCCGATCTCGGCGTCGCTTCGGGCAACGGGAAGGGCCAGATATTCGTCCGCGGCGAGGTCGTCAAGACCGTCCCGGAAGCGCAGATTGTGGAAACTCTGATTGAAGAAGCGATGCGGCTGGCTGACGAGATGGCGTCGGACGGCGTAGCCTCCGGCGAGCCGCAGGTCACCGTCGTCTAGGGAACCACCCCGGGCAGCCGCGCCGACGTAGAAGCGAGGGCAGTTCGTGCTGCGTGGTACGCCTGTACGGGTCCTCGACGATCGTGAACTCGATTCGGTCAGGGACCTGCTGGATCGCGATCCCGTGGCGAACGTGTTCGTCAGCTCCCGCATCGAAAGCGCTGGCCTCGATCCTTGGCGCTTGGGTGCCGAGGTGTGGGGCTTCGTCGCCGGCGGTCGGCTCGCAGCGCTCTGTTACGCCGGCGCCAACTTGGTTCCGGTAGGGGCGAACGCCGATGCCTGCCGTGGGTTCGCCGAGAAGGCACGCCGTCAGGGCCGCCGGTGCTCGTCGATCGTCGGGCCTCGCGAGCAGGTCGCGCTGTTGTGGTCGCTGCTCGAACCGGCCTGGGGCCCGCCCCGCGACGTCCGGCCGCATCAGCCGTTGATGGCGATCAGCGATGCACCGAAGATCGCGCCCGACCCATTGGTACGTCGGGTGCGGCCCGACGAGCTCGACATCCTCTACCCGGCGTGTGTCGCGATGTTCACCGAGGAGGTCGGGATCTCGCCGGCGAACGGTGATGGCGGTTCGCTGTACCGGGCCAGGGTGGGGGAGCTCATCGGGCAGGGCCGTGCGTTCGCCCGGATCGAGGACGGCCGGGTGGTCTTCAAGGCCGAGGTCGGCGCTGCAACCCAGGAGGCGTGCCAGATCCAGGGCGTGTGGGTCGACCCGGCGCTGCGCGGCCGCGGGTACGCCAATGGCGGCATGGCGGCCGTCGTAGCCCAGGCCCAAGAGAGCGTCGCGCCGGTCGTGAGCTTGTACGTCAACGACTACAACACCGCCGCGCGGGCGGCCTACACGAGGGTCGGCTTCGTCGAGGTCGGCAGCTTCATGTCGGTGCTGTTCTAGCGCGCCAGGCCGCCCGAGGGGTGCTGATGCTCAGCGCGCGTTCTTGCGCACGCTGGACAACAACGGTCCCGGCCCGTCGGCCAGATAGGCTCCATCACGTGATCTTGCGGATGTCGACGCTGTTCCTGCGCACGCTGCGTGAGGACCCGGCAGACGCCGAGGTCGTGAGCCACCGGCTGTTGGTGCGCGCCGGCTACGTCCGCCGGGTTGCACCTGGCGTCTACTCATGGCTGCCGCTTGGCTATCGCGTGCTCCGCAAGGTCGAGGCGATCGTGCGCGAGGAAATGGAGCGCATGGGTGCGCAGGAAGTCCATTTTCCGGCGCTGGTTCCGCGTGAGATCTACGAGACGAGCGGTCGCTGGACCGACTACGGCGACCTGCTGTTTCGACTGAAGGACCGCAAGGGCGCCGACTACTTGCTCGCGCCCACCCACGAGGAACTGTTCACGCTGCTCGTCAAGGGCGAGTACTCCTCGTACAAGGACTACCCGGTCACGCTGTTCCAGATCCAGACCAAGTACCGCGACGAA
>DATCDK010000123.1:0-4585 GCA_036510735.1 Acidothermaceae bacterium | reverse complement strand
CCCGTCGTCATGATTGACGACCGGGGTCATCAGCCGTTGTTCCCATCGATCGCGACGACGAATCGCGCGGGCGCGGAGATGGCAGCTCAACACCTGCTTGCCCTTGGCCGTCGGCGTCCGGTCGTGGTTCAGGGACCGCAGTTTGGTTGTACCGAAGAGCGACTTGAGGGTTTCGGGCAGACGTACGCGGCTGCCGGCCTACCGATCGGCGCCGATCGCGTGGTCGATGGCGACTTTACGTTTGACGGCGGCCGGCTGGCGATTAAGGGAGTGCTTGATGCGGGCATCGAATTCGATGCCGTGTTCGCGCACAACGATCTTTCCGCCGCCGGAGTGATTCAGGAATTACGCGACTCGGGAAGGAGAATTCCTGCGGACGTCTCAGTGGTCGGGTTCGATGACATTCCGTTGGCTGCTCACACGGAGCCGGCACTCACGACGGTACGTCAGCCATTGCGGGAAATGGGTGCGGCGGCAGCACGCATGCTGCTGTCGTACTTCGAAGGCTCGGCTGTTCCTGAGACTCGACAGGTTATCCCTACAACGCTCGTCGTGCGTGGCTCGTCTGTAGCTCCTTGATACGCAAGGTGGAGGGCTTTGTCGGAACGGTTTCGGCCCGGTGATCGGGCCTATGGCCGTGCAAGTGGGGGACCTTCGTCAGTACAGCGAACCGGGTGGATTGTCAAAGATTGTGGTGCAGGGTTCGACGGTGTTGGCCGACGCTGAAAGGACATTCTTCGTGGACGGTTCGAGTCCATTCCCTGCAGACTTCGTCTGGGGCGTTGCCACGTCGGCGTACCAGATCGAAGGCGCGCACGATGTGGATGGCCGGCGTCCATCGATCTGGGACACCTTCTGTCAGCAGCCGGGTGCGATTGACGGCGGCGACAGCGGTGATGTCGCGTGCGACCACTATCACCGGTGGCAGGAAGACCTCGACCTCGTGCAGCAGCTCGGTGCGGACGCTTACCGCTTCTCGGTGGCGTGGCCCCGCGTCATACCGACCGGAACCGGTGCAGTGAATCAAAAGGGCCTCGACTTCTACGACGCCCTGGTTGATGGGCTGCTCGCGCGAGGAATCACGCCGTTCGTCACCTTGTACCACTGGGATCTTCCGCAGGATCTACAAGACAAGGGCGGCTGGCCGCTGCGCGAAACCGCGTATGCGTTCGCTGAGTACGCCGCTGTGGTCGCGGGGGCGCTTGGTGATCGGGTCGCTAACTGGATGACCATGAACGAGCCCTTGTGTTCTGCCTGGCTGGGCCATCTCGAGGGAGTTATGGCCCCAGGGATCAAGGACATTGCTGCGGCAGTTCCTGCGTCTTTCCACTTGCACTTGGGGCACGGACTCGGCGTCCAAGCCGTTCGATCTGCCGCGAAGCTGGTGCCGTCGATCGGCATTGTGAACAACTTAAGCCCTGTCTCGCCCGCGAGCGACCGTGCCGAAGACATCGCCGCCGCGCGACGTGGTGACGGGCATACGAACCGCTGGTGGCTCGACCCCATTCATGGCCGCGGCTACCCGCAAGACATGGTCGAGGTGTACGGCGTCGAACCGCCGATTCGGGGGAACGACCTCGAGGTGATTGCGCAGCCGCTCGACTGTCTGGGCGTCAACTACTACTTCCGCGAGGTTGCCGAAGACAACCCGACGGGCGTGGTGCCGAGAGTCGCAGCCGTCCGCGTGCGCGACGCGCTGGAAACCGCGATGGGATGGGAGGTCTACCCGCAGGGTCTTGAAGACATCCTCGTCCGTGTTGCCGACGACTACGCGCCACAGAAGATCTACGTCACCGAAAACGGCTCGGCGTGGGTCGACAAGCCTGACGACGACGGTCTCGTCGACGACGCCCAGCGCGCCGAGTACTTGGAGTCTCACGTCGACGCGTGCGCTGGCGCGCGGCGCCGGGGAGCCCCGATAGCGGGCTACTTCGCTTGGTCGTTGATCGACAACTTCGAGTGGGCCTACGGCTACGACAAGCGCTTCGGCTTGGTGGGCGTCGACTACGACACCCAGGAACGGACGATCAAGACGAGCGGCCGACGTTTCACGGACTTGGTCGCACGCCATCGCGCATCGGCACCCGAGGTCGTAGCGTGAACACGGCGATTGTTCACCGGCACACCATCGGGCGGGTGTGAGCTATGCGACTCTTTGCTCGGCGAATCGGGTTCTATCTGGTGGCGGCTGTTGCCGCGATCACCCTCGACTTCTTCATCCCGCGCATGGTGCCGGGTGATCCGGTGCTCGCCGAGCTTGCGGGGATGAAGAGTGCACCGCCACAGGCGCTAGCGGCACTGGAACTTCAGTACGGCGGCACCCACCAGAGCCTGTTGCAGCAGTATTTGCACTTCTGGAACATGCTGCTGCACGGCGATCTCGGTTACTCGCTGAGTCTCGGCAACGTGCCGGTCACGCACATCATCGCCCAGCACATGTGGTGGACAGTCGTGCTCGTCGGTATGTCGACGGTGATTAGTTTCGTCGTCGGCACCACGATCGGCACGCTGGCGGCCTGGAAGCGTGGCTCCTGGCTTGAAGGGTTGCTGCCGATCACGACGTTTATACAGGCGATGCCCTACTTCTTTATGGCAACGCTGTTGGTGCTGGTCTTCTCCGTCCGTTTCAAGTTCTTCCCCTCGGTAGGAGGTTACGACTTCACCAAGAGCTCGATCGGGGTGAACTGGAAGTTCATCAAGGACGCCATCTACCACGGGATCCTGCCCTCGCTAACGATCGTGCTTGCGTCGCTGGCGGGCTGGATCATCGGCATGCGCAACATGATGGTGACGGTTCGCGACGAGGACTACGTACTACTGGCGGAAGCCGCGGGCCTGCCTAAGCACCGAGTGATTTGGTACGCCGTTCGAAATGCGGTGCTGCCGCAGGTCTCGAGCTTCGCGCTCGCGCTCAGCTTCGTCGTCGGAGGGTCGCTCCTCACCGAGATCGTGTTCTCCTACCCGGGCATCGGGTTCACCTTGCTCGCGGCAGTGAAGAGTCTCGACTACTCACTGGTGCAGGGCATCTTCTTGGTGATCACGCTCGTCGTACTTGCCGCGAACTTCCTCGCCGACATCGTGTACGTGGCGCTTGACCCACGCACGCGACAGGAGGCGTGAGCAGGCGTGGCGATCGTCGAGGTAACTCCGGGAGACGCGGCGGGAGCGATCCCACTAGCGACTGCTGCGCATCGGCCGAAGCGGCGATTTCGGCTCGGCCACTCGAAGAAGACGATCGTGGGCTTGGTGCTCCTCGGCTGTTTCCTTGTGCTCGCCATCATCGGACCGATCATTGCTCCCTACAGCCCGACAGCGATCGGCCCGCTCGTCGGACCCCCGCGCTCCGGATCGACGATCGCGACTCAACTGCCGGGCGCACATCACTGGCTGGGACAAACCAACATCGGCGGCGACGTCTTCTCGCAGCTGCTTTCCGGTACCCGGCCCACAATCCTGGTTTCCTTCCTGGCCGGCGCTATCGCCACCCTCCTCTCTGTGGTGATCGGCATCACCGCCGGCTACATCGGCGGTGTGGTCGACGAAACTCTGTCGGTGATCGCCAACGTGTTCTTGGTGATTCCCGCGCTTCCGTTGCTCATCGCGGTCGGTGCATTCCTCGGTCCGATCCGCAGCAGCAATCCGTTGATCATCGGGGTCATCATCGCGTTGACCGGATGGGCTTGGGGTGCCCGCGTGCTGCGTGCCCAAGCGATGTCGATGCGCAGTCGCGACTTCGTCGAAGCGGCTCGGGTGAGCGGCGAGAGTGCATGGCGGGTCATCATGACCGAGATCATGCCGAACCTGACGCCGGTGATCGCGTCATCGTTCCTCTTCACCACGCTTTATGCCATCGGAACGTACGTGGGCCTCGGATTTCTCACCGTCGTCGGCGCTGGCGTCGACTACAACTGGGGCACGATGTTGTTCGACGCGACGTCGAGTTCGGCGGTGGAGTCAGGCTTTTGGTGGTGGTACATCCCGCCGGGAATCGCGATCGCGCTGCTTGGTACGAGCCTCGCGCTGATCAACTTCGGTATCGACGAGTTCATCAACCCGCGGCTGCGGATTGCAACAGGCGGCCGCAAGATGCGTAAGAACCTGGGCTTCAAATTGCGACCGCAGCTGGGCTTCACCCCGGTCGTTCGCGAGCACTCAATCGAAGCGGGCCGACACGCTCTGCGCGCTGGGCTCGGGGAGGCGCCGTGACCCTCGCAAACGGGCGGCCGCCGCTTTCGTCGTCCTCGCAGACTTCGGGTCGGGCGGCACATCACGGCGCGGACATGTTGTTGGAGATCCGCGGCCTGAGCGTCGATTACGGTTTGGGCGACCAGCCCGTCCATGCGGTCGACGATGTGAGTCTGACGATCCGTCGCGGTGAGGTGGTCGGTCTCGCGGGGGAGAGCGGGAGCGGCAAGTCGACGCTTGCGTATGCGGTGACCAGATTGTTGCGTGACCCGGGTGTGATCACGGCGGGCGAGGCGTATTTCTATGACTGGCCGAAGGGGTCCTACCGGGCCGATGACGACGATCGGCTTGATGAACCCAGAGCATCCTCCCAACCACGACTCGTCGATTTGCCCACCGA
>DATCDK010000122.1:0-7542 GCA_036510735.1 Acidothermaceae bacterium | reverse complement strand
CTGCACACGCACTCCGACTGGAGTGACGGCGGCAGTCCGATCGAGGAAATGGCTTTAGCAGCAAGGGATTTGGCGAGCGGTCCGCACAGTTACATCGCGCTGACTGACCACTCGCCGCGGCTCACGGTAGCGAACGGGCTCACGGTCGAGCGACTGCGCGATCAGCTGCGCGTCGTTGCCGAGCTGAACGAGAAGCTTGCGCCGTTTCGGATACTTACCGGCATCGAGTGCGACATCCTCGACGACGGTTCGCTTGACCAGGAGCCCGAGTTGCTCGACCGACTCGACATCGTGGTCGCAAGCGTGCACTCGAAACTCAAGATGGACCGCATCGCCATGACGCGACGGATGCTCGCCGCCGTCCGCAATCCGCTTGTCGATGTGCTCGGGCATTGCACCGGTCGGTTACTCATAGGGCGGGACGGCGGGAAGTCGCGGCCCGAATCACAGTTCGACGCCGACAAAATCTTTGCTGCGTGCAAAGAACACGACGTCGCGGTCGAGATCAACAGCAGGCCGGAACGGCTCGATCCGCCCCGACGGTTGTTGAGCCTCGCGGTCGAGATCGGTTGCAGATTCTCCATCGACACCGACGCGCACGCGCCTGGGCAGCTCGACTGGCAGATCTATGGGTGCGCCCGAGCGGAGGAGGGCGGCGTCGACGCCGCGACGGTCGTCAACACGATGGACGCCGACGACTTGCTCGCCTGGGCACGCGGCAGTTAGGCGACTGACTAGCCGCTACTCGTCCTTGATCCAGTGCTCGCGGCGGAACATCCGGCCGAGGCGGGCTGTCAACTTCGGCCCGACATCTTGCAGCGCGTTCACGTGGTAGACCGGATTGCCCTCGGGCTCGGGCAGCTGCGCGGCGTCTGAGACGGTGAGGCTTGTCTTCACTTGCAACGTCGTGATCGAGGTGATGCTGTCGCGGTCGATGAATCGAATGCCGCGCGGCACCGCGACCACGATGCCGTCGAACAGGTCGAGATCCGGCTCCTGCAGAACGTGCTCGACCGTGCCGATGGTGGTGCCGTCGACCGTGCATACTTCGGTGCCAGGCTGCAGGGCCATGTACGAGATTGGGTCTTCGTCCGTCACGTGTATCTCCTGTGGTTAGTCGCCGGCGATCTCGGCGTGGAATGCGACGAGTTCTTCGGCCACACGTTCCGGTCGTTCTTCAGGGAGCAGGTGCCCTGCACCAGCCACCGGAACCCACGCAGCACTCGGAATTTCGCCAGCCACTCGCCGTCCGTAGGTGATGTTGTGCACGCGATCGTCGGCGCCCCACATGATGAGCGTCGGTGGTGGCGACGCGCGGACGATATGCCACGCGGCCTCGATCGCGACCGGGTCGACCGCGGTCGCGAAGTGCACCAGCCCGCGAGCAGCGCCGGGCTTGCGCAACTCCTCCACGTAACGGTCGAGCGGCCGCACACCGGTCGCGTCACTGCCACTGCCGACCAACGTGGCAAGCACTCGTTCAGCAAGCCACGGGACGACGGGAAGCGCGCGTCCGCAAATAGCGCGCACGCCCGGAATCAGCATCGGCAACGCGCCCGCGACCGGCCACGCGTCGGCGTGCAGTGGCGAGTCGAGCAACGCGAGGCCCGCGACCCGACTCGCGTCAAGTGCCGCAAGGTGGACGGCGACTGCACCGCCGAGTCCGTGCCCGGCGACGATGACCTTGTCGACGTCGTGTGCATCGAGCATGCCCAGCAGCAGCCGAGCCTGCGTCGCCAGGTCGATGCGCGAACCGGTTCGCTCCGACTCACCGAGTTGCACGAGGTCGGGCGCAAGGACGAAGAGGTCGTCGTCGGTGCCTGCGCACATCTCTGGCCCGACCTGGCGCCACAGCTGTGACGACGTCGGGAAGCCATGCAGCAGCAGCACCGCCGGTGAGTTGTCGAGGCCGTCGCCCGGTCCGCCGTAGGTCTTGACCCGAATCCGGATGCCTTCGACGACGTGGTCAGCCGTGCCCGGAGCGAGTTGGGTGCGCATCTGTTCATCCTGCACCGGATCGGCACGCTGAAACCGACTCGGGTGGGCGAATCTTTATCCGCCTTAATCTTTCCCAACGGGATCGGTGCGAGACTTCGGGCATGACCACCGCCGTGCCGCGCGACCCGCAGGAGTGGCTGGCCGACGCGCGCGCGGCTGCGGTGCTCCTGGCAGGGGTCGCACGTCGCACGCCGATCGAGTCGTCGCGCGGGCTTGCCGAATTGGTCGGTGGCGACGTCCGATTGAAATGCGAGAACTTGCAGCGCGCCGGATCGTTCAAGATTCGCGGCGCCTACGTTCGTATTGCGCGATTGACGGACGAGGAGAGGGCGCGCGGTGTCGTCGCGGCGAGCGCCGGCAATCATGCGCAGGGTGTTGCGCTCGCCTCTTCGTTGCTCGGCGCCAAGTCGACGGTGTTCATGCCCGAAGGTGCTCCGCTGCCGAAGGTCGAGGCAACCCGCAAGTACGGCGCCGATGTGCGGTTCTTCGGCCACACCCTTGATGAGGCGCTCGCCGAGGCCATCTCGTTCGCGGCCGCCACCGGCGCCATGCTGATTCACCCGTTCGATCACGCCGACATCGTGGCCGGCCAGGCGACTGTGGGGCTGGAGATCCTCGAGCAATGCCCCGATGCGCGAACCATCGTCGTCAGCACCGGCGGTGGCGGGTTGACCGCGGGTCTTGCGGTCGTCGTCCAAGCACTGCGGCCCGACATCACCGTCGTCGCGGTGCAAGCCCAAGGTGCGGCCGCGTTCCCAGGTTCGCTAAAGGCCGGGACGCCGACCAGGCTCGCGAGCATGTCGACGATCGCTGACGGCATCGCGGTCGGGTGTCCTGGTGAGTTGACGTTCGAGCTGGTCCGCGACTACGTCGACCGGGTGGTGACGGTGTCCGAGGACTCGCTGTCGCGGGCTCTCTTGTTTTGTCTCGAACGCGCCAAGCTGGTCGTCGAACCGGCCGGAGTCGCCGCGGTCGCCGCGATCATCGACGCCCCTGAGATGTTCGAGCCGCCGGTTGTTGCTGTGCTGTCCGGCGGCAACGTCGACCCCGTGTTGCTGATGGGCGTGCTGCGGCACGGCCTCGCCGCCGCAGGCCGCTACTTGTCGTTCCAGGTGACGATCAGCGACCGGCCGGGCGCGCTGGCGGCCTTGTTGCAGGCGCTCGCGGCGGCGGGCGGCAACGTGCTTGATGTGGTGCACCAGCGCACCGCGCCGACGCTGCGCCTCGATGAGGTCGCCGTGGCACTGCAGGTCGAAACGAGGGGCCCGACGCACTCCGACGAGGTCGTGGAGATGCTCCGGTCGCGCGGCTACCGCCTCGAGTTCACCTAGCGAAGTTCACCCGGGTGACGCAAAGCGAAAGCTCAAGGTCGCCATCCGGTGGGGTCGAAACAACTAACTGAGCGCTCGATCCTGCGTGCTTGGTCAGCCGTCCCCCCGAAAGTCGGATGCCGTGCACCTCGCCCTTTCGCACGTGACGCCATTGCCCCTCGTGCCCCTCTTGTCGGCCGCGTTGCTGGTCTTGCTCGGCACCGCGTTGGTGCTGCGCAGCCGCGGGAGCGGCAGGGCTGGCAACAGTCACGGCAGCAACAGCCGCGGCAGCAACAGTGGCCGAAGCCGTCACTCAGGCGGACCTCGGGTCGCTGCGCGCTTTGCAGCGGCGCCGGATCCGCGCTTTGCGGCCCACTCGCGCTTCGCACCCGCCCCGCGTTTCGGATCCAGCCAAGGCGGTCATTTTGCGGCCCAGTCCATTACGGCCGCGCAGCCCTTTGTGGTCGCCCCGCACTTTGCAGCCGCCCAGTCCATCGCGGCCGCGCGGCCCTTTGTGGCCGCCCCGCACTTTGCAGCCGCCCAGTCCATTACGGCCGCGCAGCCCTTTGCAGCCGCCCCGCGGTTGGCGCCCGACCCGGGCGACCTCGTTGTGACTCAGCCCGACCTACACCTTGTTTCGCAGCCCGACCTGCACCTTGTTTCGCAGCCCGACCTGCACCTCGTTGCGCAGCCCGATCTCCGCGTCGTTGCGCAGCCCGATCTCCGCGTCGTCGTTACCGCGCCATCCGGGTGGGTTGCGCCGGTCCCCCCGGCTGCGTCGGTGTCGGTACTTGCGGCATTGACCGAGCGGGACAAAGCGCGACCGGCTTTCGCGCCGTCGAACTCCGGCGACGCGTTTCCGACACGGGCTCGTGCGCTATCCCTGCTCGGTGCGCACGTGCTGGCAGTGTTGGGCATTTTTACCCTTTCGCTAGGCGCCACGCCCATCGGCCATCACCTGTCGCACGTGGGCGGCATCTCCATTGGATTGCTCGCGCTCTTGTGCGTGTTCGTGGGCTTCGCGTTCGCCGTTGTTGTGGCCGCGCGCGTTCAGCACGACATCATGGGGGGTGGCTGGTACGGAGGGTTCGCGCCCCGTATCAGCTACATCAGCCCGGAAGTCGCGCTCTACGTGATCAGCCCCTCGGGGATCTCGGCCGCGGCGCGTCGACTGAACTCTTCACCTGCGCGCCTGATCCTCGTCGAGTACGGGCTGCTGGCAGCAGCTGTTCTCATCGTGCTCGACCGCTTGGTTGGTCGCTGAGGTTGATGATTTAAGTAACTTGACGCTCCCGCGCAGCGGGTCGATAGCCTGCCGTGTTGCCTGGTTCGCTAACGCCTGCTTGTTCCGGAACGCAGCTCCTGCTGCCGGTTGTGAACGAACCGATGATTTCGGCGACTCGAGGGAGTCTCTCTTCACATGGTCGATGTTCAAGCACCTTCGCGCGCTCCTCGGTCGACGGGCGGCGCGATCGTGGCCGAGGGTCTGGTCAAGCACTACGGCTCGGTCCGCGCGCTCGACGGCATTGATTTGCGCGTCGAGGAGGGCACCGTGCTCGGCCTGCTCGGGCCAAACGGCGCCGGCAAGACGACCGCGGTGCGGGTGTTCACGACCCTTCTCAGGCCGGACTCCGGAACTGCCACCGTGGCGGGCCTCGACGTCGTGCGCGATGCCGATGCTGTTCGCCGCACGATCGGTGTCTCGGGCCAGTACGCGGCGGTCGACGAGAACCTGACCGGTCGCGAGAACCTCGACATGGTGGGCCGCCTGTACCACCTCGGCAAAGCCGTCTCTGTCGCGCGAGCCGATGAGCTGCTCGAGCGCTTCGATCTTGTTGACGCCGCGAATCGCGTCGTGAAGACGTACTCCGGGGGCATGCGGCGGCGCCTCGACCTTGCCGGCAGTCTGGTCGCGCGGCCGCGGGTGCTGTTCCTCGACGAACCGACGACGGGTCTCGACCCGCGCGGCCGCCTTGGCATGTGGGACGTCATCGAGGAGCTCGTCGACGGCGGCACCACGTTGCTGCTGACCACCCAGTACCTGGAAGAAGCTGATCGGCTCGCGCAGTCGATCGTCGTGATCGACCACGGCAAGGTGATCGCTCGCGGCACTGCCGACGAACTCAAGTCGCAGATCGGCGGCGAGCGTCTTGAGTTGACCGTGTCGAACGCGTCGGAGTTGCCGGCCACCGAACAGGTCCTGCGCAGGGTAGGGCTCGGCGACCCCACCATCGACCAGGCCACTAGGGCAGCATCGATCGCCGTGCAGGGCGGATCCGCCGTGCTGATCGATGCCCTACGCCAGCTCGATACGGCGGGAGTGGTCGTGAAGGACGTCGCAATCCGGCGTCCAACTCTTGACGATGTGTTCTTGTCTCTGACGGGCCACGCCGCCGAAGACGCAGCCGATCCTGCTGTACCCGTTGCGAAATCAGGCCGTAAGGGCCGCAAGGAGAAGCAGTCATGAGCGTGTTGACGCAAGCGACCGCCGACGGCCTGGTGATAGCGAAGCGCAACCTCATCAAGGTCAAGCGCATCCCCGACCTGCTGATCTTCACGACGGTCCAGCCGATCATGTTCGTGCTGCTGTTCGCGTACGTCTTCGGTGGCGCGATTCCGGTACCCGGCGTGACCTACCGCTCGTACTTGATGGCTGGCATCTTCACCCAGACGGTGACCTTCGGCGCGGGCATCACGGCGATCGGTTTGGCCGATGACCTTCAGAAAGGAATCATCGACCGGTTCAGATCACTGCCGATGGCGCGGTCGGCAGTGCTGTTCGGCCGGACGCTTTCCGATCTGGTCAACAACTGCATCGTGATGGTGGTGATGTCGGCATGCGGTCTGCTCGTCGGCTGGCGCATCGAGCGCGGGGCGAGCCGGGCGATCGCGGCGTACCTCATCATCTTTCTCTTTGCGTACTCGATGTCCTGGGTTTCGGCGACGATCGGGTTGTCCGTAAGGAGCGTCGAGGTTGCGCAAAGCGCCGGTTTCATCTGGATGTTTCCGCTGACGTTCCTCTCGAATGCGTTCGTCACGTCGCAGTCGCTGCCGGGCTGGCTCCAGCCGGTGGCGAACTGGAATCCCGTGAGTGCCGTTGTCGCGTCCGCCCGTGAACTGTTCGGCAATAACGGCTCGCTAGCGCGCCCAGATGCATGGCCAATGCAGCATCCGCAGATCACGGCGATCGGGTGGAGCGTGCTGCTGTTGGTGGTCTTCGTTCCGCTGTCGGTGCGCAAGTACCGCGCCGCAGCCGCTCGCTAGCCGGTGTAGGGCTTCGCTTCGATGATCTCGACGGACAGCTTCGTGCCGTTCGGCAGCGAGTAGGACGCCGTGTCGCCGGCGGTCTTGCCGAGCAGCGCAGCTCCGAGCGGCGAACTCGGGGAGTAGACGTCGACTGCGCCACCGGCGTCTTCACGCGAGCCCAACAAGAAGGTCAACGTGTCGTCGTCCCCCTCATAACGAACGGTGATGACCATGCCCGGGCCGACCTTGCCGTCGTCCGCTGGTCCTGCTCCGACTTTGGCGTTATCGAGGAGCTGCCGCAGCTGCCGGATGCGGGCTTCCATCTTGCCTTGCTCTTCTTTCGCGGCGTGGTAGCCGCCGTTCTCCTTGAGGTCGCCCTCTTCGCGCGCGGCCTGGATCTTGCGTGCGATCTCGATCCTCGCCGGTCCGGTGAGGTTGTCGTACTCGGCGGTCAGCCGGTCGTAGGCCTCGCGGGTAAGCCAGGTGATCGGGGTGGTCTGAGCCACGGAGCTCCCTCTGAGGTGACAAGCAACTGTCGGCGAGACGCGCGTCGGTGTGTATGCCAGGTTACAACCGCCGTCCGACCCACCGCTGCGCCCGTCTCCGCTAGCCAGGAGAATGAGAGTCCATGAGTACGAACGGGACTGGACCTAACGTGACAGAACGACTGCGGCTGATGGCCGTGCATGCCCATCCGGACGACGAGTCCAGCAAGGGCGCCGCGACGATGGCCCGTTATGTGGCCGAGGGTGTCGACGTCCTGGTGGTGACGTTGACCGGCGGCGAGCGTGGATCGATCTTGAATCCCGCGATGGACCGTCCCGAGGTCGTCGACGATCTGCCGAACGTGCGCCGAGCGGAGATGGCAGAGGCGGCTCGCATCCTCGGCGTCCGCCATGTCTGGCTCGGCTTCGTCGATTCAGGGCTGCCCGAAGGCGACCCGCTGCCCCCGCTGCCCGAAGGCTGCTTCGCACTCCAGTCGCTCGAA
>DATCDK010000121.1:0-2405 GCA_036510735.1 Acidothermaceae bacterium | reverse complement strand
GTCGCAACCGGTGGTCATTCCATGGGCGAAGGCCGGCCTGATCGTGAAAGCCAACACCACCCAGGGCTCGCCCTACGCGGCCGTCATGGCGACCGCAACCCACGGCGTGCGCATGCAGTACAACTTCACCAAGGACATCGCCGGTAGCGCTACGACAGTCTCCAAGACGTCACCGCAGTGGCTCCGATTGTCGCGATCGGGAGACACGCTGACCGGCTACGAGTCGGCCGACGGGCAGAACTGGACGAAGATCGGCGTCGCCAAGCTCAGCGGATTACCGGCGTCGGTGCCAGTGGGACTGTTCGTCACGTCACCGGACAACGATGTCACCACGGAAGAAATTGTCGGCACATCGACGCAGGGCGGTCCTGCGCTGGCGACGGCCACCTTCGACGACGTCAGCCTGCCGGGCGGCCAGCCGCCGGGGAGTTGGCAGGGCACCCAAGTCGGGGACAACGGCCTTGGCAATGTGCCGCCGTTCACGCAATCCGGCGGCACATTCACCGTAAGCGGTTCGGGAGACATCGGACCGCTGGCCTCGAGCGGTGGAGATAACAACACGGTCAGCGGCGGCCTCGCCGGCGCATTCGTCGGACTCATGGCGATGGTCGTGATCGGCGCGCTGTTTATCACCTCCGAATACCGTCGCGGCCTGATTCGTACAACCTTCACCGCGAGCCCGCGTCGCGGTCGGGTGCTGGCCGCAAAGGCGGTCGTCCTCGCATGCGTTGTGTTCGTACTAGGCTTGGCCGCCTCGGCGTTCAGCATGTGGTTCGTCGACCGACAGCGACGCAACAACGGCACGTACATCTCGCCGGCCAGTGCACTCACTGAGATGCGCGTGTTGGTCGGGACCGCCGCTGTGCTGGCAATCGCTGCGGTACTTGCCGTCGCAATCGGCACGATCGTGCGCCGCAGTGCGACGGCCGTGGCGGCGGTGATCGCCCTCACCGTCTTGCCGTACATCCTCGGCGTGTCGTCGATCGGGGCGCTGCAATGGATGTTGCGCGTGACACCGGCCGCTGGATTCGCCGTCCAGCAGACGTTGCATCAGTACCCGCAAGTCAATGGGGTGTACATCGCTTCCGCCGGCTACTACCCGTTGTCGCCGTGGGAGGGATTCGGCGTTCTGATCGCCTGGACGGCACTCGCGCTCGGTGTTGCGTTCGTACTGCTACGCAAGCGAGATGCATGATCCTCACGCTGCACGCCGAGTGGACCAAGTTTCGAACGGCTGCGGGCACGTTTTGGTTGTTACTGGCAGCGATCGGCATGACGATCGGGCTCGGCGCCGTTGCCGATGCCGGCGCGGTCTGTAGCTCGTCAGCCTGCAGCCAGGACCCCGCGAAGATTAGCCTCGCCGGCGTCTACGTAGGCCAAGTGCTCGTTGCCGTTTGCGCGGTGACGATCATGAGCGCCGAATACGGCACTGGCATGATCCGCACCACCCTGACGGCGATGCCCAACCGCGTTGAGGTGCTGACCGCGAAGGCGGTAGTTGCCGCCGGCTGGGCACTGGTAGCAGGCGTCGGTGGGGTTGTCGGATCGGCCGTGCTCGGTCAACTCGTGCTTCCCGGCAAAGGGTTCACACCAGCCAACGGATTTCCGTCGCTTGCATTGTCGAATGCCGGAATGCTGCGCGCTGCCTCGGGTTCGGTGCTCTATCTAGTGCTGATTGCGCTGCTCAGCCTGGGCATTTCCACTGCGGTACGTGACTCGGCGGCCGGCATCGGGCTCGTACTCGGGCTGTTGTTCGCGTTTCCGATCGCGCTCGTCATGGTCAGCAACCCGCACTGGCACCGGCACCTCGAACAGGTCGCACCGATGAACGCCGGACTAGGGATTCAAACGACGGTCGGCGTGCACAGCTTGCCGCTCAGTCCGTGGGCTGGCCTCGGCGTCGTCGGGTTGTGGGCTGCGGGCGCGCTCGTTCTTGGCACGCTTGTGTTGCAGTTGCGTGACGCATAGGCGACTGGCCGTTTCCCGCGATCCGACGATGTCACGACAGTTCGAGTACTGGCACTCCTGGCGGGTTGAACCCGAACACCTGACCGTAGAACGACAGTTCAGCCTCGAGGCTGGTGATGACGTTTTCGGCTTTGCGAAAGCCGTGTTGCTCGCCCTCAAACGCGAGATAGGCGTGGCGAATTCCCTTTGCTACCAAGGCGTCGCGGAACAACTCGGCCTGCGAAGGCGGCACGATCTGATCGTCGAGGCCTTGGAGCAGCAGCACTGGGCACGAGACCTCGTCGACATGCGACAGCGGTGCGCGCTCGACGTAGAGATCGTGCGCCTCGGGCAGCGGCCCGACAAGGCCGTCGAGGTAGCGCGACTCGAAGTCGTGCGTGTCTTTCGCGAAGCGAAGCAATTCTGCGACACCGTAGTACGAGGTGCCCGCCGCGAAC
>DATCDK010000120.1:0-7607 GCA_036510735.1 Acidothermaceae bacterium | reverse complement strand
ACACCGGCGCGGTCCACGACACCGACGCCGACGCATTACCGGGCGTCGCCGTCACGTTGGTCGGCGCGTCAGGTGCCGTCGGCGCCTGTGGCGTCACCGAATTCGACGGCGCCGAAGGATTCGACGTGCCGATCGAGTTGGCCGCAGTCACGGTGAACGTGTAAGAGACACCGTTGGTCAAACCCGGCACCACAACCGACGTTGCGCCGGCGGTCGTCGCGGTGACGCCCTCCGGGCTCGAGGTCACGGTGTAGCCGGTGATCGGGCTGCCGCCATTGGACGGCGCGGTCCACGACACCGTCGCCTGAGCATTGCCGGGGGATGCAGTCACATTCGTTGGGGCATTCGGCGCCGTCGGACTCCCTGGTGCAAAGGAGAAGGCGATCAACGACTGGTGGTTGGAACCGGTCGTGCCGTTCCAGTGCAGGAAAGCGCCGCCCAGGTAGACCGTTTGGGTGGTCTGGTCGACGTACATCGCCTGGACCCCGTTGTTCCCGCCGTCCGCATTGAGTTGGTTGCCGTTCACCCGCGGGTCCCACGTCGTCGGTGTGCCGACTGTCGTGTTCTCGAGCTGGATGCCGAAGTAGTTCGCCGACAGCGGGTTGCTCGCGCTCGCGGTGTTGTTGTGGTAACCCGCGACGGTGGTGTTTCCGACCGCGCCGATCGCTTGGCAGTCGCCAAGCGTCGAGTAGTGCATCAGCCGAGCACCGGTGTTGATGTCGAGTAGGAAGGCTTCGTTGGACGACAAGCCGGCGGGTGCGTGGCCGGCGCCACCTGCCAAGAACTCGCCGGCGTTAGGCCCCGGCGCCATCGTGACAATTTCCTCGCCGTCATAAGCGCCGTACTGGCCCTGTCCGGTGTTCGGGCGCATGTGAGCATCGAAGGCCATGATGAGTGAACCGTCGCTCGGATTGACTTTGACCAGGCCGGGGTGCGAAACGCCGTTGTAGTTGTTAAACAAGCCGCCGACGAAGAGAGAGCCCTGATCTTTGAAGACGCTGGCAACGCTGCCGCCCGAGGTGGCCTTCGACCAGATCGTCGCCCCGGTCGTCAGGTTCACCGCACGTGCGGAGCTACCGCTGCCGAAGTAGACCGCGCTGCTGTCGACTGCCAAGCCGCGCACCTTGACGCTTGGCGCCGGATTCCAGGACGTCACCGCATATGGCGATGCCGGGTTTCCGGTGGGGGCGAGACTCACCGCGTGTGATCGGGAAACGCTGCCCCACGAGGTGAAATCGCCGCCGATATAGATGACGCCATTCAGGCTGCCGATCGACCGCACGTACTTGTCGGTGCCGCCGCCTGCACTCCCGCCGTACAGAACCGTGCCCGACGCCTCGTCAACGACTGCGAAGTTCGTCGCGGCGTGCGAAACGCCGTCCGGGGTGTAGACGAGGCTGAAGTTGCCACCGAAGGCGAGATCGTTGGTGCCGTCGATCTTGGTGACCGCGAGGAGGTCGCCGTTCGTGCGATCGAATGGCAGCGGCGTGATGCTGATCGGTGTCGATGCGGCGTGCGGCGTGACCAAGGTTTGAACCTTGGTCGTACGGGCGCCCGGCGTCGGGCAGTCGTCGGAGGCCGGCAGCGGATTCATGCCCGCAGGTGCAAGGATCGCCGGGCACGCAGCCGTGGCAGCAGGGGCGGCAGCCGCGTAGGCGCCGCCCGCAGTGGTTGCGATAAACGTGACAGTGGCAAGCCCGATAACAACCGGGCACATAACGCGGTGCATCGCGTTCCCCCCTCGGGAATGTATGCGCGACACCAAGCCAGCAGGTCCCACCCCGCCTGGAGTCCGCACGCACATGCTACGGGCGGAATCGCTGTAATCCCAGGGCTCTCGTCTCGAAATTCCCTTGTGCCGTTCTGTCTTGATTCCGTAACGCGCTGGCAATGTCGAAACAGGCATGATCAGGTGCGGATTTTGGTGGCCTCGGATCTGCATTACGGATTGCCGCATTACGACTGGTTGGTCCGGGCCGCTGACGACGTCGACGTGGTGGCATTGGCCGGAGATCTGGCGGCGAGCTGGTTATGCGACCTGCGCCAGGACACGCTGCTGTGCGACGGCGCCTCGGTCGACCTCGACGGCATCCGCTTCACCGTGTGCCCGTGGTGGGACGGCCCGGCGACGCGCGACGCCGTGGCCGCCCAACTTGCGGCCGCCGCGGTGGACCGCCCAGCAACCTGGGTTTCGCTGTACCACGCGCCGCCGGCGGGCACCGTGCTGTGCAACGACGGACGGCGGGTGTTCCCCGACCTGGTCGGGACGTGGCTCGCGGGCCGGCAGCGGGTCGGCTGGCTCGTGTGCATCGTCTTCTCGATGCTGTGGGTGCCCACCCTGGTCACGGGGGACCAGTGGGCAGCCATCGCGAACTGCGGCGTCTCAGTGGCGATCTGCGCACACAACTTCCTGACCGGGCATGAAAGTCGTTCGCCGGGTCAGCCTTGCGGCGATCAAGCCCCAGTTGCGGAGGGCAAGGGATTCGAACCCTTGATGAGCTTGCACTCATAGCGGTTTTCAAGACCGCCGCCATCGGCCTCTAGGCGAGCCCTCCAGTCGATGAACTTACCGGCACGCTTCCTTCCCGTGCCGACTGAAGGAATTACGGCCCAAGACGAAAAGCCCACGTAATTCCTTCAGTCGACGGCACGGTGCCGGCAAGTCGACGGGATGGTGCTGGCGGTGGGGAACCACTCGGGGCCTGCGCCCGTCGTATCAGGTGTATGCTTGCCGATAGGCAACTATCTACGGCAGGACTCTCATGACCCACATCGACGCGGACGACGTCAGTCGGCTGCGCGCCGCGATCGGCCGCCTCTCCCGCCAACTCAACGCGTCGGTCGCCGACATCGGCTTCAGTCCGAGCCAGCTCTCGGTGCTCGGGACCGTCGCTCGTCGCGGCCCCATCGGAATCGGCGAGCTCGCCGACCTCGAAGGCATCAACCCGACGATGCTGTCGCGCGTCGTCGGCAAGCTCAGCGACGCCGACCTGATTGAACGGATCGCGCACCCGGACGACGGGCGCGCGGTCGTCGTCCAGACAACAGCCCTAGGTCGCACGCTGCACGAGCGAGTGCAAGACCAGCGCAGCAAGGCCATCGCCGTCCGGTTGGAGAAGATGCCCGACCTGCAAGCCGCGCAGCTGCTCGCCGCGCTGCCGGCGCTCGAAGCACTGGCCGCCCGATGAGCGAGACCTTCACGGCCCGACGAATCGCTCTGAGCAAGCAAACGTTCGCGGCACTCGCCATCCCCAACTTCCGCCGCTACTTCACCGGCCAGGCGATCTCGCTTTCCGGCACCTGGATGCAGTCAGTGGCGCAGTCGTGGCTGATCTTCAAGCTCACCGGATCCGCAACCGATGTCGGCTGGGCCGTGGCGTTGCAGACCCTGCCTGTCCTGGTGCTCGGACCGTACGGCGGGGTGGTGGCCGATCGCATCGACAAGCGCAAGCTGATGATGGTGCTGCAGTCGATGATGGGCATCCTCGCTCTCGTTCTCGGACTGCTGGTTGTCACCAACCACGTTCACGTATGGGAAGTGTTCGCCCTCGCATTCCTGCTGGGCTTGAACAACTGCTTCGAGAATCCGGCACGGCAGTCGTTCGTGCTGGAGATGGTCGGCTCAAAGGACCTGCGCAACGCGGTCAGCCTGAACTCCACGATGGTGAATGCGGCTCGTGCAGTCGGCGCGGCGATTGCGGGCATCGTCATCGCAGCGGGCGGCATCGGATTCTGCTTCCTGCTCAATGCAGCCAGCTTCATCGCGGTGGTGTACTCGCTCGCCTCGATGGACGTAACCGCGCTACAACCGACGCCGCCGACGCACCGGTCGAAAGGCCAGCTGCGCGAAGGGCTTCGGTATTCGGCGAAGACCGTCGCGATCGGCGTCCCGCTCGTCATGATGGCGCTCGTCGGATGTCTGGCTTACGAATTCCAAGTGGTCCTGCCGGCGCTCGCAAAGACATTCCACGGCGGCGGCGCGACATACGGATTCCTGACAGCAGCAATGGGAGTCGGCGCGATCGCGGGCGGCCTCTACACCGCTGCGCGCGGCCGCACCGGAGTGCGCGCGATGGTGACGTCGTCCGCTGTCTTCGGTGTCGTGCTGCTCCTCGCGTCAGCCGCACCGACATTGCCGCTCGAACTGCTCGCGATGCTCGCCGTCGGCGCAGCGAGCGTGTCGTTCCTGTCCAAGGGCAACAGCTCGTTGCAACTCGCGGCGGCTCCGCAAATGCGCGGTCGCGTGATGGCTCTGTGGGCCGTTGCTTTCATGGGATCGACGCCGATCGGCGGACCCATCGCGGGCGCCGTCAGCGAGTACTTCGGTGCCCGCTGGGGTCTGGTCCTGGGCGCCAGCGCGTGTCTAGCCGCAGCCGCTTTCGGTGCGCTGGTGTTACGGCGAATAGCGAGGCCGGACGTCGAGGGTGCTCTAGACAGCGAGCGGTTCGGGGCGCGCGATGTGGAAGCCTTGAACCCACTGCGCGCCGAGGCGTTCCAACGCCAGTAACTCGTCCGCCGTCTCGACTCCCTCGGCGATCAGGTCGGAGCCGATGTCCTTCGCGAAGGAGACCAGCGACGTCGCGAGTGCGCGGCGCGCCGGATCGTGATCGACGCCATGCGTCAACGACTGGTCGAGCTTGATGATCTCGGGTTGCAGCAACAGGATGTGCCGCATGCTCGAGAAGCCGGCACCGGTGTCGTCGATCGCAATCCGTGCGCCCTTCTCGCGGAACCGCGCAATGCGGCTGCGGATCGGCCCGTAATCGTCGACCACGACGTGTTCGGTGAGTTCGAACACCAGGCGTGGGCAGATGGGATCGTCGACGAGGTAGTCGAGCTTGCCGGAGAGCAATAGTTCCGGGGACACGTTGACCGCGAGAAATGCCTCGTCGGGGAGCTTCACGGCTTGGGCCAGCGCCGCGGCGATCGCCTTCATCTCCAGCGTCGGCCCAAGGCCGACGGACGCCGCCTCCTCGAACCACAGGTCGGGCGATCGCATCGGTTTGCCGGCGAACCGCGACAGTGCTTCAAGCCCGACGACCGAGCGGTCGGTCAAGTCGACGATCGGCTGGAACACCATGGCCAACGAGGAGTCGTGCGCAAGCACGTGCTCGATGCGCTCGAGGTGCCCATGCTGCTCGCGCTGGAGCCGCTCGTCGCCCTCCTTCATCTCGTCGAGCTCGTCGTTCAGCGCGAAGTTCTGATTCTGCAGCGCGTTGTGCAGGAAGCGGTTCTCGAGCATGTTGCGTACGCGCAACACGACCTCGATCGGGTCGAGAGGGGTGGCGAGAAAGTCTCGCGCCCCCAGCGACAGTGCCCGGTGCAAGGTGTCGGGAGTCGTCTCGCCCATCACGACGACAACCGGGAAATGCCCGTTGTCACTGCTCGTCGCGGCGAGGGCTTCGAGCACGCCGTAACCGTCGAGCCCGGGCATGTGCAGGTCCAGCAGAATCACGTCGGGGTCAGTCACGCTTGCGAGGTCGAGACCCGCTCGCGGATTCGTCGCGCAGGCGATGTTGCGTAGGCCCGCCTCGCCCAACACCGAGACGAGAGCGGAGACGTTCGCGGGGTTGTCGTCGACGACGATGACGCGCGCGTCGGCAAAGCGGTGCAGCATTTTTCGATCATGGGCCTGTGTCACATGAGCAAACAAGAGTCTTATGGCTGGTTTGGCCCGATTTGTGGTGGATGCTGCGCCCCAGTCGGATGACCCCTAGGGTGGCGTGCGTGCACGCGATCACGATGGCCGGCCCCGGTGACGCCTCTGTTCTGGAGTGGACCGAAGTACCAGACCCCACGCCCGCAGCGGCCGAGGTCGTCATCGCCGTTCGTGCTGCCGGTCTCAACCGAGCCGACCTTTCCCAGCGCGCGGGCCACTATCCACCGCCGCCGGGAGCCTCGCCGATCCTCGGCCTCGAGTGTTCAGGGCGCATCGTCGCGGTTGGGCCAGATGTGCAGGGCTGGACCGTCGGCGACGAGGTCTGCGCACTCTTGGCCGGTGGCGGCTACGCGGAGTTCGTGTCGGTGCCAGTGGGTCAGGTGTTGCCAATTCCGGCCGGGCTGCCGGTCGTCGATGCGGCCGGATTGCCCGAGGCGGCCTGCACGGTGTGGTCGACGGTCTTTCAGGCCGCTCGCGTCCGCGCTGGCGAAACGCTGCTCGTGCACGGCGGCACCAGCGGCATCGGCACCTTCGCCATTCAGTTGGCGCGTGCCCTGGGGGTGCGAGTTCTGACAACAGCTGGGACGCCGGACAAGTGCGCGCGGGCGGTCGAGCTCGGTGCCGAGCTGGCGATCGACTATCGGCGCTACGACTTCGTGTCCGCGATTCACTCTTATACGGACGGCGGGGGGGTTGACGTCATCCTCGACGTCGTGGGCGGTGAATACCTGGGCCGCAATCTCGAAACTCTTGCGCCGGACGGCCGGCTCGTGGTGCTCGCCATGCAACACGGACGCCGAGCGGAACTCGATCTCGCGTTGCTGATGTCCAAACGCGGAACCGTGTATTCCGCGGGCTTGCGCGCACGACCTCTTTCTCAAAAGGCGGCCATCGTTGCCGAGGTCCGTTCGTCGGTGTGGCCGCTCGTTGAGTCGGGCGCGGTGCAGGTCGTTGTGCAGGCGGAACTGCCGATGGCCGACGCGGCGCAAGCGCATCGCATGATGGAGGCTGGCGACCACGTGGGCAAGATCCTGCTGACCCTGCCTGAGACAATCGCCGTATGAGCATCGGCGGCACGGCAGATGGTGGCAGTGACCACCAGGTTCGCGTGCCCGAAGATTCTCAGGTCGAGATCGTTGGCCCGGGCGACGATGGAGCCAGCGGCACGGTCGCCGATTTAGTGAACCAGCCGGCCAAAGTCATGCGCATCGGCAACATGATCCGACAGCTCCTCGAAGAGGTACGGGCCGCACCGCTCGATGAAGCGAGCCGGGTCCGCTTGAAGGAGATTCACGCGGCGTCCGTCAAGGAACTCGAGAGCGGTCTGTCACCTGAGCTGGTTGACGAACTCGAGCGCCTTACCCTGCCGTTCACCGAGTCGGAGGTTCCGAGCGAATCGGAGCTGCGCATCGCGCAGGCGCAGCTCGTCGGCTGGCTCGAAGGTCTGTTCCACGGAATTCAGACCGCGCTCGTCGCCCAACAGATGGCGGCGAATGCTCAGCTGGAACAGATGCGGCGCGCGCTCCCACAAGGAACAGGCCCGGAAGGACAGCGCCCGAACCAGGGCATGTACCTGTAGCCGATCTGGCACCGGAATTACTGAGCCGGTTACTCAGTGCCGGCAAACAGGTGCTCAAGGACCAACGCAACTCCGTCGTCGTTGTTGCTTGCGGTCGTGAGCTCGACGGCCGCGAGCACGTCGGGGTGCGCGTTGGCCATTGCGTAGCCCGTGCCAGCCCACGCGAGCATCGGCAGGTCATTGGGCATGTCGCCGAACGCGAGCACATCGGCACGGTCAACGCCGCGTTCGGCAGCAAGGTGCGCCAACGCAGTGCCTTTCGTCACGCCGAGCGGACCCATCTCGACGAGTCCGCGCCCGTTCGAATGGGTCGGCTCGACGAGGTCGCCGACCAACCCGCGCGTGATGATGAGCAGCTCGTCCGCCCCG
>DATCDK010000119.1:0-4733 GCA_036510735.1 Acidothermaceae bacterium | reverse complement strand
GCGGATGTCGTACGTAACTGATCTTGAGGGCAACCTCGTCGAGCTCGTCGAGCGCAACCCGGCCCACTGATGCCAGACGTTGTCGTCGTGGGCTACGGCCCGGCCGGTGCGTCGGCCGCGATCGCCGCCCATGACGCTGGGTACTCAGCCGTGATCGTCGAGGCCACCGGCCGCGGCGGCGGGAATGCGTTGTACAGCGGAGGTTTCCTGTTCGACCTCCCCGATGAGCACACGCTCGATCACCTTGAGGCGCTCTGCTTCGGCCGCACCGATCGCGCGGTCCTCGAGGCGTACGCACAGGGCCTGCACGACATCGACAGCTGGCTGATCTCGCTCGGCGGCAGCACCGTCGCGTTCGATCCACCGCCGATGCGACTGCCCGCGCCCTTCCCCTCGTGGCCGCTTTCGGAGGCGGGTCGCCACATCAGCTACCGCGTGGTCGCCGGTGGAGACGGCCGCCGCGGCGAAGCGCTCTGGTCGCTGCTCGATGCTGCTGTGCGCACCCGCGGTATTCCGGTGGTGCTCGAGACAACAGCGTGCGAGCTCGTCATTGCGGACGGCGGGGTGGTCGGCCTCGTCGTCGACCACGACGGCACTCGTTCAACAATCGAGGCGGACGGCGGGGTGGTGCTCGCCTGCGGTGGGTTCGAGGGCGAGGCAGGGCTAGCCGACGCATACCTGCCGCTCGGCAACACCTCGCCGGTGGGTCACGCCGCTAACACCGGGCGCGGCCTGCTGATGGCGCAGTCGGCCGGGGCGGCGCTGTGGCACATGTACGGATTCTTCGGTTGGTTCGCCTTTCGCAGGCCGGAGTTCGCTGCGCCGTTCGCGATCGACTTCTTCGGCGCCGGCCACATCTTTGTCGACGCCGACGGCCGCCGCTTCGCCGACGAGACCGGCTACGAGGTGCACGACCGGCTCCGCGCGCTGCTGACCTACCTCCCGCGCAACGCCAATCGCCCTGCACTGCCGAGTTGGGCAGTCTTCGACGAGACCGCACGGCTGGCCGGCCCACTCAACGGTCTGCTTGGTACGCCGAACGACTACCGCTGGAGCGTCGACAACGCCGACGAAGTCGCGCGCGGATGGATCGTCGCTGCCGACAGCGTCGAGGAACTCGCCCACGAGACCGGCATGGATTCCGCCGTGCTCGCCGCCACGATCGCCGAGTACAACGCGTACGCCGCTGCCGGCCGTGACGAGCGATTCGGCCGCTCCGCCGACACACTCGTGCCGCTCGACACCACGCGGCTGTACGCGATCAAAACGTGGCCCGGCATCGCCGGCACGACCGGCGGACCTCGCCACGACGAGCGAGCACGCGTTCTGCGACCCGACAGCTCGGCGATTCCGGGCCTCTACGCGGCTGGCGCGGTCAGCATGGTGTGGGGCCACCTCATCGACCACGGCGGCGGCCTGACCAATGCCATCGTGTTCGGCCGCATCGCGGGAGCCGACGCTGCTGCGACGACGAAGGCCGGTTGACATGCCGCGGACAGCAGTGGTCACTGGCGGTGCGGGCGCGATCGGTGGCGCGATCTGCGCAGCGCTATCGGCGTCCGGGCATCAGGTTGTCTCACTCGACCAGCACGGGCCTAACCCGGTCGACCTCGCACAGGCCGCCGACGTGCAAGCTGCCGCGGCGCGCGTTCTCGCGGAGGCGGGCCGTTGCGACGTCTTGGTCCATGCGGCCGCCGCATTCGACCGCGCCGACCTCGCTGCTATCGACCTAGCGACATGGCGCCGCGTGCAGGCGGTGAACGTCGAGTCGGCGTTGCTGCTGGCGCAAGCGTTCGCGCCTTCGATGGTGGCTCACGGGTTCGGACGAATCATCTTCGTCGTCTCCGACACCATCTGGTCACCGCCGTCGTCCGATCTGCTGGCGTACGTCACGAGCAAGGCCGCACTCGTCGGACTCGCCCGCACCCTCGCGATGGCTCTAGGCCAGGACGGCATCGCGGTGACGTGCGTCGCGCCCGGACTGACCGCAACTCCTACCGCCCAACGAGACCTGCCCGTCGCCGCGTTCGACGACGTCCTGCGGCGCCAGGCGCTGCCACGCACGCTGGTACCCGACGACGTTGCACAGACCGTCGCGTTTCTCGCGTCCGGGGCGGGCGCTGCCTTGACTGGCCAGACGCTCTGCGTCGATGGAGGCCTGTCACTGCGCTGACCGGGGCTCTACTAGTTTGTCGTCATGCGGACGGTATCGGTCAGTTGGGAGCACTCCCTCGAGACCGCTGCCGTGCTGGTGGCCGTAGGCGGCGCGATGGCTTTGTCGAAGGACAAGCGGGTTCGCGCCCTCGGCGCCTTCGCTCGCGAGGTTGCGGTGATCGGCGTCCTGTACGCGTTATGGGAACTGGCGGGGCGCATCGCCGGCTTCAGCAGCAAAGACGCGTACGTACGAGCCCGATGGATCGAGCATTTCGAGCACGAAATCTTCCTTCCGTCCGAGCGCAGCGTGCAGAACCTGATCCTCGGGCATCCGCTGATTGTTCAGGTCGCGAATCTCTACTACGCGGCCATGCACTTCCCGATGATGTTCGTGTTCTTGATCTGGCTGTTCTGGTGGCACCGCGATCAGTACCGGCCGGTGCGGCAGGTACTTGGATGGACGACCTTGGTCTGCCTGATCGTGCAACTCGTGCCGGTCGCGCCGCCGCGTTTCCTGCCGGGCATCGTCGACACGGGCAAGCCGTCTAACCAGTCGGTCTACCAGCACGGCCTCGCGGTCGACCAGCTCTCGACCATGCCATCGGTCCACGTGGCGTGGGCGTGCCTGGTTGGCTACTACACGTGGAAGATCGGCAACGGCCGGGCGCTACATCGGACCGCTGCGCAGAATCCCTGACCGCTAGGGCCGATGCTCATTGAGTTGCATGTCGGCACTGGCCAGGTAGGAACAGAACATCCCGTCCGGATCGCGGAGCGCGCGAATCACCTCCAGGCGGCGGTAATTCGCGTCCGACATGAAGCGATCGCCGCGTGCGGTGAAGTCGGTGTCGCCCAGGTAAACGCCCTCGCCATGCCGGGCCAACTCCGATGTGCGGTCATGCACCCACCCGCGGTACCTCGCGTCGTCCGCCTCATCTGTGTAGATCACGTAGGCGGCGAGGTAGACGTTTGCCTCCATCGAGAACGCCATGTCAGGCAACGGCCGCGTCGGTGCCCATCCGTACCAGATCGAAAACGAGTGCTCGGTCGGCAATTCTTTCCATAACCGGCTCAGTACCGGCGCGAGCTGCTGGGCCGTTGCGTTGGTCCAGGTGCAGTCGACGGCGTAACGGTGATTGGTCGGATTTTGCACGGCCTGCGCGACATTCTCGTCGGCAATTGTGGTCTGCCCGCGAACGTGGCCGAGTCGTTGATCACGTAACGGGCAGGCGTCGAGCGGGGCAAGCAGTCGCTCGATTTCTTCGACCGAATCGCCCATGACCGTCGTGTGCAGCAAGAGAACAGTGCCCTCGGGTCGCACCTTTCCCTCATCAAGCGGGACGCCGGGCAGGCGGGTCGCCGCGATGACTGGCTCAACGGTGATGTGCAGGGTCGGCAGCACCTCGTGCAGCCATGCGAGTAGCGGCTCGGCATCCTCGAGCCGAAAGGTCCACGTGTCCTGGATCATCACTTTGGGTAGCTCGTATGTCTTCAGGTGAAAGCGCGTAACGAGTGCGGGAAATCCAGGTCCGGCACCACGGGCGGCCCAGTAGAGATCGGTGTTCTGTCGCTCGTCAGCGCGGACGAGCTCGCCGCCGGCGGTCACGACATCAACGGCGACCACGTTCTCGCACGCCCATCCCCAGCTGCGGCTGTTCCAGCCCTGACCACCCTGCAGCAGAAAGCCACCGAGGCCGACCGATTCGCAGTGGCCGCCAGGAAATGCGCGGCCGTGCGATGCGAGGAACGGCGCGAACTCGGTCCCGCCCCGCACCGCGGGGTTGACTGTCGCGATACCGGTCGCGGCGTCGTAGGACATCTCGCGCATCGCGCCGAGGTCGATGAGCAGGCTGTCGTCGCGAACACTCCAGGCCGCCCACGAATGACCACCGGAGCGCACCGCTACTTGTAGGTGCTCATCGCGGGCCAGCCTGATCCCGGCGACGACATCGTGTTCGTCGGCGGCCAGCAGGACGGCAGCGGGAAATCGCCGCGGGCGGCGGGCATTGAAGACGGCGCCAACTCGCGCCTGCTCGTAGCCGTCGTCTCCGCGCCGCCACAGCATTCCGTGGAACTTGCTGCGCTTCATCAGCCGATTGCCGCCGCGCCGCCGTCGACTGGGATGTTCGCCCCGGTCACGTGTGCCGCCTCGTCCGAGGCAAGGAACAACACGGCGTTCGCGACGTCCTCGGGCTGGCCAACTCGGCCCAACGGGATGCGCGCTACCTGTCCCGCGAACGGACTGTTGGGGTCGGTTAGTAGCGGTGCTGTGTGCGGTGTGGCCGTCATGGCGGGACTTACCGCGTTGACCCTGATCTTGTGCGGGCCACCCTCAGTGACCAGCTGAAGAGTGAGGGAAAGAACGCCGCCCTTGGCTGCGCCGTGCGCGTTCTGTGGCATGAAGAACGCGCCTCGGGTCGCGGAGATCGAGGCGATGTTCACGATCGAGCCGCCGCCGCGGTTGACCAGGTGCGGCCACACCGCGCGAGTCACCAGGAACACGATGTCGAGCTCATTTCGCATCGTGAAGGACCAATCCGCGAACGACAGCGACGAGATCGGACCGAAGCGGATCGCCG
>DATCDK010000118.1:0-5538 GCA_036510735.1 Acidothermaceae bacterium | reverse complement strand
GTCGCTGCCGACGGCCAGCACCACCACGACGGCAGCAAGTGCACACTCCCACCACCGGGACGGACGCCACAGCACGGCCCAGAATGCGGCGAACGTGAAGAACCAATGCAGGTTTGCAATGTTGTCGAGCACCTCGAGTCCGCCAACGGGTAGCAACACGACTGACGCGGCCAACATCGCGCGCACCCATGTCGAACGCAGGTGCCCGCTGCTCGCACGAAAGACAAACAGCGCGACCGCAGCGCGCGCAGCTGCGGCGGACGCTGCCAGCACCCACGCCGCGTCACGCACCGGGAAGGCAGTCGTCAATGCCGCAAGCGATCTCGGCACCACCTGCAGGTAGCCCTCAGAAGGGCTTGTCAGTGCTGAGAAAAAGGACGTCCTGTACGCGGCACTAAGGAATACGGTGCCGTCCTCGGCCCACACTCGCGAGGTGATCCCGGAGCCGCTCCACCACAAGTCAACACCGAAGCCCGCAACGGCGGCCAGCAGGTAGCCAAGGAAAACTACGCGCGGGTTTCGCGTGCGTTGCGTCGCAGTCGCCGGGAACAAAGCGTCGCGAACGAACACCACGCGCGTGACGACAGCCTGCCGGTACAAGTGAGGCGCTGATGACGCGTACCGACGCACGCTGCCGTCGTCCAGGCGAATGGAAGCCTTCGGCAGACCGCTTTCCAACGAGCCCATCGCAGTGACCCCTCACGTCGGACCGTGAGACGCAAACGGCACTCAGCTAGTTGTCAAAGCCTCACGCGGGAGATCGGGAGCCGATCCCTGCCACGATCGTGATGGTGTTGTCACCGTTGACGACGTACAGATCGTGGGTAGCGGGATCGAGGGCAACCGCCTTCGGTGCCGTGCCGACCGGCACGAACGCCACTACGGCAACACGTGGGGTTTTTGGCAGCACACGTTTGGTCGCCGTACCTGCGCTAATACCTGCGCCGGGAGCGTGCCGCCGCCGACGCGGTGGACCAATGCGACTTCAGACGTTGCCAGCACCATGTACGGTATATAGAGCGTAGGACGCTCAGCGTCTTATATACCGCACACTGGGAGGCACGATGGCGAGGAAGGCACACGCGTACTCGGCCCAGACGCTGGACACGGTTCGCGTCCTGGGGCTTGAGATCGCGCGCGCCCGGCGGGCCCGGCGGTGGCCAGCGCAGGAGTTGGCGACGCGGGCCGGCATATCCCGCGCGACGCTGTCGGCGGTGGAGTCGGGCGTCCCCACGGTGGCGATTGGGGTCGTGTTCGAGGTCGCGGTGCTTGTCGGCATCGACCTGCTCGGCGCCTCCGCGCAGCAGTTGCCCGGCCTGATTGAGGCCAGCCGCAACCGACTGGAGCTGCTACCCGCGAGCGTGCGCGCCCGAGCTTCTGACACGGAAGGCGACGACAACTTCTGATGACCACCCAACATCGCCCGAGGGTGCCGGTCGTCCATTCGGCAGCGGCTGCTGAGCCGGTACAGGCGTACGTGTGGATGTGGCGACCCGGTGCCGCAGAGCCGGTGGTGGTGGGCCGCCTGCACCGGGCCGGCGAACTGATCAGTTTCAGCTACGGCCAAAGTTACCTGAGCCGCCCGGACGCGACGCCGATCTTCACCCCCGAGCTGCCCCTGATGCGTGGACCGATCCGTCCTGGTGCCGGCTTGGCGGTTGCCAGCTGCATCCGCGACGCCGGACCCGATGCCTGGGGCCAGCGGGTCATCTTGGCCCGCCACGTCGGCCGACTGACCGCCGCTGCCGACACCGGATCGCTCGGACTGTTGACCTACCTGCTCGAGTCCGGGTCCGACCGGATCGGGGCGCTGGACTTCCAGACCAGCCCTACGACCTACGTTCCCCGGGCCGTCGGTCACGCGACTCTGGAAGACCTGCAAAGCGCCGCCGCCCGACTCGAGGCGGGGCAAGACCTCTCCCCTGCGCTCGCCGAAGCGTTGTTGCACGGCACGTCGATCGGCGGCGCCCGTCCCAAGGCGCTGCTCCACGACACGACCCGCGGCCGGTTCCTGATCGCGAAGTTCGCCGTCGCCTCCGACCCATACCCCGTCGTCAAAGCCGAGGCGGTCGCGATGGAACTAGCCCGCCGGGTCGGACTGAACGTGGCAGCCACCGAGCTTGCGCACTGCGCCGGCAAGTCGGTGCTGCTGGTGGACCGCTTCGACCGGGTCACGACTGAAGCAGGGGTGGAACGGGCGATGCTGGTCTCAGCCCTGACGTTGTTCGGACTGGACGCCATGGCCGGCCGTTACGCCACCTACCACGGCCTGGCCGACATGATCCGAGCGCGCTTCACCGACCCGGAGCAGACGCTGCACGAGCTGTTCGGCCGCATCGTCTTCAACATCTGCGTCTCCAATACCGACGACCACGCCCGCAACCATGCGGCGTTCTACCGATACGACGCCGCCGGAGTCGACCTGACACTGACCCCGGGGTACGACATCTGCCCACAGCTGCGTTCCGGTGACAGCGCCGAGCAAGCTCTGGCCATCGACCGCGACGGCCGCCGCACGAGCAACCTGGGCTTGTGCGTGGCCGCCGCGCACCTTTATCAGCTGACACCGGCGCAGGCGCGAGAGATCATCGATCACCAGGTGGGGACCATCGAGGAGCAATGGACAGAAGCGGCGGACGCGGCGACGCTGACGGCTGTTGAGCGCGGCCTGCTGTGGCGCCGCCAAATCCTCAACCCAGCCATCCACTACGACCTGTAACCGACGCCGACTCCGCCCGCGCGAGGTGGCCCCTGCTCAGCGTGCCCGCCTCCGGTCGCGCGCGAACTACGGCAACCTAGACGCCGCCAGCACGGACTGGGCGAACTTGTGCAGTCCCAGCGAGGTCAGCGATTTCACGGTGCCCACGCTGACGCCGAGCAGATCGGCGACAGCCGCCTCGCTCACGTCGCAGTAGTGCCGCAGGACGACCACTTCGCGCTTGCGCGGTGACAGCGCGCGAAGGGCGGTGACGAGTTCGTCACGGTACCCATGGCGCTGGTACCGACGGATGGCAGCAGCACCGCCCTGATCGGGGGTTTTCCCTGATTCCGTCACGTATCCCCGGACTTAGCGTCGGTTCTGGTGGCGGCGTCGCGCCCTGACCTAGCCAAGGAGTCCCCGATGCGTATGACCTCGATCCCACCCTGCCTGGCCCTCGTCACCGTCACAGCACTGATGCTGACCGCCTGCCACAGCTCGTCGTCGACCGCCGGCTCCCCGGCGACACCTGCTTCGGGGGGTAGTGCCGGTTCAGACTCGACGACGCCCACGACGGCGGCGGCTTCGTATGGGACTGCCGGGTCAGGTTCGACCAGCCCCCCGGCTGGCGCGAGCGCGCCCGCCATCGTCGTGTGCACCGAGCTGCCGACCTCGCAGGCAGCCTCACTCAGTGGAGTAACACTGGCATCCAGCCGCGAGCAAGACGATGCGGAGAGCAACGCCTACAGGTGCGACTACTTCCCCGCTTCAGGCAGTGGCGGCTTCAGTGTCAGCGTCACTGGCGTCGGCGGGGCCCAAGCGTATGCAAACTCCCTGCAGACCGACACGGTTGCTGGGGCTGCGGAACACGTTGCGCCGCTGACAGGCGTCGGCGACAAGGCGTTCACCGCCCACGACGGTGTCCGTGCCGTCTTCGGCGATCGGATGATCTACGTGGCCGGACTGGCCTCGGACCCGCCGGCCGTGGCGATCATCAAGGCGCTCCAAGCCAAGCTGGGGTAGGCACCGTCCCCTCGCTCGCTCGGGCTCCGCCCGCTTCGCTCGAGGCCGCACTGGTCGGCGTCCGCACTGTATTTCTGCTCTGGACCGCACCGATCGACACTGCTGCGGCCGTCATCTCGCGTGATCGCCGCGGCGGATCGTCTTTCTGTCGGCGCTGGTGCTTGGTCGCCCTCTTCGGTTCGAGGAACTGTCTACGGATGAGTTCCGTCGTTCGACCGCTGGCGTGTGGCGCCCTTCGTCGTCGACATGTTGCTGTCCGCGTGGGGTGCAGCGATCGGACACCCTGGGTACGTGACCTCAACCGTCGCCGACATCACCGGAGTGCCCGCGCGAACGTTTTGGGAGTGGGTCGCCGATCACGCGGACCAGTTCCAAGCCCCACTCGAGTAGACCCGTCACTTCGTCGCCGGCGCGCCACCCGATCACTCCTCGGCGCGCTTTGCTCTGCTCCGCATGGTGAGCAGCTCAGCTCTGCTCCGCATGGGGAGCAGCTCAGCTCTGCTCCTCTATGGGAGCAGAGCAAAGGCTGGCGAGAAGCGTTCCGAGCCGACGACTCTTTGGCGCGCTTTGCTCTGTTGCACATACGCGACAGCTCAGCTCTGTTGCGATATCGCAACAGAGCAAAGGCTCGCGCAAAGCTGCTCTGAGCTGCGGATTTGCGGTATCTCGACGTCGAGATTTGTCGCTAGACTCTCCGCGTGGACGACGACACTGACCGGACATCACGGGTCATACGGCTCGCGCGGCACCTCGAGCTTGCGCGGCGCGATGTGCTCGCAAGCCGTGAGCTCGACATCTGGGAGTACGACGTGCTGGCGGCCCTTAGAGCGGCAGCCTCGCCGCACGAGCTGTCGCCTGGCGATCTGGTGACCGAGACGCAGGTCGCGTCGGGCACGATGACAAACCGCGTCGACCGACTCAGCCGGCGCGGCTACGTGACGCGCGAGCCTGACCCCGCCGATCGTCGTGGCGTGCTGGTGCGTCTCACCGTGAGCGGTCGCAAGAAGATCGATGTCGTCGCTTCCGACCTGGCCACGGCCGAGGCGCTCGCGTGGCAACGGCTCGGCGCGCGCAAGACCGATCAACTCGACGCCGTAGTGACGGAACTGATCGCCCACCTCGAAAGCTGACGCGATGAGACCGACTCAGATCCGATCTGGGCGCGGGAACGGGCTATATGGCCTATTCAAGATCCGCCGCATGTCCCGATAGCGAGCTAACGTGATCGTGCAGATGCGGACCAATGGAGGGGATGGCGCGATGAGTGCTCTTGCTGCGCACCTTCAGAAGTCGTTCCTAGGCCGTCGTGGTCGGCGCGGGGATGATGGGCTTACGCGAGCCGAACGTACCGAGTCGGCAGCACGTTGGGCCGCTGGCGCAGGGGCCACGCCCTCCAAGGCTGAAATGGACCGTCTTCGCATCCTCGCCGAACAAAAGCGCAGTTCGTTAGGGCACTCCGCCCGAAGCTAGGTTGGTCAACCGAGCTGACGTTGGTCAAGGAGGTATGACGTGGTTGAATCCAAAGTGCCGGGTATGGCTCGCTGGCTCTCCTCGCTGTCCTACATCCGGTACTACTGCGCTGAGTGCGGAGACAGCATCCTCGCATCCGAGGACGATGCCTTGTGCGAAAAGCACGGCAAGATGACGTCGGATGCGCCCTCGATCGATGAGCGGAAGGCAAGGATCCACGCCGAGCGCCAAGCTTCCCAGCTCGAAGCTGCCACGCGTACGGAGTAGGCGTCCACATTCACGAACCGGCGCGGTGGGTGGCGTCTAGCCAGTCATCTTCGAGTTGGGCGCGGGTGACTTGGAGTGCG
>DATCDK010000117.1:0-12339 GCA_036510735.1 Acidothermaceae bacterium | reverse complement strand
CCGGTCGGGTCAGCGTTCGCGACGGTGTGCGCGCTGTCGATGTGGCCGGCTGCTTGGGCGAGGAACCCATGTGCTGCCTCAAGTGACGGCGCGACCTTCTCCAAGTTGCCGGCCGCGATTAATTGTTTGATCGTCTCGATGCCGGTCGGCCAGCTAGCCATGGTCGGCGCCGATTGTCAGTTCGACGAGGGGGTGTTGCTTGGCGGTGCGGGTGAAGGCGTCCTTCGGGTCGCGCCAGGCCGAGGGGCTCCGAAAGATCACTTGGCCGTCGTGCCCAACGGCGCGCAGTGCCTCGACCACTGCCTCGGTGACGTCGTCGCGGTCCGGCTTACCGACCACGATGACATCGACGTCGTGGGGGAAGGCGCCAGGTTGGCCTTCGTACCGTGCGGCCCAGGAGCCGGCGATGAAAGCCTGCTGTACTCCAGGGATGCCGGTGAGCGCGTCCTCGACGACCGTCTTCGGCCCGTAGCCGAGGAGGAGCAGGTTCGCCAGCGGGCCGATGAGCGCGCTGGTGCCGGCGCGGAGTAATCGTGTGCGCCCAGCTCGGCGGTCCGTGAGGATGCCGGCGTGGATGAGGCGTTCAACCTCTGCGTGCAGGTTGCCAGGGTCGCTGCCGGTCTCGCGTGCGAGGTCGGCGATGCTCGCTTCCCTGTCTGGGTGCAGCAGAACCGCTGCCAGCAGGCGGGCTTGTGTTTCGCTCCGCAACACCGGCGCGAGCACCGAAGCGTTTCGTGTCATGCGAACACGATATCATGTGCCTATGACACGAAAGAGGCCAAGGATCGTACGACCGACGGTCTGAGTTTGTGGGCACATTGTGGGCACAATGTGGGCACGGACCCGCAGAACAAGGACGACCTCGGCCAACACAGGCCAACACGAAAACCCTTACGCTGCAAGGAAAAACGGCACAGACTGAGAGCGCTCGTCATCACGTGATAGGGCCTTTAAGCTTCTCATAATCCGTCGGTCCTGGGTTCGAGCCCCAGCCGCCCCACCGCCTTTGATCTGCGTAGATGCTCTTGCGGCGGTTCGCTCGGTTGCCCGATTCGTCCCAAGACGGGCACCAGGCGGGCACAGGGGCGCCGAAGCGGCCGCTGCGGGCACCGCGCGCGGCACGATCGCCGCCACGCTTTCCGCTGCTGCTAACCCAACCTCGTCAGTCACTGAGGTGTAGCGGTCGGCCGTGAACGCGAGGTTGCGTGCCCGAGTTGTTCACTGATGGCTTTCATGCTGACGCCGGCGGAGAGACCGATCGCGGCGGCGCCGTGCCGAAGGTCGTGCAGCCGCACCGGCGGCAAACCGGACCGCGCCACGAGGCGCTCGAAGCGTTGGCTGACGCCATCGGGGTTGAGTGGCTGCCCGTCGACGGTGGCGAACACCAGATCGTTTGAGGAGCTGAGCACCACGCATCCTCGGATGCTGGTCGCGCGGCAGTGCCGTCCGGGTCGGGTTCTTATGAAACGGCGAGCTGTGGGGCGAGCAGGCTGACCCGCTGCGCGATGCTTTCGAAGGCTTCGTCGAACGCCTGGTCGTTCCCAACGCGCACCGGGTCAGGGATCGACCAGTGCAAATCGGCGTGGCCGCCAAGCTCCTCATGCGCCAGATCGCAAACGGTGATGACGAGGTCGCCGTCGCGGTGCACGTCGCTGATCTGTTGTGGACGAACGCGACGCATGGGGAGATGGTGGCGGGCGGCGGCAGCGATCGCTCGAGGGTCGATCCGCGCTGTCGGATGGGTCCCAGCCGAGGCAGCGGAAACGTTGCTGCTGCGCCGCCAGAGCGCGACCGCAAGGTGGGAGCGAGCGGTGTTGGCGGTACAGACGAAGAGCACTCGCTGGGCGCTGTGGGAGGCGACAGGCATAAGGTTCGCCAAATCGTCGGAGACTAGGTGAAGGTAGCTGCGGCGGCGGTCGCCCTCGGATCGGCGGCGCCTCACCAAGCCTTCGGCTTCCAGCACATTGAGATGGTGCGCCAGCAAGTTAGACGGCATCGCCAGCAGGTTGGCCAGCTCTGACGGTGACGCGTCACCTGCGCTGAGAAGGTCGACGATCCGGAGCCGCGTCGGATCAGCCAACGCGGCATAGACCGCCGCACGGCGCACAAGGCCCTTAGTTCGCTCAACGTTCATTGTCTCAATCTTGACTGAGCTAACGACTTGCCGTCAAGATGGCGCCGTGCCGCAGCCCCCACCATCCCGCGCCGCTCGATCGGCGTCGCTGGCGCGGCGTGTCGTAGCGGAGTTCATCGGGACCGGTCTTTTGGTAACAGTGGTTGTGGGCTCAGGCATCGCGGCCCAGCGATTGTCACCAAGCGACGTGGGCCTTCAGTTGCTGGAAAACAGCACCGCAACCGTGCTCGGGCTCACGGTGCTGATCTTGATGCTCGGTCCGGTGTCGGGCGCGCATTTCAATCCGGTTGTGTCGATCGTCGACTGGGTACTGGGCCGGCGAACGGGGAGCGGACTTACTGCGCGTGATACGGCGGTTTACAGCGCGGTGCAATGCGGTGGTGCCATCTGCGGCGCGTTGCTGGCGAACGTGATGTTCGACCTGCACCCGCACCTAGCGACCAAACACCGCGCCTCCGGTGGGCACCTGGTCGGAGAAGTCGTCGCGACCGCGGGCCTGATCCTGCTGATCTTCGCCCTTGCCCGCACCCACCGCGGGTCGCTGGCAGCCCCGGCAGTAGGCGCCTACATCGGATCGGCGTACTGGTTCACCAGTTCCACATCGTTCGCCAATCCGGCGGTCACTGTCGGCCGGATGTTCTCGAAAAGCTTCGCCGGCATCGCGCCCGCGTCGGTGCCGGCTTTCGTCCTAGCGCAGCTTGCCGGCGCCGCGGTCGGCGCTGCCCTGGTCGTCGTGCTTTACCCCAATGCCAGCACGTCGGCCGATGACGTGGTGGTTCCGCACGCCAGCTCGCTGACCACCACCAACACCTGACGGATAGGGAGACAACGCTATGCATCTGGTCGTGATCGGTGGCAGCGACGCCGGCATCAGCGCAGCGCTACGCGCCCGGGAGCTGGACCCCAACGTGGTGGTCACGGTCGTGGTGGCCGACGCGTATCCGAACTTCTCGATCTGCGGGATCCCTTACTACATTTCCGGTGAGGTCACCCACTGGCGAAACCTGGCACACCGAACGAACGCCGACCTCGAGGCGACAGGCATGCAACTTCGCCTCGACACCCTCGTCACCGATATCGATGTGGCAGGGAAACGCATCGCCGTGAAAGACGCCGTGGGTGCGGTATCCGGTATCGATTACGACGAGCTCGTGGTCGGCACCGGCGCGGTTCCCGTGCGCCCGCCGATCGAGGGCCTGGGCGACCTCGGGCCCGCCGACGGTGTGCATCTGCTGCATTCCATGGGCGACACATTCGCCTTGGAACGCACGCTCACGGACCGGCAGATCCGGCGCGCGCTGATCGTCGGCGCCGGCTACGTCGGCCTGGAAATGGCCGAAGGCCTGACCACCCGAGGTATCGCGGTGACCCAGGTCGAGATGCTGCCCGAGGTCTTACCGACCGTCGACCGCGAACTCGGGGCGCTGGTGCACAGCGAGCTGACCCGCCACGGCGTGACCCTGCACATCAACACAACCGTCACCCGCATTAGCCGTGCCGACGCCGACACGGGCACGCTGCACGTCGAGGGCCAAACCGGCGACGCGCAGCTACTCGACTGGGATGTTGACCTGGTGCTGGTCGTCGTCGGCGTCCGGCCAGACACCGACTTGTTGTTGACCGCCGGTGCCGATACCGGCCAATGTGGTGCGGTCCTGGTCGATGAGACGATGGCCACCGCGTTGCCCCACATTTGGGCCGCGGGAGACTGCGTCATCACCCACCATCGCCTGCTAGGCGTCACCTATCTGCCGCTCGGAACAACCGCCCACAAACAGGGCCGAATCGCGGGCGAAAACGCGCTCGGCGGCGCTGCGCGGTTCGCCGGCAGCCTCGGCACCCAAGTCGTCAAAGTCTTCGACATTGTCGCCGCCCGCACCGGGCTACGCGAACACGAAGCCCATAGCGCGGGGTTCGCCCCGGCCACCACCGCGACCACACCCGACGATCACAAGGCGTACTACCCCGGTGCCCAACCGATCGCGATCCGGGTCACCGGCGATACCCGCACCGGTCGGTTGCTCGGCGCGCAACTCATCGGCCCGCGCAGCGCCGAAGTCGCCAAACGGGTCGACACGTTCGCCGCAGCGTTGTTCCACGCGATGACGGTTGATGAGATGAGCCAGCTCGATCTGTCCTACACGCCACCACTGGGGTCACCGTGGGACGCGGTACAGATGGCCGCACAAAGCTGGGTGCGCGACCACCAACTCTCGGCGTACCGAGCCGGATTCCGGTCGGTCGAAGTCCAGTAACGGCGGCGCGTCTGCACCCTGTCGGCCTACCGGCAGCCGCACGTTCCCGCGGCGCGCGCGGAGTCGCCACAGCAGTCGGACTTCGCCGACGCCACGCAGCAATTTTCCTGCGTCGCATGCGAGCAGCAACTGTTGTTGGCAACGACCGACGGCTTGGTGGCGCGGATGATCGCGCCGTGCATTCCCGGCGCCGCCTCGTGAGTAAACGTCACCTCAGCATCGACAAAGCCCACCGCAGTAAGCCCTTGCACATACTCGGATCGGCTCAGCGCACCCGCGATACAGCCGACGTAGGAACCACGTTCGGCGCGGTCGGCTTCACTCAGGTGGTCTTCGGCAACGACGTCGGAAACCCCGATTCGCCCCCCAGCGGTGAGCACCCGAAACATCTCTGCGAGCACCGCTGGCTTGTCGGTGGACAGGTTGATGACACAGTTGGAAATCACCACGTCGACGGCGCCGGCTGGCAGCGGGATGTCTTCGATGGTGCCCTTCACGAACTCGACATTCGTCGCACCAGCCTTGGTTGCATTCGACCGCGCCAACGACAACATTTCGTCGGTCATGTCGACGCCGTATGCGAACCCGGTCGGCCCGACTCGCCGCGCAGACAACAGCACATCGATGCCACCGCCGGAGCCAAGATCCAGCACTTTCTCGCCCGCTTTGAGGTCGGCGACCATCATCGGGTTGCCGCAACCCAAACTCGCCGCGACCGCCTCGGCCGGCAGTTCGCTTTGCTCGTCGGCACTGTAGAGCGCAGCGCCAAAGGCCGCATCGACCTCGCCGCGCCCGCCACAGCACGAGACGTTGGCTGCCGTGGCGTTGGTCGTCGAGGGCACGCAGCACTGATCGCCATCGAGCACGGTAAGAGCGGTCTGACCAGAGGTCGTCACCGCGACCGCGGCCGCCGCGTAACGCGTGCGCACCTGCTCACGAACATCGTCATTGCCCGCCATGGGGCCACTCCTCAGATCGATAGTGTTCGATGCGACGAGGATCGTGCACATATCGACATCTGTCAATATGTGGCACACTCGGGACATGGCCACTCTCGTCGGAACGCGATTGCCGGTTCTCTCAGACGCGTTCGTGGCTTGCTGTAATCCGGTCACCGGCGGCGTGCTCGACACCGCGACAGCTGAAGCGCTGGCGCGGATTTTCCGGGCACTCGGCGACCCGACGCGGGTGCGCCTGCTCTCCCTGATCGCCGCGCACACCGATGGCGAAGCCTGCGTGTGCGACCTCACCGACCCCGTCGGGTTGTCCCAGCCCACGGTTTCCCACCACCTCAAACAGCTGGTCGAAGCCGGGCTCATCACTCGCGAGCAGCGCGGCAAATGGGCGTACTACCGCGTCGAACAAGCCGCGCTGAACACCCTGGCGGACACACTCCATAGCCCCACGTTTGACGAATCGATCTAGGTCGATCCACCGGGCGACACGTCACGTACACGACGTTCGAGCTGGCCCGCAGCGGCGGCGAATCTCGCGCACAGGTCACGAGGGTCCTGTTGTTGTCCACACGTCTGACTGGTGCACCGGCGGCCTGCGGCATGGCGGTTAGCGTGTCCGCGGAGGTGCTGATGTGGCTTTGCGTGTGGACCTAACGCTCCACGACCGACCCCGGGAACGGCTGGTCGCGCAGCAATCTTGATCGCGTCGCTAGCCGCTGGACGCGTTCAGTTGTGGATGGGTTGACCACTGACGTGGTGGTCGGCGTGAAAGAGAGCTTCGGTGAGCAGGTTTCGTACGTGGGCACCGCGCAGGCGGTACACAACGCGTCGGCCGTCGCGGGTGCCTTCCACGAGGCCGGCAAAGCGCAGTTTGGACAGATGTTGACTTGCGACGGTCGGCCGGCAGCCGGCGGTTGCCGCGAGGGTGGCCACGTCGGATTCGTTGTCACGAAGTGCCCACAGGATGCGCACTCGCGTTGGGTCAGCTAGCAAGGCGAATGACATCACCGCGGCGTTGACCTGTGCAGCGCTCGGTTCGATTCCATGGGTCGGCACGGCAGTCCGGGGACTCTTGGGTTTCGCAGTCACCATGCGTGCAGCCTATCCGTTCACCTTCACGTATTCACGTATTCGCATATAACGCCTAGGCTTAAGCTATGCAATGCGACGAGAGGATGCGGCCATGGGTCACCTACTAGATGCCGCGAGGCCCTTGACGTCAGAGCCCGAGCACCATGACGACGATCATCCCGACGGCTGGTGGGGCCGAGTGATCCACGAGGTAGCGGAGTTTGTGGGTGGGCATTCCCATGACGCGGCTGACCAGATCGACGACGCACTCGAAGCAGACAGCGCCGGGCGCCGGGCGTTGCTGATCAGCCTCGTCGGCCTGGGCCTAACAGCCGGTGTTCAGGCGATCGTGGTGGTGCTGTCCGGCTCGGTGGCGCTGCTCGGTGACACATTGCACAACGTCGCGGACGCGTTGACCGCCGTTCCGTTGCTCGTCGCGTTTGCGTTGGCGCGCCGGCCCGCGACCAAGCGCTACACCTACGGCTATGGCCGCGCGGAAGACCTCGGTGGCTTGTTCGTGATTGCGATGATCGCGCTGTCCAGTGCGCTCGCGTGCTACGAGGCTGTCACTCGGCTGATCCATCCACGCACCGTCACCCACCTGTGGATCGTGGCCGGTGCGGCCGTCATCGGATTCGCCGGCAATGAGATCGTGGCCCGCTACCGCATCCGGGTGGGCCGCCAGATCGGGTCCGCGGCTCTTGTTGCCGACGGGCTGCACGCGCGCACAGACGGCTTCACTAGCTTGGCGGTGTTGCTTGGTGCCGGTGGTGTTGCACTGGGCTGGCGGTGGGCTGATCCGGTAGTCGGGCTGCTGATCACGATCGCGATCCTTGGTGTGCTGCGCTCCGCCGTCCGGCAAGTAGGAGCACGGTTGATGGACGCCGTCGATCCCGCCCTCGTGGACCAAGCCACCGCCGCGATCAATACCGTCGAAGGTGTCGACGCCGTGCGTGACCTCCGGATCCGTTGGATTGGGCACACCCTGCGCGCCGAGGCCGACATCGACGTGAACCCCGGCCTAACTGTTAGCGAAGCCCACGACCTCGCGCACCATGCCGAACAACATCTGCTCACCTACATCGGCCGACTCACCGCCGCCAACATCCACACCAGTCCGACCGGCTCTCACCTGTAGCCGCATGCGCTCCAGCCAATAGTGCGACAGCTCATAGTCGATCTTGGAGTCGCCGCCGAGTGGTCACAGAACGGGTCAGCGGGGCGGGCACAAGGCGGGCACAAACGCGCGAAACCGAGCGGATATGGTCTGACAGCGTCCGGCACGAATTCCCTTATCCTGTAAGGGAAACTTGGCATGTAGCGGCATCACTCGGCATCGCCCAACGCGGCTTCTTGAGCACTCATAATCCGTCGGTCCTGGGTTCGAGCCCCAGTCGCCCCACCCACCCTGACCGGCACCGATGTGTGAGACCCCACCCGTTGCCCTGTCCGATTTGTCGTTAGGTGGGCACGATGTGGGCACGAAAGCTGTTAGGGGCCTTGATTTTGCGCGGCACGATCGCCGACATTTCGACCGGCCGTGGTGGCTCGTCGCTCGTGAAGATGGGGAGCTCGCATGGTTGTCGTCAATCGGTGAAGACTGGAAGGGCGTCGACCAGCTGCTCGGCCACTGCATGCAGGGTGCGGACGACGGCAGTGTTCGTCTCGACGCCGGTCGGCCAGCTAGGCATGAACGGCTCCGATTGTCAGCTCGACGACGGGGCGCTGCTTGGCAGTGCGGGTGAACGCGTCCTTCGGGTCGCGCCAGGCTGAGGGGCTCCGAAAGATCACTTGGCCGTCGTGCCCGATAGCGCGCAGCGCCTCGACGACCGCCTCGGTGACGTCGTCGCGGTCGGGCTTACCCACCACGATGACATCGACATCGTGGGGAAAGGCGCCAGGCTGGCCCTCGTACCGCGCAGCCCAGGAGCCGGCGATGAAAGCCTGCTCTACTCCAGGAATGCCGCGCAGCGCGGTCTCGACGACGGTCTTGGGCCCGTAGCCGAGGAGGAGCAGGTTCGCCAGCGGGCCGATGAGCGCGCTGGTGCCGGCACGCAGCAATCGCGTGCGCCCAGCTCGGCGGTCCGTGAGGATGCCGGCTTGGACGAGGCGCTCAACCTCTGCGTGCAGGTTGCCAGGGTCGCTGCCGGTCTCGCGTGCGAGGTCGGCGATGCTTGCTTCCCTGTCTGGGTGTAGCAGCACTGCTGCCAGCAGGCGGGCTTGTGTTTCGCTCCGCAGCACCGGTGCGAGCACCGAAGCGTTTCGTGTCATGCGAACACGATATCATGTGCCTATGACATGAAAGAGGTCGACCGGTCTGAGCTGCCTGACTCACCGATTTGACGCAGGGCATGGCGCTGACATTAAGGTAAGGCTTACCTAACTGTCACACGGAGCGGCGACCATGCGGAACACGAACCTCGCGCTGCGATGCCTGGCGGCCGGTGCGGTCGCCGCACTCGTAGCGACCGGCTGCTCGACATCGACGGGCAGCGGCAGTGGCAGCGGGTCGCAGACCATCACGCTCTACAACGCCCAACACGAGCAGACCACCGACGCACTGATCACCGCCTTCACCCAGCAGACCGGCATCAAGGTCAAGGTGCGAAGCGACGGCGAGGACGTCTTGACGGCGCAGCTGCAGCAAGAGGGCTCCAAGTCGCCTGCAGATGTCTTCTATACCGAGAACTCCCCGTGGCTAGCCCAGCTCGATCAGAAACATCTGCTCGCTCCGATTGACGCCGCGACTCTGCAGCAGGTGCCGGCCGCCGACAGTGCTTCGACGGGCGACTGGATCGGAGTGTCCGCACGGGTGTCGGTGCTGGTGTACAACAGCGACAAGCTCAAGGCCTCGCAGTTGCCGACCTCGATCCTTGAGCTCGCCGACCCGCAGTGGAAGGGCAAGCTCGAGCTAGCGCCCGCCGAGACCGACTTCTGGCCGATCGTGAGCTCCGTCGCCAAGGCCTACGGCGACGCCAAGGCCTTGACGTGGCTGAAGGGCCTGAGGAGTAATGCCGCCCCGAACGACACCATCCCTGACAACGAAACGGTCGTGAGCGATGTGAACAAGGGCACCAACGACATGGGTCTGATCAATCACTACTACTTCTATCGACTGCAAGCCGAGATCGGAAAGCCCGCGGTACACGCCGCGCTTTCGTTCTTCGCGCCGCACGATCCCGGCTACGTCCTCGACATCTCTGGTGCCGGGATCCTGAAGTCGAGCAAGCACCAAGCGGCGGCGCAGAAGTTCGTCGCGTTCCTCACCAGTGCGGCCGGGCAGACAATCCTCGCGCACGGCGACAGCTTTGAGTACCCGATCGGCGACCATGTGGCGGCGAACCCCGAGCTCCCGCCGTTCGCTTCGTTGGTGCCGAACTCGTTCAGCGTGGCCGACCTCGGTACCGGCGACGACGCCAAGACGCTGCTGCAAGAGGCGCAGCTCCTCTAGATCCGCGACAATCTGAGAGGATCATGACGAGCTCAACAGCCACCGCCACCCCGGCCCCGCTACGTGCGCTCCGTGCACGCCGCGGCCGCGCGGGCTGGTTGGTTTACGTCAGCATCGTGATCGCGCTCGGCCTGCTATCCCCACTCGTGCTCGTTGGGCTCGACGCTCGCCAGGCCGGGTGGACCGAAATCCACCGGGTTCTTTTTCGAGCACGGTCACAGCGGTTGCTGGTCAACACTGTCGAGCTGTCGGTCGTCGTAGTCACCGCCGCGGCTGTTCTCGGGACGGCCGCCGCATGGTGCACGGAACGCTGCGCCCTGCCGTTGCGCAGGTTGTGGACCGTTTTGCTGGTCTTGCCGATCGCCGTCCCTGACTTTGTTGCTGGCTACGCATGGCACTCGATCAGACCGACCTTTACGGGGTTGTGGGCCGCCGCGCTGGTCATGACGTTGTCGACGTACCCGCTGATCTATCTTCCCGTCGCTGCCGCATTGCGTCGCGCGGACCCTGGCGTCGACGAGGTGGCGCGCAGCCTTGGTCTCGGACGGGCCGCAACGTTCATGCGGGTGACGGTTCCGCAGATCCGTCCGGCGTTGATCGGAGGCTCGCTCGTCGTCGTCCTGACGTTGCTGTCGGAGTACGGCGCATTCGAGATCGTGCACTTCCAGACGTTCACCACCGAGATCTTCACCGAGTTCCAGTTCGACCAAGCCGCAGCGTCTGCACTGTCGGTGCCGCTGGTGCTTCTTGGTTTGCTGGTGCTCACTGGTGAATCGCGGATCGGTCGACGAGGACGAGTCAGTCGTACGGCGTCTCAAGCGGCGCGGCTGGCGCGACGTCGCCAGCTGGGCTACGGGGCGGCCCCGGTTCTGGCGGCACTGAGTGCGCTGATCGCGCTCGCGGTGGGCGTGCCAATCGGCACCCTCATCTACTGGATGCAACGCAGTGAGCGCAGCACGTTGCCGGCGGCAGCGACGGTCGGCAAGGCGACGTGGGCGACCGTCGATTACAGCGCGCTGGGCGCAGTGGTCGCCGTCGCACTCGCGCTACCGGTCGCGATCATGGCGGTGCGTCGGGCATCGACGGCCCGCCGGTTGATCGAGCGGAGCACCTACCTCACCCAGTCGCTGCCCGGGGTCGTAATCGCGCTCAGTCTTGTCTTCTTCTCGATCCGTTACGCATACCCGCTGTACCAGACCAGCCTCCTGCTGGTTGCTGCGTACGCGATCCTGCATTTCCCGCTCGCCCTCGTGTGTGTCAAAGTCTCGGTCGTGCAAGCTCCCCCAAGACTTGGCGATATCGCCCGATCACTGGGCAGCGGTCCGGCTGCGGTGTTCGCCCGCGTGACCTTGCCATTGATCGCGCCCGGATTGCTCGCAGGCTTCTGCTTGGTATTCCTTACTGCGACGACCGAGCTGACCGCGACTCTTGTGCTCGCGCCGACCGGCGTGCATACATTGGCGACCCAGTTTTGGAGGTATCAAAGCGAAGCCGCGTACGGCGCGGCGGCTCCATACGCGTTGGTCATCATCGCGCTTGCCGCAGTGCCGGGCGCGTTGCTCGGCCTGTGGTTCGACCGTGAACGATACTCGCGGCTCGCCACGGAGCAATATTCGCGGCCTGCCGCATTGGAACCCGCGACGTGAGCGCTGTCGAGATCCGCGGAGTGTCAAAGAGCTACGACGGGACACCGGTCCTGTCCGACTTCACTCTGACGGTCGCCGACACGTTCATCACGGCGATCCTCGGCCCGTCGGGCAGCGGCAAGACCACGTTGCTGCGGCTCATTGCCGGATTTGATCGACCCGATGCCGGCACGATCATGCTCGGCGACCACGTCGTCGACGACGCGCGAACGCACGTCAGACCTGAGCGGCGCGGGATCGGATACGTGCCTCAGGACGGCGCGCTTTTCCCGCACCTCGACGCCATTCGCAACATCAGCTTTGGACTCGACCGCGGGGATCGAGACCGGGCGGGGGACCTACTCGACCTTGTCGGACTCACCGGCCTCGGCCACCGCTACCCGCACGAACTCTCCGGCGGGCAGCAACAGCGGGTTGCCCTGGCGCGCGCACTCGCGATCCGCCCGAAGCTCGTACTGCTAGACGAACCCTTCTCCTCACTCGACGCGAGCTTGCGGGTCAGTATGCGTCGCGACATCGCTCGCGTACTCGCGGAAACGCAAACGCCGTCCATCATCGTTACGCACGACCAGGACGAAGCACTGTCGCTCGCCAATCAGGTCGTGATCCTCGATGAGGGTCACGCGCTTGCCCATGGCAGCCCTGCAGACCTTTATCGGACGCCGATCAGTGCCGCCGCTGCTCGCTATCTCGGTGATGCCAACTTGCTGTCGGCGGATGTCGATGCGGGCGTCGCTCGTTGCGTGCTGGGCGGTGTGCAGGTGGGAGCCGATGTGCCGAGCGGGCCGGTCACCGTTCTGGTGCGACCCGAGCAACTGCGCGTATC
>DATCDK010000116.1:0-3095 GCA_036510735.1 Acidothermaceae bacterium | reverse complement strand
CCGCATGGGTGTGGTCCCGGCGATGCTTGCCGAGCGCCTCGGCGTGCCACAGGCAACTCTTGCCAGCAAGGTCGAGATCGACGCATCGAGCGATCCGGCAACTGTGCGAGTGCATCGACAGACGGACGCCGGGCAGGCCGTCGTCTCGGCGCAACTGCCAGCCGTTATCAGCGTGCTCGAAAAGATCAATGAGCCGAGATATCCCTCGTTTAAAGGGATTATGGCTGCAAAAGCGAAGCCGACGGCCACGTGGTCGCTAGCGGATCTCGACATCGACGCATCGTCGGTTGGCTTGGCCGCAGCGGCCACCGCCGTCGTCGATGCAACGCAACGGCCGTCGCGAGGCGAACACACCATCATCAAGGACGACGGCGATGCGGGTTCGCGGATCGCCGATTTCCTCGTCTCGCGCAAGCTTCTCTAACGACGGGATTCGTCATGGCGGACGTACTGGTACTGGTCGACCACGTCGACGGTGTCGTCGGGAAGCCGACGCTTGAGTTGCTCACGCTTGCGACGCGGATCGGCTCGCCGGTCGCGATCGTCGTCGGGGGTGGAGCCGAGGTTGCGGAGAAGCTCGGCGAGTACGGCGCGACTGCGATTCTCACTGCGGACGACTCAGCTCTTACGTCGGCCGTCGTTGCGCCGGTTGTGTCGCTGCTCGAGTCGCTCGTCGCCTCGCGGTCGCCGGCCGCGGTGCTGATCGCGTCGACAACGGAAGGCAAGGAGATTGCGGGTCGCCTCGCCGTCCGTCTTGATGCTGGTGTGCTGACCGACGTCGTCGACGTGTCTCTGGACGGTGACACCGTCGTGGTCGAGCAGTCCGTATTCGGCGGATCGACTGTGGTGCATGCGAAGGCGACTCGCGGCGTGCCGATCGTGGCGGTTCGACCGAACAGCGTCACCCCTGTGGCGGCGCCCGCTACTGCGGAGGTGTCGGCGGTCACGGTTCCCGCTGCCGATGGGCGACACGCGGTCATCGAATCGCGGGCGGCTGCGGCATCAGGTGGTCGGCCGGGCTTGTCGGAGGCGAGCGTCGTTGTCGCGGGTGGTCGTGGGGTCGGGACGGCGGAGAAGTTCGCCCTCATCGAGGAGCTTGCCGACGCGTTGTCGGCGGCGGTCGGTGCCTCACGCGCGGCGACCGACGCCGGCTGGTATCCGCACGCCGCACAGGTCGGGCAGACCGGGGTCACCGTCGCACCGCAGCTCTACATTGCCTGCGGCATTTCTGGTGCCATTCAGCACCGCGCCGGCATGCAGACCTCGAAGACGATCGTGGCCATTAACAAGGACGCCGAGGCGCCGATCTTCGAGCTCGCCGACTTCGGTGTCGTCGGCGATCTGCACGTCGTCGTGCCGCAGCTGATCGCCGAGATCGCGAAGCGCAAGGGCTCTTAACGCGTACCGCGACTGAGTGTTGTTGTCCAGCGCGCCTTCTTGCGCGCGCTGAGCGGCAACGGTCTACGGCGGCGGGTTGAGTCGGTCGCCGTTACTCGACGACGCGCAGCGCCACCTTGCGGTTGCCGCCCCGCTGCTTCGTCAGCGCGAACCACACCGGCAGCAGCGCGTCGACCGTCGCTGCGGCGTCGCCGTCGCCCAGGTACTGGGGGCGCAATCCGACAGCCTCGATGAGGGTCTCGGCGATAGCGCGTGCTTCGGGGTCGGCCGCGAAGAACAGGTCGGCGTCGGGCAGCGGATCGGCGAAGTTCTCCCAGCCCAACGTGTTGAAGGCCCGCACATACTTGACGTCGGGCGCGGCCGCCGCGATCTCGGCCCGGTTGTTGACGACCGAGGCGCCCATCCGGTTCGTGGCGTCAACCACGATCTTGCCCGACAGCGCGGTGCCATGCTCTGCGGCGACCTCTGCAACGGCGGTCGCTGGGATGGCGAATACCACCACCTCGGCGCCTTCGATTGCGTCGCCGACCGCCACGACAGCTGCGCCACCGGGGCCGTCAGAGCGCGGATTCCTCGACCCGTATCTCACCTGGTGGCCGGCCTGCCGGAACTTCTCGCCGAGCGAGCCGCCGATCTTGCCCGTTCCGATGACTGCTATCTGCATACCGCGGCCCAACGACCGGCTGCCCGGACTCATTCCCGCGGGCACCTGAGACGTCAGACCGTGCGTTTGCTGCCCCATGAGGGAGGTAAACGCACGCTGTGGGGCGAAAGTGGGGTAGGCACCGGTGGGCGTCGGGGCAACCTGGCAACCTTTTCCGGCGTCCGACCGGTGTAGGTAGCGAGATCCGCAGACAGGGGTGAGGTGCCACAGGAACCGCCGGGGTTGCGCGACTATGTCGCCGCGCGCCAGCGTGCCCTGCAACGCAGCGCGCGGATGCTCACCGGTGATGAGCAGACGGCGGAGGACCTCGTGCAGACGACGTTGGAGCGAGTGTGGCCGCACTGGCAACGGGTGGCCAGCGATCGCGATCCCGATGCCTACGTCCGCAAGGTGATGGTGAACACCTACTCGAGTTGGTGGCGGCGAAAGTGGCGCGGGGAGCAGCCGACGTCCGACCTGCCTGAGATCACCACGGCGGACGACGATTACGCGCGCGCCGACCTCGCCGACGCGCTTCGTCGCCTGTTGCCGACGTTGACGCCACGGCAACGCGCAGTGCTGGTGCTTCGGTACTACGAAGACCTCACCGAGACTGCGACGGCCGAGGTGCTCGGTTGCTCAGTCGGCACTGTGAAGAGCCAGACCTCGAAGGCGCTCGCGCGGTTGCGCTTGACCAACGACCCACGGGTGACGGAGGCAGGACGATGATTCCGGACGACGAAAGCGTGCGTCGGGCGATGCAGTCAATCGAGCCGGCGGGAACGGATGTTCCCGACCTGTTCGACCGGGTGGCCGTCGGGGCTCGTCGGCGCCGGCGACAGCGTTCCATCGGCGCAGTGAGTGCTGCCGCAGTGGTGGTTGCGGTTGTCGCGTTGGTGCCCGCCCTGGGACGCGGCAACTCGTCGACGAACGTTCAACCCATCGGACCGGGAGCTTCAGCGACGAAAGTGCAGCAGCTGGGCATCGGGGCGGGACAGGTCAGTCAGTTGCCGGTGCAAGCAAACTTCCCAGGCTTGAACCCGTCCACGGTTGC
>DATCDK010000115.1:0-12038 GCA_036510735.1 Acidothermaceae bacterium | reverse complement strand
GACGTCGTCACCTTCGGTGTCACGGCCGCGCAAGCCCAGACGCTGATCTTCGCGCAGTCGGCGGGCAGCCTTTATCTGACGTTGCTGACCGCGAACTCCTCAGTCCCCTCACTGCCGCCGACGAACGCAACGAACGTCACGAACGCTGCCGAGTCATGAGCGTCATTGTCGAAGCCGACCCGACCCGGGCAGAAACGTTGCGGTCCGCACTCGGGCCCGGCGTGCTTGTTCTGAAGACACTTGATGACCTTCGTCGCCACCTTGAGGCACACCCCGGCGAGGACGCCGTCGTCCTCGGCCCGTCCGTCGACCAGGACGCCGCGTTCCACCTGAGCGACAGCATGCGGATCACCCGCACGAGCCTCGGCGTCGTTCTGGTGCGTCGGCGCATCGACACTCCCCTGCTTGTTGACGCGTTGCGCAACGGCATTCGCGAAGTCGTCGAGGAACGCAACCTCGCGGGGGTCAACGACGCGGTCCGGCGGGTTCGTGACGTTGCAGCAGCGATGCGTCAACGCGCCTCGCACGGCGACGGTGAAGACGGCCGCCGCGGAGTGGTCGTGACTGTTTTCTCGGCCAAGGGCGGCTGCGGAAAGACCACGCTGGCAAGCAATCTCGCCGCATCACTCGCCGACGGCGGGCGCCGTGAAGTCTGTCTCGTCGATCTCGACCTGAACTTTGGCGACGTTGCGATCGTGCTGCAACTGTTCCCGGCACACACGCTGGCCGACGCTGTACCGCTACTCGAAACGCTCGACCTGCCTGCGGTCACGGCGTTGTTGACACCGCACTCGCCCGGCCTATCTGCGTTGGTCGCACCGGTCGAGCCAGGCTCCGCTGAGACAGTGCCGGCGTCGCTGATCACGACGATCCTGCAGTTGCTGCGAGAGGAATTTGCGTTCGTCGTCGTCGACACACCGCCAGCGTTTACCGACCACGTGTTGGCGGCATTCGACCAGTCCGACGTGATCGCATTGCTAGCGACTCTCGACATCCCCGCGCTGAAGAATCTCAAGCTCACACTCGAAACGCTCGACCTGCTCAATTATCCGCGTGAGCGGTTACGAGTCGTGCTCAATCGCGCTGACTCCAAGGTCGGGCTTGCGCTGTCGGAGGTGGAGAAAACGTTGCGGGTGCCCATCGCCTTGCACATCCCGTCGTCGCGCGCCGTGCCGGCCTCCATCAACCGTGGCGTGCCGATCATGCTTGACGACCCGAGCCATCCGGTCAGCATGGCCATCCGGCAATTCGGTGACGACTACGTGCTGCCGCTGGCGCGCGCGGCCGACCCGATCGCAGCGAACTTGCGAACGGATCGGCGCGGGCTGTTGCGGAGAAAGTCGAAGACGCCATGAGTCTCGCCGATCGGCTTGCCCAAGCCCGCCGGTCGCGCGATGCGAGCGCCGACTCGACGACACAGGCGCTCGAGGCGCAGGCCTCGGCTGCGCGCCGCACCGCCGACCCGTTCATTGATCTCAAGCGCACAGTGCACGCCACGCTGCTCGACAACCTCGGCCCACAGCTCTATGACACGAGGTTCACCCAAGCCGACCTCGAGCAAAGGGTGCGGCACACGCTGCAGGGCGTGCTCGCCCAAGAAGAGACACCACTTTCGGTCGCCGACCGCACCCGCATTGCGCAGGAAATCGCCGACGACATCCTCGGGTACGGCCCGCTCGAACCGTTCCTGCGTGACGCGGACGTCAGCGAAATCATGGTGAACGGCCCGAGCCAGATCTACGTCGAGCGGGCCGGTCGGCTGCACGCCGTCGCTGCGTCGTTTGTCGACGAGGCGCACCTGCGCCGCACGATCGACAAGATCGTCGCGCAGGTCGGACGTCGGGTCGACGAAACGAGCCCGATGGTCGACGCCCGACTTGCCGACGGCAGCCGAATCAACGCGGTCGTCCCGCCGATCGCGGTCGACGGCTCGTTGCTGACCATCCGCAAGTTCGCGACGGATCCATATGAAGCGGATGACTTGATTGGCTTCGGCACGATGACGCCGGAACTCGCCGAGTTCCTGCGCGCCTGCGTGAAGGCGCGGCTCAACATCTTGGTCTCCGGCGGTACTGGTGCAGGGAAGACCACAACCCTGAATGTGCTGTCGTCGTTCATCCCGTCAGACGAACGCATCATTACCGTCGAGGATGCCGCCGAGTTGCAGCTGCACCAAGAACACGTACTGCGACTCGAAGCCCGGCCGCCCAACATCGAGGGTCGCGGTGAAATCAGAATCCGCGACCTCGTGCGCAATGCCCTGCGCATGCGCCCCGATCGGATCGTTGTTGGCGAGGTCCGCGACGCGGCCGCACTCGACATGCTGCAGGCCATGAACACCGGCCACGACGGGTCGATTAGCACGGTGCACGCGAACTCGCCGAAGGACGTGCTGGCCCGCATCGAAACCATGGCGATGATGGCCGGCATGGAACTCCCGGTGCGCGCAATCCGCGAGCAGATGGCGAGTGCGTTCGACCTGATCGTGCACCAAGCGAGGTTCAAGGACGGCAGCCGACTGATCACCTGCGTGACCGAGGTTGTCGGCATTGCACCCGAGGGCGACACTGTCGAACTGCACGACCTGTACTTGTTCGACCACAGCCCTGGATACGACGACGTCGGGCGCCCGCTTGGATCACTGTTGCCAACTGGCGCGCTGTCGAATTTCATTGCCAAACTCGCTGCGGCAGGTATTCGCGTCGACCCCGTATCAATCGGAGTGGCCCCCGTTGCGCTCGCCGATCCGGCGGATTACCCGTCATGAAGCGCGCCGGCGCGTGGGCGACCGGAGTGATCGGTATCGCGGCGCTGGCGCTGGGTGCGGGGCCGGTCGCACTCTCGATTTCGCCGGCAATGGCGGCAACACCTGCACCCACCGCAAGCGCGGCGACCCCGTCCGTGCAGCCGACCGGACGGATTGAAAGCCAGTCGAGCAAACCCGGGCAACTCGACGTCACGTTCAGCGCCATCGGTCTGCCGGCTGGTGAGTCGGTCGACCTGACATCGGTGCGACTTTTCCTCAACGGCACGCCGGTCGACAGCAAAGCGATGGCGGTCGGGAGTACGACTGCGAGCGCAATCCCCGAAGCGAGCCGCACTGCGGTGCTCGTTGTCGATACCAGTAGCAGCATGAAAGGCGCCGGCCTAGCCGGCGCCTTAACTGCAGCGTTGGCGTTTCTCAAGGCCGTCCCGCCGGACGTGAAGGTCGGGCTCGTGACAGCCTCGACAACCGCGGCGCTGGTCGCAGCGCCGACCGTCGACCGCGCAGCGCTCACCGCAGACATCAATGGCCTCGCCGCGAACGGCGGGACCGCGCTGTACGACGCCACATCGGTGGCCGAAAGGGCAGTCGGGACGACGGGGTCGCGCACCATCGTCTTGCTCGCCGGTAGCCGCGACGACTCGAGCAAGGCGTCTCTTGCCCAGGCCGTGTCTGCGGCGCAGTTGTCAGGCGCTGTCGTCGATGCGATCTCCCTAGGCACAACTGCGGCGCAGGTCGCACCACTCCAAGAGTTGACGGCCGCCTCGGGCGGCCGGCTGTTCGCGACTCAGCAGGCCGCGGAGTTCGCACCAGCGTTTCGCAGCGCAGCGCAGGACATCTCCACCGAGATCCTGATCACCGCACAGGTTCCGCCGCAGTTCGCCGGCCAGGGTGTCACGGTTGCGGTCACCGCGAAGGCGGGCAACACAACTGTCACCGACTCGGCGGCGTATCAGCTTTCGAGCACCACGGTTACCGGCGGCACCGCGTCGAAAGCAGCTGCAGCAGCGAGTCCGCGCCCGGAGAAGGTGACGATCACCCCGCTCGGGAGCCATACCTACTTGGTCATCGGCATCGCGGCGGTCTTCGTCGGGTTGCTCGCGCTCTTCGTGCTGCTGGCGTTCAACGCGAGGCTGCTCGACACCCGCGACACGAGAATGCGGCGCCGCCTGTCGTTCTACACACTTGCCGGCCGCACCACGCGAGCAGAACCGCAACCGACCGCACTTGGTGACAGCTCGGTCACGCGCTCGGCGGTTCAGCTCGCGGGCCGATTAGTCGTCTCCCGTGACTTCGATGCACGGCTCGGCCGACGCCTCGAAGCTGCGGGGGTGCCGCTGAAGCCGGCCGAATGGATCGTCGTCCAGGCCGGATCCGCGGTCGGCCTCGGCCTGCTTTTCCTTCTGCTGGGGGGCGGATCCGCCGTCGCAGCCATTCTCGGCATCCTGATCGGCATTGGCGGACCAATCGGCTACTTGGTCATGAGGGAGAGTCGCCGCTCGACGGCGTTCCTTGAACAATTGCCAGACACCCTGCAGCTGATCGCCGGCAGCATCTCGGTCGGTCACTCGCTGGCGCAGGCCATGGATGCCGTCGTCCGCGAGGACACGCAACCGATGTCGACCGAGTTCAATCGGGCGTTGGTTGAGACGCGCCTTGGCATGCCGGTGGAGGATGCGCTCGAAGGGATCTCGACACGGATGGTCAGCCAAGACTTTGCGTGGATCGTCATGGCGATCCGGATCCATCGCGAGGTCGGCGGCAACCTTGCCGAGATCCTGACGACTGTGGCAGCGACGATCCGCGAACGCGAGCGACTACGCAGGCAGGTCCGAGGCCTGTCGGCCGAAGGCAGGTTGTCGGCCTGGATCCTGGGCGCACTGCCACCGATCTTCGCTACCTACCTGATCCTGGTGCGCCCGACGTACATCAAGCCGCTCTTCACTGATCCGCTTGGTGTCACGCTGCTCGGGGTCATGATCGTGTTGATGATTGCCGGCGTCTTCTGGTTACGCCGCGTTGTGAAGGTCGAGGTATGAGGTGACGGAGCAGCTGCTGCTTGTGGGCGGGGTGATCGCGATCTTCGCCAGCATCGTGGGCCTCATCATGGCGCTCGGCGCAACGGCGTCGGATCGCCAGCAGGTCAACCGGTCGCTGGCCGCGCTCGACGCCCTCAGCCCGCGGCGCGACGAGGTACGGCGTGAACTCGACCGTCCATTCGTCGAGCGGGTGCTCGGCCCCGTCCTGCGACGCCTCAGCCGGTTCGGCGGCCAACTGAGCCCGCGCGATGAGGCGTCGAAGCTGCGCCATCGCATCGACCTTGCCGGAAACCCGACGGGCTGGGACGTCGAACGCATCCTTGCGTTCAAGGTCATCGGTCTGGTCTGTGGAGTGGCGATCGGCATTGCTGTGCCGTTGGCACTGAGTGGCGGCCTCGCGGTGACGGCGGGCGTGACCGTCTTGTTGGGCCCGCTCGGCTACTTCGCGCCCGACCTCGTGCTCTATCAAACGGCGTACAACCGCAACGAGCGGATCCGCCGCGATCTGCCTGACTCGATGGACCTGCTCACGATCTCGGTCGAGGCAGGGCTGCCATTCGACGCGGCTCTCTCGCAGGTTGCCCGCAATACCCAGGGCCCGCTGGCCGAAGAGCTGTTCCGGGTGCTTCAGGAGATGCAGATCGGGTTGGCGCGAATCGATGCCTTGCGCGCCGTCGCCGACCGAACGAACGTCGCGGAACTACGTGGCTTCGTCACGGCGATGGTGCAAGCGGACACGTTCGGCATCCCGGTCGCGAACGTGTTGCGCGTACAGGCCAGGGACTTGCGGGTGAAGCGCAGCCAGCGCGCAGAAGAAATGGCGCAGAAGGTACCGGTGAAGATCCTCTTCCCGCTCATCTTCTGTATCTTGCCTGCGCTCTTCATTGTGGTCATGGGACCGGCCGCGATCTCGGCCTATCACTCGTTGTTCAACCATTAAGGCGACACGATGAAGCCGGGACGACGGTGGGCGCGGCTCGCTGAGCCACGCACGCTCGCATTCGCCGTCCGGCTTGGTCTGCTCGGCTTCTGTTTCGTCGTCGCCGCCCTTGATGCACACCCGCGCCGCACCGTGGCCGGCGCATTGGTTCTTGTTGTCGCCGCAGCGGTCGCCTACATACCGAGCAGCAACGTGGTTGTTCGGCGGCTGCTGCCGACGCTCGAGGCATGCATCGCCGCCGGTGCAGTCATCGCGCCACCGTCGGACCGCACCGGCCTGCTGCCGTACCTGTTGGCCCCGGCTTTTGCGGCGGGACTGATCTACGGTCTGGTGCCGGCCATCACCGCGACGGGCATGGCCGCGTTCGTGTTGCTTACCGGCCACCTGATCGCGAAGAACCCCACGGCACTGCACACCTTTGCGGCGAACTCGAGCCAATGGGTGTTGCTCGCACTAGCGGTCGGCCTGCTTGCCGCATGGATTCGCCGGCTGGCCGCCGCGTCGGCCGGGTCTGACCAGAACCGATCGTACGAGGACGCCTACGAACTGCTCAGCCAGCTGCGCACCGTGAGCCGCCAACTCGTCGGAGGCCTCGACCCGGTCAGCCTGGCGCAAGGGCTCCTACAGACGCTGCGCACGCAGTTGCCGTACGAGCGAGGAGCGGTGTTCGTGCGCGCCGAAGGCGGCCGGCTGCTTCCACTGGCACTCGAGGGTGCGAGCTTCGTCGACTGGGATACCTCTCTTGGCGACGACACGCCGCTCGGTAAAGCGTGGCTGACCCCTGGTCCGACGCTGGCCAGCGAGCCGCTCGGCGACAGCCCCACGGCGTCCGACCCGACCCGTTTCGGGCATACCGTGCTGCCGCTGCGGATGGGTTCACGCACCTTCGGGCTGGTCGCCCTCGAGACCCATCAGCGCCCCCCGACGTACCGCACCGGACCGGCCAGCTCCGAGTTGCGTCTGGTTGAGCCGGCGATGCGCTTGGTCGACGAGACCGCGCTGCGGCTTGAGACCGCGCTGCTCTTTGGTGAAGTGCGCTCCATCGCGACGTCGGAGGAACGCCGTCGCCTGGCGCGAGAGATCCACGATGGGATCGCGCAAGAGCTGGCATCACTGGGCTACGCCGTCGACGATCTGGTCGCCGAGGCGTCGGAGGACTCCCAAGAGCAGGCGCGAGCCGGCAACCCGCCAATGGCCGACGTGCTGCGCAAACTGCGCGGTGAGATCACCCGCATGGTCGGGGAGCTCCGACTGTCGATCTTCGACCTGCGCAGCGAGGTGCAGGCCCAGGTTGCTCTCGGTACCGCGCTTTCGGACTATGTCCGGGCGGTCAGCGCAGGCACCACGTTCTCGGTTCACTTGGTCCTGGATGAGTCGCCCGATCGGCTCCCGATCGCAGCCGAAACCGAGTTGCTGCGCATCGCTCAGGAGGCCATCACCAATGCCCGCAAGCACGCTGCGGCGGAGCATTTGTGGGTGACCCTGCGCGTCGACCCGCCGACCGCCCACCTGCGGATCGAAGATGACGGCCGAGGCATGGGAACCGGGCGCCATGACAGCTTCGGTCTTGAGGTGATGCGTGAGCGCGCCGCCCGGCTCGGAGCAGATCTGACCATCGGTTCGCGCGAACCTCACGGCACCTTCGTCGACGTCCGAGTGGGCGAGTTTTCTGGCCACGAGACGGGGAACGACGGTAGTTCGCCTGGAAACGACAGAATCGATGACCTGGACGACGTACCGGTGCGGCCGGATTCGCGCTCGGCACGATAACGTCGGCGACAAGCGAGAAGAAAGGAACCGCGATGGTCGCGACCGTGCTGCTTGTCGACGACCATGAGCTGATCCGCCAGGGGTTGCGTCGGGCATTCGAGCGGGCCGAGGACTTTTCGGTCGTTGCCGAGGCCGGATCGGTGGCCGAAGCGGTGGCATTGGCCAAGCAACACCAGCCCGACGTGGTGGTGGTCGACGTGCGGCTGCCGGACGGAAACGGCCTCGATCTCGCCCGCACTCTGCGCGACCAGAACGACGAGATCGGCATCGTCGTCCTCACGATGTACGCAGGCGACGAGCAGCTGTTCGGTGCCCTCGAGGCCGGCGCCTCGGCGTTCGTCGCGAAGGACGCGCCCGCTGAAGACGTCGTCTCCGCGGCCCGCCACGCCGTCGTCTCACCCCGCTCGTTCTCGGCCAGCGACCTGGCCGAGGCGATGCGCCGCCGGCTCACGCCGTCGGGCCCCCAGCTGAGCCCGCGCGAACGCGAAGTGCTGCAGCTCCTGGCCGACGGCCTAGGTGTCGCCGCGATCGCCCGCCAGCTCTACATCAGCGAGTCGACGACGAAGACGCACATCTCCAAGCTCTACGAGAAGCTCGGCGCCGCCAACCGCGCCCAAGCCCTGATGTCGGCCATGCGGTTGCGGCTCATCAAGTCGCCCGAACAGTAAACCTGAGCGCGGACAAACGGGGCCCGCACAATAGTCCGGATTGACGCCGTCTGCTATCCCCCATCGGTACGCGGTTTTCGACCAGGCGTCCGATACCGCGTGGCAGATGGAAGGCGCACGCTCAAGACGCTGGGTGGGCTACGCCTGGCAGTTGACCTCAGGCCAGACCCGGGGTCAGCACCGATCCGCCTTCGGAGGGTACGTCCATGATCGCCTACATGGTGGCAGTTCGTCGCCACGTGAAGGACGACAAAGGCGCGTCCGCCGTCGAATATGGCCTGCTCATCGCGGCCATCGCGGCCGTCATCGTGGTGATCGTTTTTGCCCTGGGCAGCGTGGTCAAGTCCAAGTTCCAAAAGACCTGTACCCTCGTCGCGGGCACATCGGCGGCCGACCAAGCCACCTGCGCTCCTTCGAAGTAACGGGCCGGGTGCGGGTAGCTCGCGACGTCCGAGTCAGCCGCGCACCCATCCGACCGATCTGGTTCGACGCATTTCTCGTCGGCGTCATCGCGTTCGCCGTTTTCGCCGCGACCGCGCAGTACCACGATCCGCTCAACAACGATGCCCATGCCACCGCCGTTGCCGCGTGGCAACTGGCCCATCACGGAAATGCAACGCTGACGGCTTACCAGGGTCAGTTCCCGTGGCTCTACCCAGTCGATGGGCGCTACGTGACGAACCGGCTGCCCGGCACGATCTTTTGGGCGGCGCCGTTCTATGCGCTGATCGGGTCGAGCAGCTATCCCCCGATCTATCCCAGCGCGCTCGCGGCGGCGTTGGCCTCGGCGATCGCCGTCGGACTCGCGTTCGCGCTCTGCTGCCGCATCGCGTCTCGTCGGCAAGCTGCTGCCGCTGCACTTGCACTGGCATTCGCGACCGGTACATGGACCGTATCCGCCAAGGAGTTGTGGACGCACGGGCCAGCGCAGGCGGCGGTGCTCCTCACCGTGCTGTGCTATTCGCATCGACGGTGGTTGCTGGCCGGAATCCCCGCAGGGTTCGCGATCCTGATCCGCCCGCATCTTGGCGTGGTGGCCGTCGTTCTCGGCGTCGCCGCGGCGGTTCGTGAACGAAGCCTTCGACCGCTGCTCATCAGCGTTGGATCGGCCGTCGGTCTGTGGATTCTGCTGCTGTACAACCACGCCGTGTGGGGCGCGTGGACCGTATTTGGCGGCTACCCAGACTCGGCACAGGCATCTGGGCACGCCGTCGTTGAGTTCGGCGTGGGGATTGTCGGCACCTTCGTGTCACCAGAACGTGGGGTGCTCGTCATGACCCCTGCGCTGCTGTTGCTGCTTCCTGGCTGCCGTGCTGCGTGGCGGGTCGCGCCGTGGTGGGTGCGGTCGGCGACGTTGTCGGGCATTGTCTACGTCGCCGTGCAGATCTGGGTGAGCCGATTCTCCGGCGGAGATGGCTTCTACTCCTATCGAACCCCGCTCGAAGGGCTCACGTTGTGCGTCCCGCTGCTCACGATCGCCTGGCGTGAATGGACCTCGACGACTCGCGTTCGTCGGACTGCTTTCGCCGGGCTGGCCGCCGCAAGCGTCGCGCTGCACGCCTTCGGCTCGATCGTGGACTGGGTTCTGCCAGGACCAAACCACTCGCCATGGAAGACCTACATGCCCTTCGATCTCGCGCGGCACATCGGCGGCCTCCAAACCACACTCTGGTTGTGTGCCGCAGTGGCGGCGATTGCCGGAATCGCCGTCCTCACATGGCGAACCGCGGCCCGGACGCCTGCGGCCACGGAGCAACGCCCCGCGTCCGACGCGATGACGGCCTGAACTAGCGCGTTGCCAGCATGCCCGCGAGGCGGGTCGCTGCGGCGTCCCAGGTCCAGTCCTGCTCGACCCACGCCCGCCCCGCCGCACCCATCGCGGCGGCCGCGCCCGGATCGCGCAACAGCGCGACTATCGAGCCCGCCACCGCGGCAACATCACGACCGTCGACCAGCTGCCCGGTCTCCCCGAGAATCACCGCGTCCGGCGCGCCACCGGAGCGGCCTGCTACCACGGGGAGACCGGTCGCCGAGGCCTCGAGATACACGATGCCCAGCCCCTCGACGTCCAGGCCCCTGCGTCTTGTCCGGCACGGCATCGCGAACACCTGGCCCGCGTCGTAGTAGGCGGGCAGGTCAGCCCACGCGGCCGGTCCGCTGAAACGGACGGCGGCCCGCAGCCCCTCGCGATCGGTGATCGCCTCGAGCCGTTTGCGGTCAGGCCCGTCACCGACGATCAACAGTGCTGCATCGGGTACTGACCGCAGCACCGCGGGCAGCGCGCGCAGCAACACATCCTGGCCCTTGCGCGGCACCAAGCGTGACACGCAGACGATGACCCGGCGGTCGGCTAGTCCAAGTTCGTGGCGCACAACGTCGCCGCCCGCGCCAGGTTTGAAGAACGACGTGTCAACGCCTGGTGCCAACCGTTCGAGACGCCCTTGAGCGGACGCCGACAAGGCGCGCTCGAGGCGTCCGCGGGTGTAGTCACCGAGGTAGGTCAAGACGTCGACTCCGTCGCCGATTCGGCGCAAGGTCTGTCGGGCCACCGGCAGTTGTGCCCAGCCCGCTTCGTGGCCGTGGGTCGTGGCCACGATCCGGCCAGCGCCGGCTCGCCGAAGCGCCGGCGCGAGCAAGCCCAAGGGAGCAGCCGCGCCGAACCAGACCGCCTCGCAGCGGTGTGCCTTCAGTAGCGCTGCAGCTCGCTTCGAGACGGCGCGGGTAGGAAGCATGAGGGACGACGGGTGCCTGACGACCTCGAATCCCTGCGCGGCGTCGAAGGTGGCCGCGCCCTCCCAGGCCGGCGCGTACACAACGACGTCGTCGAGTCGGGCCACGAGCTCGTGGACGAAGGACTGGATGCCGCCGGCGCGCGGGGGGAAGTCGTTCGTCACGACGAGCGTGCGCGTCACGCCGTCATCGTAGGCGGCCGATCATGAAGCAGGTCGACGGAAGGCCGTTAGGGCCGCGACGCACCCGCGTAGTCGTGGCGAGCGCTGAGGTTGGAGATCCGGATCTTGGCGCCGGTATAGGGCGCCTCGATGAACTTGCCCCCGCCGATGTAGATGCCGACGTGATGGATCGGGCGGCCGAAGTACACCAGGTCGCCGGGTTGAAGGGCACTCTTCGCTACGTGCTTGGTCGAGTAGTACTGCGCCGCCGCGTTGTGACTGAGCGCGACGCCAGCCGCTGCCCAAGCCTTCATCGTGAGTCCCGAACAGTCGAATGTCCGTGCACCTGCCGCGCCATAGCGGTAGGCCTTGCCGAGCTGGGCGTAGGCGTACCGCAGCACCGCGGCGGCCTTGATACTTGCAACGGCGGGGACGGCGGGAGCCGCCACCTTCGCGACGGGAGCCGCCACCTTCGCGACGGGGGGCGCGACCTTGGCTACCGGTGCCGCGGCCTTCGCTTTCGCCGCCGGCAACGCGGTTCTCGGCTGGCTTCGGCTCACCTGTGTTGCCGCGACGACCTGAGCAGCCGCCTGAGCGGCAGCCTGTGCCTGCGTCGCGTCGAGTGCGGCCTGCTGCTTGCCAATTAGGGCGTTGATGGTCTTCTGCTCGGCCTGGAGCGACGCCTGGAGCGTCTGCACGCTCGCGAGTTCCTGGTTAGCCGCCGCCTGCGCTTGGACGAGCGCGTTGCGCGCGTTGGTGGCCTGCGCAAGCTGGCGGTCGCGGTTATCCGCAACCCGCTGCAAGTAGTCGGCGCCGCGCAGGGCGGCCTGCGGGTCCTGGGAGAGCAGCACGGTGGCGGCGCCACCAAGTGCGCCCGACTCGTAGGCGTCCCGCGCGATCGCGTCGACGAGTACCTGGGTGGAGTCGACGGTCGTCTGCGCTGCGGTGATCGCGGCCCGGTCAGTG
>DATCDK010000114.1:0-23754 GCA_036510735.1 Acidothermaceae bacterium | reverse complement strand
CTGAATCAGGGCGTACCCATCCGGGGGCATCGTTCCGAGCAAGACGATTTTCGCGTGGGTTGCGGCGATGGCCGAGGCGATCGCAGTGAAGTCGGTGGTCTCCAGCGGGTACACCTTGTAGGTGGCCTCGGTGAAGCCCTTGCCGTCGAGGTAGGTCCTGGCTCCATCAAGGGTTGGCTTGATGAAAGGGTCGTCCATCGTGGCGTACGCGATCGGCTGAGGTGTCTGTGTCGCGGCGATCCACTTGGCCACCGTGACCATCTGATACGTGGCCGAGGCGCTGACGTCGAAGACGTTCTTGAGGCCCTGCGAGAACACGGACGGGCCGCCGCCGATGCCCTCAAGCATCACGTACCCGTACCGGTTGGTGATCACCGAGGCAGGCTTGGTCAGCAGAGTCGAGTAAGGCCCGAGGGTGAAGTCGACCTTGTCGACCGTGATCAGCTTCTGGTAGTTGGTGACGATCTGGGTCGGGCTCGATCCGTCGGACAGGAAGTCCATCACGATCGGGTGACCGAGGATGCCGCCGTGAGCGTTCTGGTACGCGGCCCAGGTCTGGTAGCCCTGCTTGGTGGCGAGCCCGTCCGCGGAGAAGTCACCCGAGAGCGATACGGACACGCCGATCTTCACCGGCTTGCCGGAGGTGGCGGAGCCTGAGGCGACGGCGGCGGTGCTGCCGCTGGCAGCGCTGGGGGCTGTGGCACTCGTGCTGCCGGTTGCAGCGGTTGGGGCGGTACTGGTACTGGCAGAGGCGGACGGCGTTGTGCTCTTGCTCGTGGAAGAGCTGCATGCAGCAACGCCGACGAGCAACACTACTGAGCCGGCGATCCCGGCCAGCGTGTGTCGCCGGAGGCCGCCGGCCCCCCCGTCGAACTTGGTCGAGCTGGGAAGTTTCACGATCAACAACCTCCAGTTGATTGAGCCCGGACACGCTGGCAATACAGGTCAACAATCGTTTGCAGAACCCTGAAACTAGGATGCGTGAGGTTCGCTGTCAATGGCTGGAAGTCACAATCCGGAAACGAGGCGGCAATCATCCATGGTTATGAGGTGTCGCACGCGCATGCCCCCTCACATCACGACGATCGGGCGGATTGCGGTGCGCTGCGCGAGGGCGACGAACGCGTCCGCAACGTTGTCGAGTGAGTAGATCTCGCGGGTAAGCGGCTCGGTACGAATGAGCCCCCGCGCAAACATCTGGATGGTTGCCGGATAGGCGTTCGGGCTCGAGCGGATGCCGAGAATGTCAATCTCGTCTAGCGCCAGAAGATCGAGCGGCAGTTGCGCCACGGCACCGCCGGTGAGACCCAGTAGGGCGACCTTGCCGCCGCGGCGAACGGAGCGCAGCAGTTGGCCCACGACATCTGGATTGCCGGAACAGTCGAAGACATAGTCCACCCCGCGGCCGCCCGTCAGCCGTCGGATTTCCGCCACGGGCTCAGCCTGCTCGTAGTCGACGACGTACGTGCTGCCGAGTTCGATAGCTGTCTGCAGCCTTGACCCGCGACCAACCATGATCACGGTCGTCGCACCTGAGGCGAGAGCCACCTGTGTCATCAGCAGACCCAGCAACCCGGGACCGAACACCGCCACCGTCGAACCGGGGGTTAACTCGACGCGCCGGCCGGCGTGCACGGTCAGCGCGGCCTGGTTGATCAACGCGCCGGCCTCGTCGCTGACTTCGTCAGGCAACTTGTGCAGGACAATCGCGGGTCGAACGGCGTACTGCGCCAGGGCACCGGGAGCGGTGTGCCCGTAGAGCTTGAAGCCCGGATCCCGCACTCGTTCGCACAAGTTGTACCGGCCCTGACGGCACAGCGGGCAGGAGCCACAACCGGCGTGGTTCTCGGCTACGACACGGTCCCCGACAGCGAGTCCGGAGCGTTCGGTGCCTGGGCCGAGAGCTACCACTTGCCCAGACCATTCATGCCCGATGATGAACGGCAACTGAGGCGGCCAGGTGCCCTTGAACGAGCCCCGCACGATCTTCAGATCGGTCCCGCACAGGCCGCAAGCCAGCACCTTGACCAGCACCTCACCGGCGGCCGGCTCCGGCACCGGGACGTCGGCGATGGTCAGCGTGCCGAAATCTTCGAGCAGTGCAGCACGCATCGTGGTCGACGGGTCAGTACTGGCGCTCATGCCGTCACCTGCTCGCTCGCGTTGAAGGTCGACGCTTGTTTGCCCGCGCCCGAGGAAGCTGCCAGCGCCTGCCAGACCTCTGCCGCGCGGCGCACCACGGTGTCGGCCACAGTCTCAGCGATCACCTCGGCCCGTTCTGCCGTCGAAAGCTCGGGACGCCCGTACCAGCCCGTCGGTGCAACGACGTGGAAGTCGCGCATGATCGGGTACACGTCGCGGCTACGGAACAGCGCATGAGCCGCCTCACCTGACTGACGGTCGCTCGCCTCGATCGCCTTGTCCAGGTGTACGAGCGACGGCTCGTACCCCAACACGGCGGTGGTCTCCATGGCTCCCGCGTGGGTGAACTCCATCTCGTCAGGAAACATCGTGTGCGTGATCACGTGGGTCTCCGCGATCAGGATCGAGAGGTCGTATGCGCGCTGTGCCTTGTCCGCCGCCAGCCGTAGCGTGGCGGAGTTGCCCTCGTGCCAGTTGACGACCAATATGCGGTCAGCCCCTGCTGCCCGCAATCCTCCGCAGATCTCGACAAACACCGCCGACAGGGTTTCTGGCGTCAGAGTGAGGCCGCCCGGCCAGCCGCCGTGATAGTGCGCAATGCCAACCGGTCCGAGGCTCGCCACGACCGTGTCAAGCCGCTCCGCAACTCGTTCGGCGATCGACATCGCTGCGAAGAGATCAGTGCCTAGCGGCAGGTGGCCGCCGTGCTGCTCGACACTGCCCGCGACGAGGATCGCGAGCCCGCTTGCCTCGATCAGCGCGGCGGCCTCTGGCTGGCTGAGACGTTCGATGAGTCGTCCGGGGTGCCGTGGCATGAGTTGATTCATCCTCCGTATTCGGTTGTGTTGCCCTGCTCCAGCGCACGACGGTGACTGGCGACTGGTGTCTCCCACGTCTCCGTGACGACGTCGACGAGGCTCGGCAGCGTGCTGTCGAGCGCCCTACGCAGGGCGGCGGTCAGGTCGCCGGCCGAGGTGACGCGCTCGGCCGACCACCCGTAGGCCTGGGCTACCAGCCGGAAGTCGGTGTCGGCGAAATCAGGCTTCGTCCATTCGGTTCCGAAGGTGATCCGCCGGTACCACCGGATCCAGCCGAGCGAACTGTTGTTGAGCACGATGACAGTGACCGGTAGCCGATTCTCGATCACGGTCGCCATCTCGCCCACGGCGTACCCCAGAGCGCCATCGCCGGTAAGTACAACCGTTCGCCTGCCGCCGTCGGCGGTGGCGGCACCAATCGCTGCGGGCAGCGCAAACCCAAGACCCGCCTGACCCCGGGGCGTAAGCACCCGTCGTCCGCTCTGCTGCTGTTCGAAGTAGGCACCACCCCACCCACTGGACAGGCTCGCGTCGCAGACCAATACGTCGGCTGGCGCCATCGCCTTCTCGAGTTCGCCGAGCACGCGCTGCGGCGCGATCGGTTCGCCGATACTCGAGCGCTCCGAGTCACGACGGGTTGCCCAACTGTGCTTGTGCAGGCGCACGCTCTCGCGCCACGGCTGCCGCGACAGCGATTCGGCGCCGGCGCTCCGCAGCTTCTCGGACAGTGCGGCGAGCCCCTGACGGGCATCAGCGAGCATCGCCGCCGCCAGCGGGAAAGCACGCCCGAGTTCGAGTGGGTCGATGTCGATCTGCACGACGATCTGGTCCGCGCGCGGCTTCGTCCAGCTGAAAGTCGCGCCACCGCTGGACTTCGCGCCCACCAACAGCACGACGTCGGCGTCGTCCATTGCGGCAGTCGCCGACTCGGCGCCCATCACGCCGTGTACTCCAACCGCCAGCGGGTGCGTCTCGGCGATCGCACCCTTGCCGGTCAACGTGGTCGCGACCGCGGCTCCGAGCATCTCCGCGCACTCCTGCAATACCTGCTCGGCGCCCGATGACAGCACACCGCCGCCAGCGAGGATCAGCGGGCGCTCGGCGCCGCTCAGGGCGCGAGCGACAGCCTCCACGTCAGGCACCGCAGGCATGATTCTGAAGGGCGTGACTGCTCCAAATCGCTGGGGCGCTGATCCCGGTGGCTGCTCATGGTCGGGCCGCAACAACCCCACAAGCTCGGAAGGCAACTGAGCGTCAAGTACGTCTTGTGGCAAGAAGAGCGCCACCGGTCCGGGGCGGCCAGTCGTAGCTTCGCGGAATGCCTGACGCACGAGCGCCGGCATAGTCGCCAGGCTCGGCACTGTCGCGTGCCACTTAGTCACCGGTGCCAGCAGCGCAGCCTGGTCAAGCGCCTGCGACGCGGCGCTGCGGTAGGCGTGGATCGCGAGCCTGACCGGCAGGTCGCTCACCAACGCCACTACCGGGATCGACGACCCGAGTGCCTCCGCCAAACCCGAGGGGAGCTTCGCCGCACCGGGCCCGACCGTCGCGTCACAGACCCCGACCCGACCCGTGACCCGCGCGTACGCGTCCGCTGCATATGCGGCGCTGCGCTCGTCACGTACAAGCACGTGCTCAATGGTGTCGCTGCGAGATGCGATCCCGTCGTACAGCGCAAGCGTCTGGCCGCCCGGCAGTCCGAAGACGTGGGTAACCCCGTGCTCGATCAGCAACGCGGTGAGGAGCGCACCGCCATGCGATGCGGGCCCGGGATCGTCGGACGTCGTGATCGGCAGTGCTTCGACCGCGGCAGCGTCGGGCTTCAACTGTGCGCTCACTTCGTCCCTTCATGGTGCAATCGATTGCACCATACTGCGTTGTGCGTCGGCATTGTCAAGGATGTTCAGGATGTCAGCGTGATTTGCGCGTCGAACTGCGAGGCGGCGCGGTGGAGCCACGCACGACCAGGCTGACCGGAACCAGCAGATGGGTCGGCGGCTGGTTGGGATCTTCGATCAGGCTGATCAGGCATTCCGCGGCGAGTCGGCCCAGGTCGCTCTCGGGGATCGAGATCGTCGTCAGCGGGGGCTGCAGCCGGCCAGCGAGCGGCATGTCGTTGAAGCCGACAACAGACAGATCGCGCGGACAACGAAGGCCCTGCTCGGTCGCCGCATCAATAACGCCCAGTGCCAGAAGGTCGTTTCCGGCAACCACACCAGTGACATCCGGATTGTCGCGCAACAGTTGCCGGGCAGCGTGGCAACCGGATACCTCGTCGAACGCGGCGGCTTCGACAACAGTGGTACGCAGACCGAACCGCCGCGCGGACTGGGTGAACGCGCGAAGTCGTCGATCTCCGTTCGACGTGTACAGCGGGCCGACTACGAGTCCGAGATGCTTGTGCCCCAGCTCGTTGAGGTGCGCCACTGCCAGCCGCGATCCTTTGGCATCGTCAGGAACAACCGACGAGAAATCCTCTTCGTCCACCGTGCGGTTGAACAACACTGCGGGTACTCGTCGCTCACGGAGGCGATCCATAATCGGATCACGCCGCTTGATCATCGCGAGCAACAAGCCGTCGACTTGCGCATCGATCATCGCGTCCAGCTGGCTTTGCGCGCGGTCGGAGTTGTTGTTGCTACTCGACAACAGCAGCGAGAATCCGGCCTTCGCGAGCGTCTCCTCGGCACCCCGAACCGCGGGCGGGAAGAACGGGTTCGTGATGTCGGGCACCACCATGCCGATAGCCATGGATCGGCGGGTCTTCAACGCGCGCGCCATCCCGTTGACCCGATAGCCAAGTTCGGTGGCAACCCGACGGATCCGCTCGGTGGTCTCGCGCTGGACCAGGGTGGCGGTTTCCTCGTTGAGCGCACGGGAGGCGGTCGACGGGTGCACACCAGCCGCCTCAGCCACATCCTTAAGCCGGGCCGGCGGCCGGCGGACGGGAACGGCTGTCGTAACGGCGCGCGCGCGGGTCGACTTGGTGGCCGTGCCGGTGGACGCCGCGACGGCAACAACCGGTGCGGTGCCGGTCGTCCTCTTCCGCGTTGCCACTCTGCACCCGCATCCGTAGCTGTGAAGTGCCCAAGGTTAGCGCAGATGTGGCAAGGCTCACCGTAAGGACCGTTGACACCGAAAGTCCGCAGCCGCATCCTGAGACCCACCCGAAATACAACCGATTGCAGTGAGGCGCCATGTCTGCCACAGCCATCCAGCCCAGCATGGTTCCGGACGAGCGAGTGGCAAGCGCCACCGATCACTGGGCGCCGCGATTCATTGCCAACGGAACCGACTACGCCGACTTCGTCTCGACGTTGGCGCGGATCCAGCGGTGGGATCAGTGGTGCGCGGAGTGGAGCCGAACTGGTGAGCGTCACGCAGAGCTCGCTAGCCAGGCGGAAAGCCGTGGTCAGTGGCTAACGGCCGCGGGTGCGTGGCGACGCGCGGGGCTCGCGTTCCACTGGGGAAAGTTCGTCTTTACCGACGATCTCGTGCAGCAGCGGGTCGCCCACGAACGTACCGTCGCCTGCTTCGCCAAGGCCGCCGCCTCGTTGTCACCGCCGGCTGAACGCGTCGAGATTCCCTACGACGGGCACCTGTTAGCTGGCTATTTGCGGTTGCCTGCCGGCCCCGGGCCCTACCCGGCGGTCATCATGGCGCCAGGGCTCGACTCCGTGAAGGAGGAGCTCCAACCGACCGCGGAGCTGCTCCTCGATCGAGGCATGGCCACATTGGCAATCGACGGTCCGGGGCAGGGGGAGGCCGAGTACGACCTGCCCATCGAGCCGGCGTACGAGAAGGTCGCTACGGCCGCGTTCGACTGGTTGGCCGAGCGTAGTGACATCGACGTCGACCGCATCGGCTTCTTTGGGGTGAGCCTTGGCGGCTACTACGCCGCCCGAGCCGCAGCCTCCGAACAGCGGCTGAAGGCGTGCGTCTCGCTGTGTGGCGCGTACCAGTTCGACCTTGACTGGGACACTTTGCCGCAGCTCACTCGCGACACGTTCCAGCACCGCGTCGGCGCCTCGTCACCCGAGGATGCCCGCCGCGCAGCCGGGATGCTCACCATGGACGGGCTCGCCAACCAGATCGTCAAACCGTTCCTCGTCGTGAGTGGAGGACGTGACCGGCTCCTTCCGCCGCACCACGCCGAGCGTCTCGCCCGCGAGGCACCGGGAGCAGAGCTCGTCATCTACGACGACGGGAACCACGGCATCACCAACCGCCCGTACGAATCTCGCTCGATGATGGCGGACTGGCTCGCCGACCACCTCTAGAGCGAAGGACGTCGATGTCGGACGAGGCGATTGAAAGCGCAATCAGTCACTGGGCACCACGCTTCACCACGCAAGGGGTGGACCCGAACGACTTCCGGCGCGTGACCGCCGCCTTAGACACCTGGGCCGACTGGCTCGACGGATGGTGCGCCAACGGCGACGAGCACGCTGCGCTGGCAAACCAGGCAGAGGCAGCAGGGCACTGGCTGACCGCCGGTGAAGCGTGGCAACGAGCGACGCTCAGCTATCACTTCTCAAAATTCGTCTGGGTCCTGGACATGGAACGGCACCACCAGGCGACTATGCAGGCGGTTGCCGCGCGACGGCGAGCCCTTCAGTTCCTCGATCCCACGGCTGAGCGGCTCGAGTGCCAGCTCGACGGCGAAACTCTCGTGGGCAATCTGCGCCGCCCGACAAGCCTGGCGGACAGCGGCACTGCAGACTCGACCGCCCGGCCTGGTCTTGTCCTCTTGTTGCCGGGTCTGGATTCGGCCAAAGAGGAGTTCCACCGATGGGAAGATGTCTTCCTGCGCCGAGGCATGGCGACCTTCTCATTTGACGGTCCCGGCCAGGGAGAGTCCGGATACCGGCTGCCACTTCGGCCCGACTACGAGGTCGCGACCTCTGCGGCGATCGACATGCTCTCCGGTCGCGATGACATTGACATTTCGCGTCTAGGGGTCGCTGGGGTCAGCATGGGCGGGTATTACGCAGCCCGCTCGGCTGCCTTCGACCACCGGATCAAGGCTGCGGTCACCGTTGGCGGTCCGTACGAGTCCGGGAGCCGCTTCGACACCCGACCAGCGATCAGCCGCGACGCCTTTATGCAGTACTCGCACTCGAAAACCCCAGAGAAAGCCCGCGAGGTCGCACTGAAGATGACCCTCGAGGGTGTGTTGCCTCAGCTGACCCAACCGATGTTGGTGATTTTCGGTCGCAAGGACAGGCTGGTCCCGTACGAGCAGGCCGAGCGCGTCGCACGCGAGGCACCCAATGCGACGCTGGTGATGATCGAGGACGGCAACCACGTCTGCAACAACTACCCGTACCTCTACCAGCCGATGGCCGGCGACTGGATGAGCGAGCAGTTGCGAAACTGATTCGCGTTGCGCGCACGAATCAGCGCGCTCTAATCAGCGCGCTCGGATCAGCCGCGACGCTCGCGGACCAGTCCGGTCTCAACAGCCGCTGCCGCCCTGGGTACAGCTCCGCCGTCAAACCCGCCGTAAGCCGCTCGAAGCTCGATCACTGTCTGCAGCTCGGCCTCGTCGATCCGGCCGTCAACAACAAGACCTTCGGTACGGCTCACTAGCGTCTCCACCGCGCGACTCGCGGTCGCCTCGTCGCAGGCCAGCAAGCGTTCAATTCGCGCCGTGACCGAAGCCACCGACGCCGGATCAACAACCATCCGCGTAGACGCCAGCCACGCCTCGGTGAAGCGCTCCAGGAGTCTGTTGTGTCGGGACACCCACGACTGGAGACCCACCAGGGCACTGCCCAGGTACGGACCGACGGTCGCGACCGCTCGGGCAACGCGCCCGCACCCCGCATTTTCGGCGACCAGATCGTGGCCTGCGTTGAGCATCGTCAACGAACAGACGCCTGCCATCAGAGCGTCGCGGCGCACTGGGGTGGCTCCGAGCTCAACGATGTCGAGCCCCTGCTTGTCCAATCCGAGACGGTCCAGCACGGCATAAGCGGCGTAAGCGAAGCCGGTGGCGGGCGCGTCGACGCCGAGCAGTTGGCGACCATCCGCACCCCAACATCCGTCGCTGCCGGCTTGTGCGGCCATCAAAGAGAGGCCGAGTCCCCTGTCGATCCCAAACAGAATCTGTGCGTCGATGCAGCTACCGAGCGCATTCGATCCGTTCAGCCTGTAGGCGAGGACGTTGTCCGGACTGGTGACGAGCAAGTCGAGCGCTCCGCTTGCGAGGTCGCTGAACGCCGAAACCGAGCTGCGTACAGCGCTGGTCTCCAGCGCGATCCCCGCAGACTCAAAAAAGCCTGCCTCTGCGCCAACCGCGACAACTGCAGAAGGGCTGAAGACCCCCAGACGAACGACGTCGACCATGAACCCTCCTTGGCGTCTACCCGGGAGTTGACAGCCCGTGACCTGGCGATGAGGATACGCTACAAACGATTGCAGAAATAGTCGTCGTGTTGCCGCACGAGCCTGCCTTACCCCCGACGAACGAGGGACCAATCACATGAGCTCACCCACGCCGGTGTTGACGGTCGGCTGGATCGGAGTCGGCCGAATGGGAGGACCGCTCGCCTCAAGATTGGCTGACGCCGAAGTCGACGTCACGGTATGGAACCGAACCCGCGCAAAGGCCGAGGCGCTGGGCCACGGCACGAAGGTGGCAGGCGAAATCGCCGACCTGGCTGACCGCGACGTGGTGTTCACCATGGTGTCGAGTTCCTCCGACCTCGAAGAGGTCGTGCGGCAACTGCTGTCGGGCGAGCAAGTTCCCCGTTTTCTGGTGGATTGCTCGACTATCTCAATCGAGGCGTCCGCGCGCGTCCGGGAAATGACCTCGGCCGGCGGCGTCACTTTCCTCGCGGCCCCCGTGAGCGGCAACGGCAAGGTGGTGAAGGCGGGACTGCTCAGCCTTGTCTGCTCAGGCCCTCGCGCCGCGTACGACGAGCTGTTCCCTCTGCTCGATCGGCTCGGGCGCCATGTGACCTACGTCGGAGAGGGCGAAAAAGCCCGGCTGGTCAAGATCTGCCACAACCTGATGCTCGGGGTAGTCGCGCAGAACCTAGCGGAGATCACCGTGCTCGCCGAGAAGGGCGGCGTGTCGCGTGCTGCCTTCCTTGAGTTTATGAACAACAGCGTCATGGGTTCGATGTTCACCCGGTACAAGACGCCTGCCTTCGTGAACCTGGACTTCACGCCGACGTTTACGCCGGTGCTGCTGCGCAAGGATCTCGATCTCGGGCTCGCCCTGGCGAACACGCTCGGTGTACCGATGCCAGTTGTGGCTGCTGCGCGAGAGCCGGTTCAGGCGACAATCGCGCGGGGCCATGCAGCCGAGGACTTCGGGGTGCTGCTGCTGCTGCAGGCACTGTTGTCGGGGATCGAACTCGTCTCAGAGGATGTCGCGGTGGACGACGGGCTACACGGAGCCAGCTAAGGGGTCACCACTACCACTGGACGGCGATGTACTTGCTCTCGGTGAACTCGAGCAAGCCGTCGTGGCCACCCTCGCGGCCGAGGCCCGACTGCTTCACCCCGCCGAACGGCGCCGCCGGGTCGGAGACGACGGGACGATTCAGCCCGACCATGCCGGTCTCCAGCGCCTCGGATACGCGTAGCCCGAGCGCCAAGTCCTTTGTGTACACGTAGGACACGAGCCCGTACTCGGTCGCATTCGCGAGCTCGATCATCTCCTCGACGGAATCGCATGCGACGACGGGCGCCACTGGGCCGAAGATCTCCTGGCCGAGGATGCTGGACGTCGGTGGCACGTCCACGAGGACGGTCGGCGGGTAGAAGTATCCGGCGCCCGCGGCGCTCGCTCCCCCGGTGAGGGCTCGTGCTCCATCAGCGATGGCTCCGCGGACGAGTTCGTCGACCTTGTCGCGCGCCTCGGCATTGATCAGTGGTCCCAGGCCACAGCCCTGCTCGAGGCCGGGCCCCATCTGCAGAGCGGCCATTCGCCCACCGAGACGGCGGGAGAACTCCTCGGCGATGCTGGAGGCCACATAGAAGCGATTCGCGGCGGTGCACGCCTCGCCGCCGTTGCGCATCTTGGCGATCATTGCCCCGTCGACCGCCGCGTCGAGGTCGGCGTCCGCCAGCACGAGGAACGGGGCGTTGCCGCCGAGCTCCATTGAGCAGCTGACAACGGTGTGCGCAGCGGCCGCGAGCAACGTGCGGCCAACCTCGGTGGATCCGGTGAAGGACAGCTTGCGCAGCCGGTCGTCGGCCAGCAGGGTGTTCGCGACGGCGGACGAGCGGCGCGAGGGCAGCACATTGACAACGCCGTCCGGCACACCTGCCTCGAGGAGTAGGTCGCACAGAGCTAGGGCGGTCAACGGGGTGTCCGATGCGGGCTTCAGGATCGTCGTGCAGCCAGCAGCCAGGGCCGGCCCGATCTTGCGAGTCGCCATGGCAGCCGGGAAGTTCCACGGTGTGATGAGCAGCGACACGCCGATCGGCTCGCGGAGCACCAAGATCCGATTGGTGCCGCTGGGTGCAGTCTGCACGCTGCCGTCGGCACGGACCGCTTCCTCGGCGTACCAACGAAAGAATTCAGCCGCATAGGCGATCTCCGACCTCGCGTCGACGAGCGCCTTCCCGTTCTCCGCAACGACGAGCCGGGCTAACTCCTCGGCCCTTTCAGTCATCAACCGCCATGCGTTGCGAAGCACCTCACCCCGCACCCGCGGCGGGGTAGCACGCCAGACCGGGAACGCCTCGTGAGCCGCGGCTAGGGCATCCAGTGCGTCAGCCTCAGACGCCGAACTCACCTGGGCCAGTACGTCACCGGTCGCAGGGTCGACCACCGGGAAGGTCGCGCCGTCCGATGCAGGACGCCACTTGCCGCCGATGAGGAGCATGGTCGGGACGTCGACAACCGCCTGCGCGGCGAGGTCAGTAGGCATTGGCAACGAACAACTCCTGAGCTGGGAATCGGGTCAGGACTCGAGGACCGTCCGGTGCGACGACGATCTCTTCCTCGATACGGGCCGCAGAGAATCCGTCGGTAGCGGGGCAGTAGGTCTCGAGGGCGAACACCATGCCGACCTCAAGCTCCACCGGATTGTCGAAGGAGTTCAGCCGGCTGATGATGGGTCGCTCGTGCAAGCCGAGACCGAGTCCGTGGCCGAACTGCAGACCGAAGGAGGCCATCTCGTTCTCGAACCCGAATTCTTGAGCGGCGGGCCAGACACTTGCTATTGCGTCGGTACCGACCCCCGGCTTGACCATCGCGATGGATGCGTCCATCCACTCCCGCGCCTTTGTGTACGCGTCGCGTTGTGACGTGGTTGCCGACCCGACATTCAGCGTCCGGTAGTAGCAGGTCCGATATCCGTTGTAGGAGTGGATGATGTCGAAGAAACAGGTGTCTCCGGGTCGGATGATCCGGTCAGAGAAGTTGTGTGGGTGGGGATTGCACCGCTCGCCGGATACCGCGTTGATGGCCTCGACCTGATCAGACCCCATGTCGTACAGCCGCTTGTTGGCGAGAGCAACGATCTCGTTCTCACGGATACCGGGCTTCAACACGTCCGCGATGTCCTGGTAGACGCCGTCGACCATGGCAGCCGCCTGCGCCAGCAGCATGATCTCGTCTGCCGACTTGATGACACGCGCGTCGAGCAGGCTCTGCTGGACATCGACAACGGTGAGACCCTGTCGCTGCATCTCGAACAGGAAGGCCGGCTCGACGATGTCGACTCCGACGGGTGCACGGTGCAGGCCCTGCGCGGTCAGCATGCTGAGGATCTCAGCGATCGCGGACCGCATCAGGCCGGCGTCCGGGGCGATCGCTCCGCGCATACCAAGCATTCCGGCCCGGCAGTTCTCCGGCTTCAACCATGGCGCGTACAAGCGATGGTGAGCTGCGGCGGATCCGAAGTCCCACAGCACCGGTTCGGCGCCACGGGCGAGCAGCGCGTACCGGGTCATCTTGTCCCCGAGCGCCCCGCCGATCCAGGTCTGCGTGACATACCGAATGTTGTAGAAGTCGAAGAGGAGAAACGAGCCGCAGTCGCTCGCCTCAAGCGCGGCACGTGCACGCCCGAGCCGGTAGGAACGCAGTCGCTCCATGTCGACGCGCATCTCGTAGTCGACCGAACCGTGTCCGGGGGCAGGGATCTGCGGGGTGCGAAAGATCGCCGCGGCTGCTGCCGAGAGGGAGGAATCCGACATCTAGCTTCCCCCTTCTCCTCGCGAAGGCCCGCGTCGACCTCGGGCTGCTTCAGCATGCAAACGATTGCTGTTAGAATAGCATCGGCCGCTCGCGGCTCGTCAACTAGTCCCGCGTGAGACTCAACTTTCGAGCTCAGCCCGCCTGCCTCTCGGCGCGATGACGGAGGCCCATCAGGTGGCTCGCCGCACAACGGCCGATGCCGACGACTGGCCGATGCGTCCTCTCGCATTCCTTGTAGCCGGCACGCTCTTCATGGAGAACCTCGACGCCACCATCGTCGCTACGGCCGCACCGAGCATCGCCCGATCCTTCGGCGTGACGTCGTCGCAAATCGGCATCACGGCCACCGCATACCTCGCGACCGTCGCCGCGCTCATCCCGGTGAGTGGCTGGTTGGCTGCGCGGCGCGGTGCGCGGCAGACGTTTCTCTTCGCCATCGCTCTTTTCACGGTGGCGTCGGTGCTCTGCTCCTTCAGTACCAACCTCACCGAACTGAGCATCATGCGGGTGGCGCAGGGCGCGGGCGGAGCGATGATGGTGCCGGTCGGACGATTCGTGGTCCTGCGTGCCACCGGGAAATCCAACATCATCAAGGCCGTCGCCTACCTCACCTGGCCCGCACTTGTGGCTCCGGTACTGGCGCCCGCGGTAGGTGGGCTCATCACGTCGTACGCAACGTGGCCGTGGATCTTCCTGATCAACCTGCCACTGGGAATCGTCGCGCTTGGTGTCGCTTTGCGGATCATGCCTCGGCAGGCGCGTGGCGACCCCGGCCCGCTTGACTGGATCGGCTTTGTCAGCACCGCGATTTCACTCGGCTGCCTTGTCCTGCTTGCCGCTGACCTAGGCTCACCGACGGTGTCCTGGCTAGCTGTGGCCGTCCTCGCGGGGCTGACCGTGGGAGTTGGCACGTTCGCAATCGTCCATCTCCTGCGGGCTCGATCGCCGCTCGTTGCACTCGACGCCTTGCGGGTGAAAACATTTCGGGCCGCCGCGGTGGGTGGAACTGCTTTTCGGGTGGGCATCAACGGCGCCGCTTTTCTGCTCCCCTTGCTGTTCCAGGACGGTTTCGGGTGGTCCCCGGCCCGGGCCGGATCAACGCTTTTGTTCCTCTTCTTAGGTAACTTGCTCATCAAGCCGGCAACAACTCCGCTGCTGCGAGTTGCAAAGTTTCGAACTGTGCTAGTCGCGACGACTGCCGGCGCCACGCTCACACTGATCGGCTGCGCACTCCTGCGGCCATCGACGAACGTGGTGCTGCTAATCGGCGTCCTCGCCCTGAGCGGTGTCTTCCGTTCGATCGGGTATACCGGGTACAACACGATCGCCTTCGCTGACATCGATCAGGCGTCGATGAGCCAGGCGAATACTCTTGCTTCAACGATTCAACAGCTGACGCAAGCATTCGGCGTCGCGCTCGCTGTTATCTCCCTCAAGGTTGGCACCGGCATCGTCGGTCACGGAAACAACTTCCGGTTCGCCTTCTGCGTGCTCGGCGTCGCTGTATTTTGCGCGCTGGTCGCAGCGGTACGCCTGCCGGTCGATTCTGGCGACGCCCTACGCGGCGGCCGTAAAGCCTAGGTTGCCAGCTGCTTGTTGGCCTGCTGTTCAAGCCGTTCGGCGACATCGGGAGCAAGACCGGCCGTGCCTGCGTCCGCCAGGTCACCGTGCTGGACGCCGACGGTCTTCAGGAAGCGCTGTTGCCCCATTGTCAGGCCGATGAAGTAGCCAAGCTCGACCAGCTGGTCGTCATTGAAGTGCTCATGCAATGCGGCCCAGACGGAGTCGTCTGCTAGGCCCGGGTCCCACGCGATGGCCTCAGCCCACAAAAGTGCCGCCTTCTCGCGCTCGGTGAGTAGCGTCGACCGCCGGAACTCAAGGACCTCGTCGAACTGCCGTTCTGTCAGTCCCTGCTCCGCACCGAGGTGCGACCGCTGACCAGCGCAGTAGCCGCAGTCGAGGCTCCGCGCGATAAACACGCGCGCCAGCTCTTTGATCCGATGGTCGACAACGCCCTCGCGAAACACCCGCTGCCACGACTCGCTGAAGGTCTCCAGCACGGCCGGAACTCTGGCCCGCAACGCTTGGCTCTCCAGCCGCGGTGTGCCGAACCGCCGCGAGTCATCCAGGTAGCGCAGGAGCGTCGAGTCGGTAATCGTCTCGAGGTCCGGGTACGGGATCCGTGGCATCTGATCTCCCTTAGCCTGCAATCGATTGCCAGCAGCATGCCACGCCAGAAGGACTAACGGGAGCCACGCTAGATCAGCGTGACGGTGAGTGGGCCTAGGCGGTCGATCCGGGTCACCACGTGCATCCCAGCACTGACCTGCAACGGGGGCACCATCGACCCTGTCAGGACAACGTCGCCAGCTCCGAGACTCTCGCCGTAGGTCGCCAATCCTTCGGCTGTCAGCCGAAGCATCTCGATCACTTCACCGGTGAGCTCCTGCGGTGCGTGAGTTGAGGCCACCTCACGGCCGTCGATCGATGCCGAGACCGCGAGGTCGCGGGTCGTCAACAGCTCTGTGTCAACCGATCCGACAATGAAATGTCGATGGAAAATGTTGCCTGCCAGTACCTCGTGCACGTCCCGGGGAGGCCGGTCGACGTCGGCCAACTCGATCGCCGCCGAGTATCCGCGAATCGCCGCGTGCACTTCGTCCCATGACGCATCCGGTTCGACCCGTTGCCCGAGGTGCACGGCAATCTCCGGCTCGAGCACGGGGTGGGTCCAGCTGGCGACGTCCACGACAGCGGCGTCGGGCAATAGGCCCTTCTCGAGGAGGAATCCCACCAGCGGCCGGTCGAGACCGAGCAATTCCAAACCAGACGGCGATCCAAAGCCCAACTTCCAACCGACCTGCCGTACTCCATCCCGGGCCGCGTCGTCACGTCGAGCGAGCTGTACCCGCATCCCCGAGAGCAGGCGTGCAGTGTCAGCGCTCACCCGTCAAAGACGGCGTCGTGGCTCGGTGTCGCATAGCCAGCGTCCTCGAGGGAGCCCGCCCCACTCCAGCCCCAGATCAGCAGGACGTCGGTATCCCCGGTGTTGTCGAAGCCATGCCAGTTGCCGCGCGGCGTGTAGATCACATCACCCGCCTTGGACGGCTCGCGCCCCGTGTTCGTATAGATCTCGCCTTGGCCGGCGAGGACCACCAGAAACTCGTCGCAGTTGGGATGCAGGTGCCGGTCGTGGCGTGCTCCCGGGGGCAGCACGGTCCTGCCGACGACAAGGTCATTAGTGCCAGCCGCTCGCTTGTCGATCAGGAACTGCACCTGCATGTCGATCCAGCCTTCGTCGGCGCGAAGGCCAGGCTCGAGCGGTACCTGCTCGATCGTGGTGCGGAAGGCGGGCTTGGTCACGTCATGCCTCCGAGTCTGCGATAAGCCTCATGGACGCTGATGATGAAGTCACGGTTTGCGCTCGGCGAGCTGCGGGCCGCACTGAGCATCTCGCTGGTTGCGGCGCAGACGGGGACGGCCATGCCGAGCCGTCTGGCGAGATCCTGCGCGAGCACCAGATCCTTTTGCTGCAACACGACATCGGCAAAGACCGCCGTGTCGTCGACGAGGAGGGGCGCGCGATAGCCAATCACCGGCGAGGCGATGACGCTCTTCAGAGCCGCGTCGACAGCGGCCACGCGGTCGACGCCTGCCTTCTCGATCAGGGCGATTCCCTCGGCAAACGCAGTCACCGACGCAACGAGCGCCAGATTGATGGCCACCTTGGTCAGGATCGCGTGCCCGTTGGGGCCGATGTATGTCACCTTCGGGCCGATAGCACGCAGAATCGGCTCGATCCGGTCGAACGCTTCACGGTCACCACCGACCATGATCGATAGCGCGCCAGCGGCCAGCGTCGCGGGGCTACCAGACACCGGGCAGTCGAGGAACCGCGCGCCAGCAGCGGCAACAGTGCTGGCGATCGCCATGCTCGTGTAAGGCGCGATCGTGCTCGCGTCGGCCCAGATGGCTCCCGGCCGCAGCCCCGCGAGGATGCCATCAGGTCCGTCGGCAGCCGCCTGGATGGCGTCCGTGCTCGTCATCATCGTGATGACAGCGTCAGCGCTCGCTGCCAACTCGCGAGGCGACTCTGCCCAGGTCATTCCAGCCTCGAGCAAAGGCTCGGCTTTCGACCGGGTGCGGTTCCATCCGGACACGGAATAGCCCGCGTCGAGCAGCCGGGTAGCGATGCCGGCACCCATCTGGCCGAGGCCGGCGACTCCGATGCGTTCAATTTCACTAAACACGCGGCACACGCTACCGCGGCGACTCGAGGTTCCACCACACCGCGCGAGCAGCGGTTTTGCCGATCGCGCGGAACCGATGCGGGAGCTGGCTATCGAGCACGATCGAGTCCCCTCGACCAAGTCGGTACTCCATGCCGTCGGCCTCAATGAGCAGCCGCCCGCTGACGAGGTAGCCGTACTCCCGGCCCCGGTGGGTAGCAGCAGGTGGTACCGCCTCTGAGGGCTGGTGCGGTTCATATGTGACGAACGCGAAGACCACGTCGGGATCGCTGGACGGCGTCAACCGCTCCCACCGGACATGACCGTCGAGCTCGATGACCGGTCGATCGGCGGCTCGGAGCAGCCGGGTCGGCGACGACTCCCGTCGCGTCGCGCCGGGCTCGGCCGGCGGATCGAACAGCGAGTCCAGCGAGAAGTCGAGCGCCGCAACGACCGCCCACAAGGTACTGACCGACGGTTGGGCGAGGCCGCGCTCGATCTGGGAGAGCAGGCTGGCCGAAACCTCGATCCGACGCGCAAGTTCACGCAGCGAAATGTTCGCCGCAACGCGTTCGGCGCGGATGCGGGGCCCGAGGTTGAAAGCGGGGCCACTTGTCGCGTCGGCGCCTTTGACTCCCACTCGGGCAGCGTAGCGAGCGATATGTGCTCGCTACTTGATGCTCAGTGAAGGTCGAATGTGTCTGGGTCAGGCCCTACCCTGCCCGGACCCGCTAAGCGGCTCAGGGAGGCGTGATCCTCCGCAGACAACTCAAAGTCGAACACATCGAGATTCTCGGCGAGTCGACTCGCGTTGGTCGACTTGGGAATCAACGCGTGGTTCTCCTCCACATGCCACCGGATGACGACTTGCGCGGGAGTTCGCCCTATAGCCCTCGCGATCGACGTGACCGCCGGCTGGCCGAGCAACGCGGAACCTCTGCCGAGCGGGCTCCATGCCTGGGTGGTGATCCCCATCGACCGATGAAGGGCCCGAAGCTCGTCCTGTACGAAGCCTGGGTGAAGCTCGATCTGGTTGACGGCCGGCACGACCCCCGTACGTTGCGCCAGACGGGCGAGATCCTGCGCTCTGAAGTTGCTGACTCCGATCGCGCGGGCACGACCCGATGCATAGATCTCCTCGAGTGCCTCCCACGTCTCGACGTACAAGTCCTTTGCGGGAACGGGCCAGTGGATGAGGTAGAGATCGACGAAGTCGAGACCGAGCCGCGACACCGTCTCGTCGAAAGCCCGCAGCGCGGACCTCCGGCCCTGGGCCGAGTTGGGCACCTTGCTCGTGACGAAGAATTCAGAGCGGTCGAGGGAGGAGGCTGCAAGCGCCGAACCGACTCCTGCCTCATTGCCGTACGACGCTGCAGCGTCGATGAGCCGATATCCAGCTGCAAGGGCAACGCTCACCGCAGTCTCCGCGTCGGCGACCTTGAACATGCCGCATCCCAGCTGAGGAATCTGGACCCCGTTGTTCAGCGTGAGTTTGGGCGCCGGGCCGGAGGTCATCGTCGTGCCTCCGTATCATTGACTCTGCAATCGGTTGCAGACATTATGGCTGCGACCATCAGGGCCTGCAACAGACCGTGCCCGCAGCGCCGTTTGGCGGCGTTGTGCAGGAGGTGACGAAGCCTTGTCCATGGTCCGGTCCCGCGAAAAGCTCGGCAACGAACAAGCTGCTGCACAACGCGTGTTCGTAACCTGCGCGGGCGTGGGCGCCGCGTGCGTGGTCGCGCTCTGGGCGCGCCACACGGGCTCGGCGGCCTTGACGGGGACGACGGTCGCGTTGGCTGTGGGTCGACTCGCGGGGTTACTCGCGGGCTTCGGTTCGTTGCTGCTCATCTTGATGACCGCGCGGATCGAGCCACTCGAACGACGAATCGGCTCGAGTCGACTTGTCCGCCTCCACGCCAGCTGGGGACGGGCCACGCTGTTACTGGTCCTAGTCCACGTCTGTGCCATCACTTTGGGGTATTCAGGATTGGTCCACGTCTCCCTCCTGCGTGAGGCATGGATCCTCGTGAGCCAGTACCCGTACGTCTGGCTCGCGCTTGTCGGAGCCGTTCTGCTCGCACTCGTCGGAGCACTCTCGGTGCGCGCAGGGATCCGAGCCCTCGGGTACCAGACCTGGTACCGCATTCACCTGCTGACCTACGTTGCGGTCGCGGTCTCGATCGCGCACCAGCTCTTTGTCGGCTCCGACTTCGTGCATGACCCGTTAACACGCGGCCTGTGGACAGCCTTGTACGTGGTAGTGGGGCTCTTCGTCGCGTACTACCGCATCTGCCGACCTTTGCTGCACGCAGTGCGACGACGCTCGAAGGTCGTCGCGGTTGTGTCCGAAAGTGAAACCGTGGTGTCCATCGCCGTGCGCAGCGAAGGAAAGCCCCCGAGTGCAGAGCCAGGTCAGTTCTTTCGCCTGAGGTTTCTGACGCGAGGGCTATGGAGTGAGACCCATCCGTTCTCCGTTTCAGCTTTGCCGTCCGGAGACACGCTGCGATTCACTGTCAAAGCGCGCGGTGGGCACACCGCTCGGCTGCAGGCGGTACCGCCCGGCACCCGCGTGCTGCTCATGGGCCCCCACGGCTCGCCGGCTGCCGTCGCTGGCCGGCGCGCCGTCGTGCTGATCTGCGCTGGTATCGGCGTCACCGCGATTCGACCGCTGTTCGAGTTCTTCAGCGCGAGCGGCGTGAAGGCCACGCTGATCTATCGGTGTCGGGGACTGCAGGAGGCTGCTCTTGCTGATGAGCTCGATGCCGTGGCCGCGCGCTGGGGCACATTGGTCGTGTACCTAGCCGGGTCCAGGGAAGCTCCGGGCAACAAGCTCGGCGTTGCCGAGCTGCTAGCCCTCGTGCCCGACGTTGCGCACCGAGAGGCCTACGTGTGCGCGCCGCCGGCGCTGGCGGACAGCCTTGTGGAGTCCCTCCAGGAGCTAGGTGTTCCCCGCAGCCGCCTGCATAGGGAGTTCTTCGGGATCGACGACCTGAGTGCGGCGAGTGGGGCACGGATTTCTGTCGGAGCACTTCTCGCAGTGCCCCTGTTAACTGTGGTTGCCCTCGCGGTCGGTCCGACGCGCCAGCCGGTCGCAAGCACTCGTCAGGCCAGCACTGAAGACTCGAAGGTCGTGCCGTTGCCCGCGTCAGAGAGTGGGACAAACCCCGCGGACGCGGTCACCGTGGACGGTCCAGTCGAGCGGACGCTGTTCAACAGCGTGCAGGTGCGCGTCGTCGTCAGGGAAGGACGGCTCATCAGCGTGACCGCGCTGGTGCTCCCAAATGTTGACGCTCGCTCGCGTCAGCTGAGCGCACTCGCTGGTCCGATTCTCGCGAGAGAGGCGTTGGCCAGCAACGGTGCGGTGGTAGACGCGGTTTCCGGTGCGAGTTACACGAGCGGCGCCTACGTGGAGTCTCTCCAGGGTGCGTTGGACCGTGCGCGCGGTGCGCAGGGATGATCAGAGCTGCTGCCTTGAAGGGACGCCTCAGTCTCTCGGGGGCCAGGGGGGCACCGGATACCTCCCAGAAGGCACTCGCACCGTTTGAGAGCGCACGAATTCGTGCAGCGAGTCGATAGCGTTCTCGCGGCCAAAGCCGCTGCCCTTGACGCCGCCGAATGGTGAGCCGAGGAATGCCCGTCGCATGTAGTTATTGATCATGACCATGCCAACCTGCAACTGGCGGGCAATGCGTCGGCCGCGTTCAACGTCAGTTGTGCAAATCGCGGCAGTCAGGCCGTAGACCGTGCCGTTACATATCTCGATGGCTTCGGCCTCTGTGGAGAACCGCATGATGCAGGCGACTGGTCCGAACACCTCGTCTTGCGCGATCCGCATGTTTGACGTCACACCGGCGAGGACGGTCGGAGCGACCCAGTAGCCGCCCGCGAGTCTCGGGTCGGACGGAAGAAGGCCTTGAGCGACGACCACGGCTCCCTCGCCGACTGCACCCTCGATGTGGGCCAGCACGTTGTCTCGTTGCCTGGCATCGACCAACGCCCCGATGTCGGTCGCGGGGTCCATGCCGTCACCGACAACGAGCTTCAGCGTGGCGGTCGTGAACAGGTCGGTGAACTCGTCGCAGATCGAGTCGTGAACGAGGATGCGCGCCGTCGATGTGCACGCCTCGCCATTGTTGTAGAACATGCCCTCGAGGACGACGTCCACTGCCGCCGAAAGGTCAGCATCCTCGAGGACCATCACGGCGTTCTTGCCGCCGAGTTCCATAGTTGCAAAAGTGAGGTTCGCCGACGCAGCCTGCAACACCTTCTGCCCCGTCGATGTCGCACCGGTAAAGGTGATCCGCTCTACTCCGGGGTGCCCCGAAAGTGCGGGGCCGGCGGCGATGCCAGGCACGGCGTTCATCACGCCGGGCGGCAGTACTTCGTTCGCGATCTCAACCAGTCGCAACACCGTCAGTGGGGCCTGCTCTCCTGGCTTGATCACGACGGTGTTCCCCGCGGCAAGGGCCGGCGCACACTTCTTTGTGAAGTGGATCGGCGGCCAGTTGAATGGCAAGATCGCCGCGACCACGCCATACGGGTCGAGGAACACATTGGCGTCGATCGCACCCTGATCAATGATCTCGCCGTGCAGAGTCTCAGCTAGGCCGCCGTAGAACTCCAGCCCGGTCTGGCAGAACGATAGGTCGAAGCGGTAGGCATCCCGGCGCGGCTTGCCGACCTCCCGACTTTCGATATCGGCCAGCTCGTCAAGGTGGTCGCGGACCTTCGCGGCGACCTGGTACAGGATGCGGCCACGCTCACGCGGCGAGGTGTCCCGCCACGCAGGGAAAGCCCGCCGAGCAGATTCGACAGCCCTATCGACCAAGGCAGCATCGCCCTCGACGACCTCGGCCAATACCGCTCCCGTTGCGGCCTCGCGAACCTCGAACGACCCCGCTGCCGGGTTATCCACCCACCCTCCATCGATAAACGCACCCCAGCGTGCCTGACGCAGCAGGGCGTGTCCGCTGGCCATCTCGTTCGGCATTGGACTCCTCGAATATCAGGCTGGATTCAGCCACCGGGCAGCCTTTATTGAAGTCCACGCAATCGTTTGCGTCAAGGCACGGCCGGTCTGACCTCGCCTAGGTTGAGGCGCCTTTCGACGACAAGAGCGGCTGACTTTCGCTATGTGGTGCACGGCTCCAGACACCGTAGGTTCGAGCCGCACACGGACCTAGGCCGCCGCCGAAGCCATGCCTCGCGATGCCGGATCGTGGTGATGACGCGACCGAGGCGGAATTCGCGGCCCAGCCATTGATACAGCTCGGCCGCCGGCCCAGAGTGATTGAACGTTGTTGGTTGTCGTTGAAAATCTTTTATTTCACAGGGCTTTTATCGTGTTTCATCGTTGACTAGCGTTGGCTGGCTTTGGATGTCGTGTTGCCCATCTGTTGCCCGGCGGTGATCAACTTCTCGGCACCAACACGACGTCGCCGTGATCCGACACTCCGGGGCGCAGATGGCCGGTGTCAGGTGGTAGGCAGATTCAGTCGGGTGGCGATGTCGGTCGGTGTTTCGGCTAGGCCGGTGCCCAGAAGTTGACGGTCGGCGCTGACGAGCACCCATCCACAGGTCTTGCCTATTTCGTCGTACGGCGCCTGTTCCACCGGAAAAGTGCAGCATCGTCCAGCCATGCTTGGCTCTGGGGGTCAGCGGCCATGCGCCGCCGGTACGTCAGCTCGAACAGAATGCCAAATCGGGCTGAGAAGGGGCGACGAGGAACTAGCAGAACGGGTTCGCCCGCGTCCTCTCTTTTCCCGATGCGGCGACCCATTTGACAGGCGTTTGGTCAAGTCCAAGATCGCTAACGTGGCCTGTGTCGAGCCAGTAGTTGATCTTCGATCAGTCCGCACTCAGTCCGCAAGACATCCGTATTCGACCGTCCAATGCCATCGACAGCGCACGATGGTCATTCCTCGAGTTTTCAGCGCTACCAAGGGTTTCTCACCGCTCGAGCGCAGCTCGCCGGACCGTTCTGCGCACCGGCTTTCGCGCTCCGGAGGCGGGGGCGCAGGTTCGAATCCTGCCGGGGGCACCGTGTCATCTCTCAAGACATCGGAAACCTCTGAACCTGCGGGCGAGCCTGCGGGTCAGGGGTTTTTGGTGTTTTGGGGCTGGTAGTCGATGTCGGGGTTGAGTGTGAGGTGGCGTAGTAGCTTGCCGGTGACGGCGTTGACGACGCGGATGTCGAGGTCGGCGATGAGTGCGATGATGTGGGTTCGCGCGTGGGTTCGACCGATGCCGATGTGGTGCAGCTTGCCGGCTGATCGTGGCCGGTGACACGACCATCTTGTGCTCGTGGGCCAGGTGCCAGCCGATCGTGTCCGGGCCGGCGTCAAGACCTGCCTTGGTCAGGCGCCCGCGGAGCGCGACGATCAACGCCACGACCTCTGGCGGG
>DATCDK010000113.1:0-10385 GCA_036510735.1 Acidothermaceae bacterium | reverse complement strand
ACGTCCGGCGACACCGTCCAGTCGCCGACCTTGAACTCGAGGCTCGAGTCCGACTCGAAAATCGAGTTCCCACCCGGTGCTGCTTTCGGTAGCGCCGCCGCTTGCGCGGCGAACGGCTTCGTGCGGTTGTAACCGGACGGCGAGATGTTGGCCGACGGCAAATCGCCAGCCTGCGGCGTCTGCTGTGCCCAAGCCAGCTGCGGGATGACGCGGTAGCTAATGGCAGAGGCCGGCAGCGCTTGGTCGACGTCAATCGAGCCGTTCTTGATCACGTCGGTGAGGTTCACCGGCGCAAGTGTCACCACGCGCGAATCGCCGTCATCGTGGATCGCCGCGACCCGCCCCGTCGCCATGCTGGTCAGCACCATCACGGACCCGACCTGGAGCTTGTCGACGCCGGGCGCGTTCTTGGCGATCGTCCACACGAGTCCGTTGCCGCTTGCCGAGCGAATCGACGCCGGACCGCCACCGACGACAATGACGCCCGGTTGGTAGTCGGCGCCCGTCGGGTTAGCGCCGTAGCCGTAGGTCTTGAGAGCGGCGGTCGTCGGCGCACCGGTGCTTGGAGTAACACTCACTACTGGAGCGCTCAGAGTGGGCGTCGCCACGGTTGAGCTTGCAACGGCAGTGGTGGACGGCGGTTGCGAAGCGGACTTATGACCGCCGCACGCCGCGACCAAGGCGGTCACAGCGACGAGCGAGGCGACCACCCGCCACCTGCCCACCGAGCGGTTGTTCACGCCGAGGATTAGACCAGAAACCAGTAACGTCCGGGTAACGGCCCAGCAAACCACCGCTGACCCCGGGCGCGCTTCGCACCCACGACGTCTAGTTCGGTTGTGCCGCGAAGATCTCGTCCAAAGAGCGGCCCTTGCCCAGCGCGGGGGGCGAAGCATTCTCAAGCGTTTTGGCGTGCTGAGCGGCCGAGTGGACGATCGCCGCGGCACGTGCCGCCTCGGCAAAATCGATCAAGGCCGCGGGATCCTTGGTCTCGTGATACGCGAACACGGCCTCATACATCGCCGTCAGGATCACTTCCGGATCTTCCATCGCGGTTGCAACCGCAGTCGCTACACCATCCACGATCTCGATCTCGTTACGCATCACGAGCCCCCTCAGTGGCTCGGAACAGCCCGATCTGCCCAGTAGAACAGCAATCGCGGACAGTCTTCGGATCCCCCGCCGCAGTCTCGCAAGCTATTGCTCCTGCGCAAGCTAGTGGGTCGACCGGAGGCCGGCGCGACGATCGGCGGCGGATCACCGACGGCGCGTCGAGTATCGGCGTCCGGAATGCGGGCTGCACCGCGGTCGTCGGGGTCGGGTCCTCAGCGGTCGTTCTTGCGACCTGTGGTGTCTCGGGACATCGTTGACACTTATGTCTCGGGACATCGCTGACACTTATTGTGTGGGTCGTGGCGCCGACCGATTCGATACGGCCATCGACGTTGCGACGAAGTTCTTTAGCGCGCCCACCGAAGTCGGCGTGGCAACGGGACTGTCCTTCGCCGACGCCTTATCCGCCGGCGCACTGCTAGGCCACGTCACGGCACCGCTTGTCTTAGTCGCGACCTCGAGCGTGCCGGGTTCGGTGACGACCTATCTGGCAGCCGTGAAAGGCACGCTCACCACGGGCTACCTGATCGGTGGGCCTAACACCGTGAACCAGTCGGTCGCAGATGCCATCAACGTCACCCTCGGCGGGTAAGTCGGGCGGTCATGCCAGCGATCAAGCTGGGTTACTGGCCGAGTGACGCGCTGAACTCTGTCTGTGCCGCGGTCGACACGGCGCTGGAGCCACCGAATACGAGTGCCTTCGTGATGCTCGATTGCGCAGCAGTCAGGTAGGTCGACGCAGTTGACGGCAACGCGTTGGGATCGGTGAGCAGCAACGGTCCGCCGACGCGGGCCAAGTAACCGGCCGCAGGCAACGCATCAGCGAATGTCACGCCACTTGCCAGCCCGACTGTCGTCGGCGTCGCAAAGAACTGCTGCGCAACGAGGGTCGCGGTCGCGTAGCGGTCAGCTCCAGAAATGGCGGACGCCGATTGGTCGGCCGTTGCTGCCGGACCTCCAACTGCGTACGTGGTCCCGGGATGCGCAGCCAGGTAGGCGGTTGTCGCGGGCGGCATGGCCGTGCCGTTAGTGAGCAGGATCGCGCCGGCCGCATGCGCAGCGGCCGGGCCGGCGGCAAGTGCGTCGGCGTAATTCGCGGCCGTAGCAAGAAAGACAGTGCTCGGCGAACCCATAGCGTCGGCGACCGCCACCGCAGTCGCGTAACGGTCCCCTCCACTGATTCGACTGACGACATAACCCATACCCGCTAGCTGCGCAGCGATGCTCGCAGGGATCGCGCTCGCGCCACCGAGCAAGTACACCGTTTTCCCTGGCGACAGAACACGAGTGACTTCCGCCGCCGTTGACGCGGGCAACGCAGCACCCGAGGTATAGAGCAGAGGCGCATTCTTCGACGCTGCGAACGGAGCACCAACCAACGCATCGGGATAGGTGTCCGACCGCGCGAGCACCACGGCGTCCGCCCCTTGTTTGTCGTAAGCAGCACCCGAGATCGCGGCCGCGGTGCCGAAGCGATCAGCCCCCGCACGGCGAGACAGAACCGGCTGCAGTTCGGACATCTGATCGGCGGCGACCCAGACGGTGTGCGTAGTCGGGTCGACGGCGATGCCATTCGCGCCGCCACCTTGAGCCGAAACGGATATCGAGTGGATGACCGCATTGTCAGTCGCGTCGATCACGGTGACCGCACTTGGGACGGTCTGGAACCAGGAGGTGTCGGGGTCGCTGACGTAGACAAGGCCGGCGCCGGAGTCAACCGCAAGCGACGTCGGGGTCGCGCCCACCGGGATCGTCGCAGTGACCTTGTCCGTCGTTCCGTTAATGACTGACACCACGCCGTTACTGTCATCCGATACGTACACGGAGTGCGTCTGCGGGTCGATCGCTATCGCCTGAGGGGACGAACTGACCTTCACCGCTACGACCGACCGGAGAGTCGTGCTGTTGTAGACAGTCACCACGCCCGTACTCGGGTTGCTGACGTACAAGCGTTGGATGGATGGGTCGACCGCGACTCCGGCTCCGCCGAAAGTCACCGGAGGTCCCGACGGGGTGATGAGCCTGCCCATCTCATCGAGCACCATTGGGAGCGCCAGGACGCGGTGATTGAACGTATCGACGACGATTCCGGCCAGCGGCAAAAACGGACCAGGAACGGTGGAAACAATCGCGTTCGTCGTGGTATCGACGATCGATACCGAGACGGTGTCCTTCGACGAGGTGCGATCGTCACCAAGGATGAACAAACGATGCGCGGCCGAATCAATAGCCATTGAGCTCGGCGTAAACGGCACGGTGATGGTCGCAAGCGTTGAGTCCGTGAGTCCGTCGAGCACGACAACCGTTTGGTTGGGTGCACCCGCGACGTAGACCCGATGTGACTCCGGGTCGACAGCCACAGCCCATGCATTCGGGACGCCGATGGGCTGCGTCACGTTATACGGCGGAAGCGTCGAGTCGGCCGAGGCAGTGGACGGCAGCGCGACTGCAGCGGCGCATAGTGCCCCGACAATCGCGAATCGCAGTGCGCGCCCGATCAGCATGCGTCCTACCCTCTCAGATATCTGGTGTCCTACTCGTACCTTCCACTGCGGCCAGGACCTCGCGGGCCAGGAACAGCTTGTTGCGTGCACGATCGCCGACTTCGGTGAGAATGCCCGCCTGCACAAGCTTGTCGATGTTGAGCCGCGCCGAGCGATGTGTGACGCCGAGCAGGGTGGCTGCGCGTGAGATGCTAATAGCTGGCGTCTCGAAGAGCGCATCGGTGAGCGTGCCAAGTAGTCCAGACGATCGTGCCGCCGCCATCCGCAATCGAAAGTCCGCACGCAACTCTTGCAACTTCAGCGCCCGCGCGCCCGCCTCCTCCGACTGCACCTCGACGGCCCGCAGAAAAAAGCTGAGCCAGCCGGCCCAGTCGCCATGTGTGGTGACTGCAAGGAGTCGACGGTAATACTCTTCGCGACGTGGCTCGATGTACGCGGAGAGATCGAGCAACGGCGCAGGGAGCAACCCCCACTCGACCATCAACAAGATGATGAGAAGCCGTCCGATGCGGCCGTTGCCATCAACGAAAGGATGGATCGTCTCGAATTGGTAATGCGCGCAGGCGATCGCGACAAGCGGGGGCAATGACTGTTGGGCGTGCAGATACTTCTCGAACGAATCGAGGCAATCCCACAGCAGTTCGGGCGACGGCGGTACGTAAGTAGCGTCGTCAAGTGTGCAGCCAGCCGCACCGATCCAGTTCTGTGTCGTACGAAACTCACCCGGCGTCGCGTAGCCGCCGCCGATGCCACTAAAGAGAATCTCGTGCGCCTCCCGAAGCAATGAGACGCTTAGCGGCAACCGACGGCCAGGGTCGAGCACGTGCTCCACAGCCGTCACGTAGTTCAACACCTCGCGGACGTCGGCGATGCTCGCTGACGCGCTGGTCGGCGCCATCTCGAAAAGCAACAGCTCCGACAGTGACGCCTGCGTTCCCTCGATACGGCTGGAAAGCACCGCCTCGCGTCGAAGCGCAGTACTCAGGAGGAGCCGTGCATTCGGCAGTGTGCGTCCAACGCCGGCCAACGAGCCGAGGGCACGATCGGCTGCGGACAGCAGGCCAACGAGGTCTAAATCAAGCTCGAGCGTCGGCGGCAGCGGAGGTGGGACAAATGCCTGGTAACCACGCTCTGCTCTGACCACGTAGCGACGCTGGCCGGGGGCAAAGTCGTCGCGTCGCACTTGGTTCCGCCTCTCCGGCTCGCCAGTTGTGATACCTAAGCCTCTAGAAGTATCATAACTCGCCGATAGTGGTACCGAAGTACCTCGCCCTTCGAGCACCTCGGGGTTCGGGTCCTCAGCGGTCGTTCTTGCGACCGTTCAGGACCAACGCTCGGTCGGCCAGGCGGTCAGCTGATCGCGGCGCCAACCGCGGTTTGCACGCTTGCGCTCAACACGGCGGAACCACCGAAGAGGTCGGCGGCCGCGACGCTGCTGTTCACCGAACTCAAGTAGCTCGCCGTGTTCGTCGGCACAGCATTCGTGTCGGCGAGTAGGAGCGGCGCGCCGAGGTGCGCGAGGAACGCGCCACCCGACAGCGCATCGGGGAAGTTCTCGCCAGTGGCGACACCGACGGTCGTCGGCGAGCTGAAGAACGTCGTCGCGACTTTGGCCGCCGTCGCGTATCGGTCTGACCCAACGAGCGCGATCGCGGCCTGATCGGCGGTCGCGGCCGGTCCGCCGATTGCGTACACCGTGGTGGCGTGGACGTTCAGGTAGTTGCTCGTCTGTGCGGCCAGCGCGGAGCCCGCGGTGAGCAACACGACGCCGCCAGCCTTCGCGGCGGCTGGCCCGGCGGCCAGCGCGTCGGGGAAGTTCTCGCCGGTGGCAAGCAGCACTTTGCTCGGATCACCAAGTGCGTCGGCGACGTCGACTGCCGTTGCATACCGAGTCGTACCGCCATAACGGACGACGGTGTAGCCGAGCCCGGTGAGCTGCGTCGCCACACTCGCAGGAACGGCCGAAACCCCACCGAGCACGTAGACCGTGTTGCCGGTCGCGAGCACACGTTGAAGTTCGGCCTTCGTGACAGCAGGCAACTGCGTGCCCGTCGTGAGTAGCAGCGGCGCATTCTTGGCTGCAGCCAGCGGAGCACCCACGAGTGCATCGGCGTATGCGTCACCGCGCGCCAGCACCACTGCGCCCGCGCCGGCCGATGGGAACTCGGCTTGCGAAGTCGCAACGGCAGTGCCGTAGCGGTCAGAACCAGCCAGCCGGACGGCGGGACCGGTCGCGAAGGTGATCGGCTGCCAGAAATGCCCGCCGTCGCGCGTCATCCACAGCTGCGAAGGCGGCGTCGTCGGGTCGCCTTCGATGGCGACGCCTTGTTGCGCCGTCGTGAATCCGAGGTCGTGCCAAGCCTGGCCACCCGTAGTGGAATCCAGCACCGTCTGCCAGCTGCTGCCGCCGTCGAACGTGGCGTACAAGAACGAAGCGCCGGACGCCGAAGCCACCACGAGGTTGCCTGGCTGAGCAACGGCCAACGCAAGCGAGACACCACCACGAGGCGGACTCGCCGTTGTCTGCGTGAACGTCTGGCCGGCGTTCGTCGAGATAGAGACGGTCTTGGTCGCGCTACCCGCACCGGGATCGCTGGCGCATGCAAGCGCGGTGTACGACGCGGACGGGCCGACCGCGAAATCGCGGGCACAAGGCGCGGTCGAGTGACTCCACGTCGCGCCGTCGTCCGGGCTGTGGTACAGCGTGGTCGACGAACCGGGGGCGAGCACCCACACGTCGTCCCCATGCACATCGAGGCCAAGATTCGCAGGCGCCGCTGTCGTTACGGTCAGCACGGAAGTCCAGGTCTCACTGCCGACAGGTGACCGATAGAGCTGGCCAGCGGTCGGGGTCTGAGAGTTCGGCGCGATCAGCACGTACACGAAGCCGTTGTAAGTAGCCAGCTGCGGGGCGAAGCGCGAACCGGTGCCGGGAAGTGTCGACTGCTGCCACGTCGCGCCGCCGTCGTGGGTCACCCACAGCGCGTCGCCGAAGGCGTAGCCGTCGTTCGCGTCGGCGAACCGCAGCCCGACCAATCCGTCGCGGCCATCAGTCGAGAGCTTCTCAGTGGGCGCAGGTACTCCGGACCACGTGCGGCCACCGTCCGTCGTCCGGAGTATCGACGTGCACACAGGGTTGGAGCACGGCGCAGAACCCAGGACCCAGCCGTCGGCGGCGGACACGAAGCTGACCGACGCGGGTTGGAAGCCGGACGGGACCGGGCCACCAGCTGGGGCGGCCACTGCCGGGCCTGCTGCGAAGACCGTCACGAGACACGCAGCGACGACGCTCACGACGCCGACGCCGACGACCCGTCTTGCCATTGACATCGGGTTGCGTGTCGCGGCCGTGGCTCGCATCGTCGCTGACCTCCTCGTCATGATCTTCGTCGGGTTCATACATACCCGAAAAGGATCGTCCGCGTAAATGCCGCAGACGCGACTAGAAAGCAGACGTGACTAGAGTGCCGGCGGGCTCGCGAGGACGCTCGCGACATTCGCGGAGATTGCCGTGGTGCTCCCGAACAACGTCACCGCCTGAATCGTCGGCGTCGAGGCGAGATACGCAGTCGTTGCACTCGGGAGCGCGGCAGGGTCGGTCAGCAGGAGCGGTCGGCCAAGGTGGGCGAGTGCAGCACCGCCGGAGAGAGCGTCGGGAAAGTTCGCACCCGTTGCCATGCCGATAGCAGTCGGCGCGTTGAAGAACTTCGCCGCGATAGCTGCCGCCGTCGCGTATCTGTCAGCGCCCTCGACTGCCGTCGCACTCGGGTCGGCAGCAACGGCGGGCCCACCCGCGGCGTAGGTCGTTGGCGAATGCGCAGTCAGGTACGCCTGTGTCTCTGGCGGCATCACACCGCCGTCGGTAAGGAGCACGGCTGCGCCGATGTGGGCGGCCGCCGGGCCAGCAGCGAGGCCGTCGGGAAAGTCGAGGCCCGTGGTCAACATGACGGTGGCGGGATCAGCAAGTGCGTCTGCGACGGCCACAGCGGTCGCATAGCGGTTGGCACCCTGGTAACGCGTCGTTTGGTAGCCAGCGTTGGTGAGTTGAGTTTGAACGGACGCCGGGATGGCCGCGTCACCACCGAGCAGGTACACCGTCCCTCCGGGCGGAAGCACGCGCTCGAGCTGCATCAAGGTGATCGCGGGAAGAGTCGAACCCGACGTCAACAGCAGCGGTGCGTTCTTCGCTGCAGCCAATGGAGCTCCAACGAGTGCGTCGGCGTATTGGTCGCCGCGCGCTAACACGACGGCACCAGCGCCGCCTTGCACGTAGTTCCACTGGGCGCCGGCGGATGCCGTTTGGAATCGGTCTGGTCCGGCGATTCGAGTGACGACTCGACCCGTGGGTTCCACCGATACGCCAGGGTAAAGCGCTACCGACAGCACGAGTCGATAGATGTAGTAGGTACCAGACGGATTGGCCAGGGTGCTGGACTTGACGCTGAAGTCGCCTTCGCCTAAAGGAAATAGGAGGCTCGTCGGCACCTGCGGTGTGCTGCCGTCACCGTTCGCAACATCGCCGGAAATACTGTCGAGGCCGTAGTCGGACTTGGTGATCTCGTAGCCGTGCCGTGCAGACACGGTGTAGGCGTTGCCGGTGCCGCCAGCCAAAGCGCTCGCAGAAATCGAGAGGTACTTGGAGGGATCGTTGCCGTCGCTCCCAATGCATATCGGCGTACCCATAGCGGCTGCGTGATCAAGGCAGGTCACGGTGTCGATCGTTCCGGAGTCACAAGCAGGAATTACGAAACCGCCGTCCGACTGGGTGATCCCGGACGGATCGAGCATGAAGACTTCGACGTCGATGGACGTTCTTGGCAGCAGATCGCCGGCCTGACTGCCAAGCTCCAGGTTCATCGTCGGCACGTTGCCATTCGTGTCTGTCGTGAACGGAACCGACTGGCCAATCGGCCGGTTCAGGCTCGGCGAGTACACGGTGAGATGGCGTGATGCATTGGGGGCGTCGCCGGACACGGACGCGTTGACACTGAAGGCGTTGCCAAGGTTGGAGCAATCGCGCGCAACGGACGAGATCGTCAGCGTTGTTGTGGCACTCGCGTGGGCGGCTACCGGCGCAACGACCCAACCGAGACATGCCGTAATAGTGACTGCCGCGGCCACCGCTCGTCGCCATCGTTGTTCTGTTGTGGAACGCACGATCGTGATCCCCCTGATGTCATCGCCGTCACGCGCGTCCGGGCCATACCACCCTGTGCCGGTGACTGGGCTGATCGTAGCCGCGCACGAGCGCGTTTCTTACGAAACGGCGAAAGGTAGTCCGATCGGGACGCAGCGGTGCGGCATTCGGCCCAGCGACCTGCGTGTGATCGTGTTCACCGCACGAGTCGCAGGACGGACTGGGCTCGTCTGATGATGACGCGCTGCCCGGAAGTCAGCCCGATGTTGTCGGTTTCGATGCCATCGCCGAACAGAACAAGATGCTCGGACTCAATCGTGATGGCGAGCCCGCTGTCGGTCAGCTCGCCTTCGGTGCAGTTCGTGCCAGTAACCGGCGACGGCCATGCTTCACGCACAAACCAGGCAAGGCGGGGCTCGGTGGGCTGCGGCAGTGTGAAAGCGCTGTGATGCTCGAGCCACACCGAGCGGCACCAACCTGTTGCGCCCGTGCCGGTGGCAACAATGAGGCCGGACGACGCCTGCGGTTCCGCGGGCGCATCGGGTGGCGTGATTGTGTATCGGGCTGTCTGGTGGCTGGGGTGGCCGAGGTAGATCTCGTTGAGCGCGCGCAGTTCTTGGCCGTCGTCGGTAATGGCTTCGACCATCGTCCGTGCCTCGGTCTCATCGCGAGATCGCAGCAGCTCGCCAACCTCATCGGGTTGATGTGCGACGAGCACCCCAGGGTTGCGAACGGTGTCGGTGTTGATTCCGATCACCGGTTGCCCGTCGAGGTACTTGGCGACGTTGGCGACTAGGCCGTCTTGCCCGACGACGATGATGACGTCGTCGGGCGCAAACAGGAATCGCGCCAGGTCGGCCCGTTCGACCGTGCCGCGCCGCCAGTCGAGCGGTATCGCCGCGCTGACCGTAGCCAGCGCGGCGTCCGCGGCGTCGTGCCGAGCCACAACTTCGTCAATGCTGCGATTCCGGCTGGTCAGGAAGAACGCGGCCTGTCCACGAGTGCCGTGGTGCGCAAGGAGTTCGTCGAGCTCGGTGGCCCGGTGGATCACAACAGCTCGCGGCGCGAGTGTCATGACTTCGCCGCGCCGAGGCGTGCCAGGACTGGAGCGAGAAGATCCGGGGTGAGCACCAGACTGTTGATCTGCGGCAGGTGGCCAGCGAGCTCCTTCAGGGCGAGCCCGAACAGGATCGCCTCAGGTAGGTCGCGGTAAGCAGCAAGCTTGGCCGCCTCGGCCGCGGCTTGGGCCTCCCCGACTGCCAGGACGCCGTGCGCGCGGGATTCCGCGAGTCGCTCCGCACGCTGCGCCTCCGCTTCAGTGGCGATCTGGCTCGCCGCGGCATCCTCCTCGGCTCCGCGTCGAGCGTTCGTGCCGCGCTGGCCGACGAGCTGTTCTTCTCGACGTGCCAGCTCGATCTGACTCTGAAGTTCGTTCTCGCTGATCGCCCGTTCGCGCTCGACCGCAACCGCACGCCGTTCGTAGGTCGCACGGTCGGCTTCCTGCTGCACAAGCTCGCGTGTCGGCGTCCGCAGTGCCTTCTCCACTTCCGGCTCTGGACGGATGGCCACGACCCGAACGCCGATCACCGCGATGCCAGTCGCAACCAACCGCGGATCGTCGGCGATCCCCG
>DATCDK010000112.1:0-4604 GCA_036510735.1 Acidothermaceae bacterium | reverse complement strand
CCAACCTCGGGGTGCTCACTATCGAGCTCAATGAGGACGCCGAGTTGCGGCGGCAGGTCGGGACTCGTCTTGTGCAGGTAGCTCACGACGTGACCGCCGCCGGTGTACTTCGCCACCCGGCCGAGCTCGATCTTCTCGCCGAGCGCTGCGCTGTTCTCGTCGATCAGCTCGCTCACTTTGCGCCCGTCGACCACCACGTCGAGCAGACTCGCCGGGTCGGTGGCGTCGGAGTCGACGAACGCCTTCACCAAGGCGGCGCCGAGCTGCTGGAACCGGTCACCCTTCGCGACGAAGTCCGTCTCGCACTTGAGCTCGATGAGCACGCCCGAGTTGCCGCTCGCCTGGGCAGCGATGAGGCCGTTCTGGGTCGTGCGCTGGGCCCGCTTGCCGACGTCCTTCGCACCCTTGATGCGCAGCAGCTCGACGGCCTTGTCGAAGTCGCCGTCAGTCTCATCGAGTGCCTTCTTGCAGTCCATCATGCCGGCGGCGGTGAGCTCACGAAGCCGCTTGACGTCGGCCGTGGTGTAGTTCGCCATGATCGCTTTAACGTCCTTCAGGTCGGTGTATCGCTAGTGGTGGTTCTGTCTTAGGCGTCGGCCGCAGGTGCTGCAGCGTCATCGGCGACAGCGGCTTCGGTTGCAGCTTCGGGCGCCTCTTCTGCCGGTGCCTCCGCTGCCGGCGCGGACGCCGCCTCGGTGGTCGCAGGAGCCTCTGCCCCGGCGGCCGCTTCTGCAGCAGCGTCGGCAGCTGCGGTATTGCGGACCAGCAGCTCGCGCTCCCAGTCGGCGAGGGGCTCGCCGCCACCGAGCTCGCTGCCAGCGTCGACGTCCGGCTTCGCGTCGCCCACCCGAGCCGCGACGCGAGCCATCAAGCCCTCGGCGACCGCGTCGGCAACCACCCTGGTGAGCAACGCAACCGAGCGGATGGCGTCGTCGTTGCCAGGGATCTTGTAGTCGACCTCGTCGGGGTCACAGTTGGTGTCGAGGATCGCCACCACCGGGATGCCGAGCTTGCGGGCCTCGCCGACGGCGATGTGCTCCTTCTTGGTATCGACGATCCACACCGCGCTCGGAACGCGCGACATTTCCCGGATGCCACCGAGAGTCTTGAGCAGCTTGTCCTTCTCGCGCTGCAGGACGAGCGCTTCCTTCTTGGTGCGCTGCCCGTAGCTGGCGCCGCCCTGCTCGAGGATCTCAAGTTCCTTGAGCCGCTGAAGACGCTTGAAGACGGTCTGGAAGTTGGTCAGCATGCCGCCGAGCCAGCGCTGGTTGACGTAGGGCATGCCCACGCGGGTGGCCTGCTCAGCCACCGCCTCTTGCGCCTGCTTCTTGGTGCCGACGAACAACACCGAGCCGCCGTGCGCAACGGTGTCCTTGACGAACTCGTACGCGCGGTCGATGTAGGTCAGCGACTGCTGAAGATCAATGATGTAGATGCCGTTGCGCTCGGTGAAGATGAATCGCTTCATCTTCGGATTCCAGCGCCGGGTCTGATGCCCGAAATGGACGCCGCTCGCAAGCAGCTCTTTCATGGTGACGACGGCCATGGCCGCGCACTCCTTCTGGCACCCCACATCGCGCTGTCGCGGATGTCGCCGGGCGCCGATCCTCGGTTCTTCGCGGACGCCGGTCGGCGGCCACGCCTGACGCCCTGGTCGCCGTGACACCTCGACCTGCGGTCGAAGGCACCGAGTGGCGGCCGACCCTGCGCGCCTGTAAAGGGAGCCGGGCCGGTAGTTAGGACGTGCGATGTAAGTCAGGCGAGCCTGACCTCGGTGGGCAGTCTAACCGAGCGTCGCGGAGCGTGACCAATCACGCCGTCCACAGGCCCGCGTACGCATCCACTGACCGTCGCTTCGAAGGCCAGCAGCCAACGCCGTCGAGCAAGGTCGAGACATGAGGAATTGGATCGTTTCCTGGCTGGCCGCCCTGGGTACCTCGCTGCTAGGCGTCGGTTCTGGCGTGACAGCAGCCGCCCAAACAGCCAGAACCGGCGCGCAGCTTCATCCCCCGTTGCCGGCGCCGCTGGCCGTCCTTCGCTCGTTCGTGCCGCCCCTCCATCCCTGGGCTGCCGGCAACCGTGGTGTCGACCTAGCCGCCCATGCAGGCGAGAAGGTGTCCGCAGCGACGGCCGGCCTGGTGATCTACGCCGGGTTGCTTGCCGGTCGAGGGGTGATCTCGATACGCGACGGAAGCCTGCGCACCACCTACGAGCCGGTCGATCCCGTCGTCCACTCCGGCGACCGTGTCGCGGCCGGGCAACTCATCGGATACGTGTCCCCCGCCGCAGACGCGTGCGGGCCGCCGGGAAGCTGCCTGCATTGGGGCGCGCTGGAGTCCGACGTATACGTCGATCCGATGGGTCTGCTCCGCGCGCCAAGGGTCAGACTGCTGCCGATCTGGAGCGGCTAGGCCGATTGTTCCGCGAGCTTGGCGCGCAGTTGAAGAACCGCCTTCGTGTGCATCTGGCAGATGCGACTCTCCGTGACGCCCAATACCTGGCCGATCTCGGCGAGCGTGAGTCCTTCGTAGTAATACAACGTCACGACGATTTTCTCGCGCTCGGGCAGCGTGTTGATCGCGCGCGACAGCAGGTACTTGGTCTCCTCGGTCTCAAAGACCTCGACCGGGTCTTCGGCCCGGGTGTCTTCGAGGGTGTCGACGAGTGAGAGCTTGTCGCCGCGTTCGCCGCCCACGTTCAGCAACTCATCGAGCGCGATCACATTGACGAAGGAGACCTGGCTGAAGATGGTGTGCAGCTCGTCGAGGCTGATGCCGAGCTCGCCAGCAACTTCAGACTCGGTCGGGGTGCGGTGCAGCTTCGCCTCGAGCGCCGCGTAAGCCTTCTCGACCTCGCGGGCCTTGTAGCGCACCGACCGCGGGATCCAGTCGATCGCGCGCAGCTCGTCAATGATCGCGCCCTTGATCCGGCTAATCGCGTAGGTCTCGAACTTGATGGCCCGCTCGAGGTCGAACTTCTCGATCGCGTCGATGAGCCCGAAGATGCCGTAAGAGACGAGGTCGGCCTGTTCGATGTTGGGCGGCAACCCCACGCCAACCCGGCCCGCGACGTACTTGACGAGCGGTGAATAGTGCAGGATCAGCCGCTCGCGGAGCCGGCTCTCGCCGCTCGCCTTGAACTCCACCCACAGTTCGCGCAGCGCCGCCTCGGCGTTCTGCTTCGCAACGGCGGGGTCTTCCTCAGGTGGGGCGGCTAGCACGCCCGAGCGCTCAGGCTCTGGGGTGCGCGCGGTCATAAGTAGCCCTCAGTCGCTCGACGGAAACGTGCGTATAGACCTGTGTTGTTGCGAGCGTAGCGTGACCAAGTATCTCCTGAACGGTTCTTAGGTCAGCGCCACCCTCAAGAAGATGGGTTGCCGCGCTGTGCCGAAGACCGTGCGGGCCGATGTCGGGGGCGTCCGGAACCAGCGCGATCCGGGCATGCACCATTCGGCGAACGGCACGCTGATCGAGGCGACCGCCACGTGTGCCCAGGAAGAGGGCCGGCCCGCTGTCGGCGGTGGCTAGCGTCGGTCGGCCAGCTACCTGCCACCGTTCGACAGCCTTGACGGCCGGGACGCCGAGGGGAACGGTCCGCTGCTTGTTGCCCTTGCCGAGCACCCGGACGACATGGCGAGCCTGGTCGATATCGTCAACGTCGAGGCCAACCAGCTCGCCGACCCGGATCCCGGTGGCGTACAAAAGCTCCAGCACCGCGTCGTCGCGCAGTTGTTCGGAGTTGACCTCGCCAGGTGGTGCATCGGGCGGGGGTTCGAGCAAGGCGACAGCTTGGGCTTGAGAAAGGACACCCGGCAGGAGTCGCTGGGCCTTCGGCGTGGCCAGGATCAGACCGGGATCGGGCGTCAGCCAGCCGCGTCGAGCGCAGAAGGCGGAGAAAACTCGAGCGGACGCCGCGTGCCTGGCGATCGTCGTCCGCGCCAAGCCTCTGGTGGTCAGCTTGGCCAGCCAGCTGCGCAAGACCCCGATATCGAGATCGCCCACGCGCGCTCTGCCCATTCGGTCCGCATGATCTAGCAAACTCCCGATGTCGGCGGTATATGCCCTGATCGTGTGTTCGGACAGCCCGCGCTCGAGCCGGAGGTGCCGCACGAAAGCGGCAAGAACATCGGGCGCGTCAGGTGGCCCGGGGTCCAGAGCGAGCGCGGCATGTTCGTCGACCCCCACCTGCGCACCCATGCCTGCACGGTCGCTGGCCACAGCCGCGCGGTCAAGCACCAAGGGGCGGACGCGCCGAAGTTGACGGGGTACGGGGCAAGACGGTCCGCGGGCTAACCGTCGCGCCGCAGCCGCCACCCGGCGTCGACCCGTTCGACAAAACCGCGGGCGGCCAGACCGCCCAGGCATCGGAGGACTTGCTGGGGTGCGATGCCCGCCGTCACGGCGATGCTCGCGGGGCCGACTGCCCGGCGGACGGGCACCGACTCGAGCACTCGCCTCGACACCTCATCGAGGTCGTCGCGCGGGTCGGCCGGCATCATCAGCTGCGGAGCAAGATCTGAGCCCATCAATCCCACCAGGTCGATCACGTCGGCGACGCTCGTGACGCACATGACATCGGGCTCACGCAACAGTTGGTTGGTGCCC
>DATCDK010000111.1:0-2720 GCA_036510735.1 Acidothermaceae bacterium | reverse complement strand
CACCCCGACGGTTTCGACGAGCACGACCTCGAAGCCCGTCGACTCGAGAACTCGCACCGCCTGGGGAGTCGAGGCCGCCATGCCGCCGAGCTGCCCGCGTGATGCCATCGACCTGATTTCTTGCGCCGCCCGGCGCACTCGCCGACGCTCGCCTTCACCTGAGGATTCCAGCCAGGCACGGTGCTTGTCGATGGCCTCCACGAGTTCGTCGATCCCGCCTGCAGCAGTCGCGATTGCGCGAACAACCACCGGCCGCCACTCCCCTGGTTCTCGGTCGCCACCAGTCGCGATCATGTTGTGCAACTCGCGCACTGCGGCGTCCGCGCCGTCTCTGTCGCACTTGTTGACCACCAGCAGATCGGCGACCTCGAGCAGCCCGGCCTTGGCCGCCTGAATGCTGTCGCCCATGCCGGGGGCAAGCAGCACGACCGTCGTATCGGCCGTCGCCGCGATATCGACCTCGGCCTGGCCCACCCCGACGGTTTCGACGAGCACGACCTCGAAGCCCGTCGACTCGAGAACTCGCACCGCCTGGGGAGTCGAGGCCGCCATGCCGCCGAGCTGCCCGCGTGATGCCATCGACCTGATGAAGACGTCCGTGTCTGTCGCGTGCGTCTGCATGCGCACGCGATCGCCGAGCAGCGCGCCACCGGTGAACGGCGATGACGGATCGACCGCAAGTACACCAACTCGCTGCTCGCGTGCACGCCACAGCGCAATCAGCGCGGACGTCGTGGTGGACTTCCCCACACCAGGCGCGCCAGTAAGCCCGATGACGTAGGGAGTTTGAACGCCGGCCACGAGAAGTGCCGACATGAGGGCGGGCAGCGCGGGGTCGTCGTCCTCGACCATCGAGAGCAGCTTTCCGAGAGCACGCGGATCGTGCGCCCGTGCCGCCTGCACCAGCCCCTCGACGTCCGATGTCATTGCGTTCTACGAATTCGCAACGCGCAGGATCAGCGCGTCACCCTGCCCGCCACCACCGCAAAGACCAGCCGCGCCGATGCCGCCACCGCGCCGGCGAAGTTCGTAGATCAGATGCAGCGCGAGACGCGCACCCGACATCCCGATCGGGTGACCGAGCGCGATCGCGCCGCCGTTGACGTTGACCACGCTCGGGTCGATGTCGAGTTCGCGCATCGACTGGATCGCCACCGCCGCGAACGCCTCGTTGATCTCGAACAGATCGATTTCTGCGGGCGCCAGTTGTTCGCGTGCCAGCGCACGCGCGATTGCGTGCGACGGTTGTGAGTGCAGGGAGTTGTCTGGTCCGGCGACTACCCCGTGCGCACCGATCTCGGCGAGGATCGGCCATCCTCGTCGTCCGGCATTCTCTCTTGAAGTGACCAGCACCGCGCACGCACCGTCGGAGATCTGCGACGCGCTGCCCGCCGTGATCGTGCCATCCGGTGAGAACGCCGGCCGCAACCGCGCGAGCGACTCAATCGTGGTGTCTTCGCGAATGCCCTCGTCTTGGGTGACCATGACCGGCTCGCCGCGGCGCTGCGGCACGGGCACCGCGACGATCTCGTCGTCGAACATCCCGTCCTTGCGGGCCACCGCTGCGCGTTGATGCGACCGGGCCGCGAACGCGTCCTGTTCTTCACGACTGATGCCGAGATGCGCGTTGTAGCGCTCGGTCGACTCGCCCATCGCGATGTGCTCGAACGGGTCGGTCAGACCGTCGTACGCCACCGAGTCGAGCAAGTCGACGGTGCCGTACTTGAACCCGGCGCGCGACTTCGGCAGCAGGTGCGGCGCGTTGGTCATCGACTCCATGCCGCCCGCAACGACGGTCTCGAACTCGCCAGCCCGGATCAGCTGGTCGGCCAGCGCGATCGCGTCGAGCCCGGACAGGCACACCTTGTTGATGGTCAACGACGGAACCGTCATCGGAATACCACCAGCCACCGCTGCCTGCCTGGCCGGAATCTGGCCGGCACCCGCGAGCAGCACCTGGCCCATGATCACGTAGTCGACGTCGCTGCCCTGTGCACCCGCCCGCTCGAGGGCTGCGCGGATCGCGATCCCGCCCAGTTGGGCCGCCGAGATGTCGGTAAAGGCGCCGAGGAGCTTGCCAATCGGTGTCCGCGCACCTGCGACGATTACCGAACCGCTACCGAGCGTCATGGGCGCGACCTCCGTGTTTTCGACCTGGCTGTTCTACCGTTCAGGTTATTCGCTTCTGCCACGACGAGAAGGGACGCCGGTGCTGCTGTCGCGTATCGACCACGTCGGGATCGCCGTCGTCAACCTCGAGGAAGCGATCGAACGCTACCGCTCCGCGTTCGGCCTGGAGGTGGTCGCCGTCGAGTCCAACGACTCGCAGGGCGTCCGAGAGGCGATGCTGCGGTTAGGACCTTCCGTTCTAGACGTTGTAGGGCCGGACGACGAGGGGCTGGCGGCGTCGTACGTGCAATTGCTTGAGCCGCTAGGACCCGACACGCCGGTGGGCAAGTTTCTCGCCAGGCGTGGCGAAGGGCTGCACCACGTCGGATACGCAGTCGACGACGTCCGGCTCGCGATGGAAACGCTTGCCGCGCAGGGCGTCCGGATGCTCGACTCGCAGCCACGCCATGGATCGCTCGGCGCATCGATCGCATTCGCGCACCCGAAAGACCTGTCCGGGGTGCTGACGGAACTCGTCCAGGCCGCGCGCGGCTGAGAGGATGCAGGCATGAGGCTTCTCGCCTTGCTGTCCCAGAACACGCCGCACTCGG
>DATCDK010000110.1:0-17192 GCA_036510735.1 Acidothermaceae bacterium | reverse complement strand
GCGATCGCTGCGCGTGCGGTGGGTATTATCGCCCGAGGGCCCGAACCGTGACGATCGCATCCAGGTCGCCTTCGCCGGGTCGGCTCTTGGCGCGAAAGCGGTCGTCGTCTTCGTCGCGGTGGTCGCTATCGTGCTGTTCTTCCTCTTCTCCGTGCTGAACTGAGAGGCAGCGATGCACACCAGCCAGTTCATGACGTACATCTTCCCGGTCTCACTGTTCCTTGCCGCTGTGCTGTGGGGCTTCTTTCAGCGTCGCGGGAACTGACCGTCGCTCGGTCAGCCGAGCAGCTGTCAGCCGACCAGCACGCTCGCCCGCACCTGGTCGAGACCGAAGTCGACCGGCGGCGTTGCGAGGCGGCCGGCTGCGAGGTTGAACGCCGCTTGTGCACTCGCACCCGCTGTACTGATCAGCGTGAGCTGCGACTTCACGTCAGCCAGCGTCGCGGGGTCGCCGGGCGACGACATCAGGTGCTCGATGTCTTGGGCGACATCGACGGCGGTCGGAAAGCACCACACGTACAGTTGCTGCGTGGCCGCACCGAGGCCGTAGTTCGCCACGGACGACGGCGGTTGCAGGGTTCCGAGGTCGTCGATACGGCTGTTTCCCATGGGGGTGCAGTCGAGGGCGGTCTGGCTCGCGATCGCCTGCGCAGTCTGACGGTCGCGCACCACGCCGGCCGTGATCTGGTTGTAGGCGCTGAGCGCCTCCTCGACCTCGACGCTGCAGGACTGCAGGTCACCTCTGACCTGGACGGCGTAAGTAGCGAAGTCGGACCGCAGCTGTGCTGCGGTCGCGCGGTGGGGCCAGTCGACGACTGCGGCGAGACCGACCACGATGACAACCGTGGCTGCGATGCTGCTCTTACGATGATGCAGAACCCACAACCACCACGGCGGTGCGGACACATCGGTATGCGCGTCGGTCGAAGTCGACGCGTCCGCCTGAGTGGGAGAGTCTGTCACCGCAGGAACACTACAACCAGTTCTCGCACGACCACCTAGAAGGGATGGCCGATCGCCGTGTTTGCGCACTGGTCCTTCGACCCGTTCATCCTGGTGATCGCGGTCGTCGTGGGCGTGCACGGCCGTGGCTTGCGCAAGCACCTCAACGCGATCGCCAAGTCAGGCCGGCCGACCCGCCCGTGGGCCGGGCAAGCGTTCATCTTCTGGGGTGGCCTCATCGTCTTGCTGCTTGCGGTTGTATCGCCGATCGACTACTGGTCGGACACCTATCTGACCGCGCATGTTGTTCAGCACATCCTGCTGGCCTTCATCGCGCCACCGCTGATCGTGCTAGGTGCGCCGTGGGTGCCGTTGTTACGCGGTCTGCCGCGCCCGGTCGCGCGCGCGTACGGCCAACTGCTGCGCTACACCCGTGCCCGCAGACCTGTCGCGGATCGGCCGGGCTGGCATGCAGCCGCGGCGGTCCGGCGGTTAGCGGCGAAGCCGTACATCCCAGTGGTCGCGTTCAACGTCGACATGCTGATCTGGCACCTGCCCGGCCCGTTCGATCTCGGCGCAAGGAACCAAACCGCGCACATCTGGCTCGAGCACGGGTCATTCTTCGGCCTCGGTGTGTGCCTGTGGCTGCAGATCTTTGGTTCCTACCCGTTCCGCCCAGCGCTTGCGCCGATCGGCCGAATCGCCGCGCTGATCGCGTCGAACGCGACCATGGTGATCATCGCGATGACGATGGTCATGTTCACTCACGACCTCTACCCCTGGTACGCCAGCCGCGGCTTGGCCGCCCAGGAGAGCGACCAGCAGATCGCTGGCGCCATCCTGTGGGTGTGCGGCGAAGTCACCTTCCTCCCATCGATTCTCTACACCGTCACGCGATGGCTCGACGACGGTACAGAGCGTTCGACGCCGCGCCCGCTCGCCGTCCCAGCTCTGAAGGCTTAGCCGGAAGAGCCGTACGGAATCGCCACTTGAACGGTCTGCACTTTGACCCATTGCGGGCCGGTCAGCCGGTAGTCAGTGAATGTGGCGGAGTCGACAACCAGGGCATCGCTTCGATCGGCTGCAACCGAAATCGTCGCGGTGCCCGCGGGCGGGCTGGCTAGCATGGTCCAGTTGCTCCCCGGCCCGGTAATCACCGCGGCGCTCAGGGCGCCTGAAGCGGCTTTGGTGAGCACCGAGAAGCCGGCGTCCGATGTGACCCCAGTGGACAACAGCCCACCGTCGACCGGCTGTGGAGCCGACAGTGTCCACGCCGCCGAACCGGGCGCCGACTTCCACGCGGCGATGTAACTCGTCGTCGAACCATCGTGGACGCCTATCAGCGCCGCGACGCCTTGTGTGTACTGCACGATGCGCAGCACCTCGGTAACGTCCTTCGCGTCCGCGGTAGGTAACTGCACGCCAGCCGATACGAACGTCGACCCTGCACGCTGAAGCAGTCCGACGACGCCTGGCAACGAGCATGAAAGGCCGAGGAAGACGTCCGTGTCGGTCGTCATCACGGCGGTCAGTTGCTGCACTCCGCATGCCTTGCCAGCTGACAATGCCCCGATTGCGGCAACTGTGGTGACCGGCTGCCACGCTGACACCAGCGCGGCGCTGGCCAACACCTGTGTAGCAGTCAACGCGGCCGCGCGGCCACTTGGAGAAACGCTGAGCGCGTTGGGCACATTGGCCAGGCCACCGGACAGCAGTCCCGGTGTGTAGGTCGTGCCGCCGTCGTTGGTCGACGCCAGCGGGGAGAAGCTGAGTAGCTGGCTTGGACGAAAGCCAACGACAGCGCCCGTACTCGTCGGGGCAATGACGAGCCCGCCGTTGTCGGCGACGTCCGGCGGGGTGTGCTCGGCCCATTGTTGGCGACCGGCGGGGAGGGTGAATATCTCCCAGAACGTATTCGTGGGGTCGTCGAGATGGCCCATCGGAAACGTTGCCCATGTGCCAGTCGGGGTGGTGACGGACGTCGCGAGCGGGACGCCGATCGACGAGTTCGCTGCACTCGGCGCGGAACTATCACTCGACGGCGAACTGCACGCCGTCGAGATGGTCAAGATCCCGACGGTGACTGCGAAGGCGGCGCATCGGCGCCTAGGCCCGGGCGGTTTCAGCGGCGTCCGGTACGAGCCTTTCGGTGATCTCATCCGGCTGCGACCGCGCGCATTTCTTTGTTCAACAAGGCGGCAAATGATGCGGAGTCGGTCGCCGTATCACCGGGATCGGCACCGAGGATTGTGCGCAGGTGGCCGCTGCCGTCGATGACGTAGGTGGTGTCGCTATGCGCGGCCATCCCACCACTGCCGATTGTCTGTACTTGAATGCCGTAGGCATTCCACACCGCGGTCAGCTGGGCGAGTGATCCGGTGAGGAAGTACCAATTGGGCATGTTCATATTTTCTTGGGAGTCGAAGGCCTGCACGAACTGCACGCCGAGGTAGGCGGGGTTTGCGACCACCGCGACGAACGCCGTGTTCTTCGCGGCCGCCGCCCCGAGCGACTCATCGACCTGGCGAAACTGCTGAGCGATCAACGGGCAATCGCTCGTGCACACCGGATCGAGAAAGGTCAGGGCAACCGTCCGGCCCTTCAGTGTCGTGAGGCTGACGGGTGAACCGTTCTGGTCGGTCAGCTCGAAGGGCGCAGCCGGTGTATCCGTCGGCTCCGGTTGGCCGTTGATCGCCTCCGTGACGATCGTGTCGGTGTGCGTATTGACCGATGCGAAAGCCATTGGCACGGCACCAACCAACACGATGCCGAACGACGCGACGGCCGCGGTTACGCCCAGGGCCGCCGGAGAGCTTAGGGCAGTACGCACGCTTGTCGGTGTCACATGCTCGGTTCTAAGGGTCGCCGGGGAGGCTTGCCGGGTAAGCGCTAGATACCCAGTGCCGATGAGCAAGACCGTCGGGATCATGCTGTTCGGGTCGGTGCCAAGCCCGCCGAGGAAGCCAAGGTCTTGCACAAAGACCCACACCGCGACGCACAGAACACTGCTGCACACCAACGCCACGAACGTCACCTGGTCGCGACCCGTGAGAAGCGCCACCCCGAGCCCCGCGAGCGCGAGAACGACGAGGAGGTTCACGATCCATCCGTGGTGCGCGTCAAACGTTGCGAACGAGTTGACGACCGATGACAGGGCATGCGGTTGCGGGGTCTTCGCCATGGTCCGCACCATCGACGTGAGGGAGCCTGCTGTCGCGTGCGGATTGCTTTGGCCCTGCCAAAACCCACGTCCGGGCCATGCTTGCAGAATCGCCATACCGATGAAGAAGAATCCCAGGACGCCGAGCAGTATGCGGCCGACGCGTTGGCCGGCCCAGGCGCGTTCAGGTAGGGCGATCAGCACGCCGGCCACGACATAGAACAGCACTGCGCCAGGGGCGCCGAACAACCAGCTGAGGCCTGAGCCGAAGATGCCGCCGAACGCCTCCCCGAAAACCCAGACGACAAGGCCCCAGGCGACGCTCCCGGCGCCCGCCAGCTGTGAGAGCCGGCCGCGCCGCGCCACGAGTAGCAGGACGCCGACGCCAATCTGGATCCAGACCGCTGATGCCGCGGCCGAGATCGGGTGTCGTAACCAGATCAAGGTGCCGTTGTTCACCAGGTGCTGAACCCAGTTCGGCGAACTTGCCGCGGCTGGCTGGACGACTTGCGTGGGCAACCCGACTGGCATTCCCTGCTGGAGTTGCAGCAGGCCGTCGAAGATCCAGAGCAAGCCGAAGGTGATGCGCAGAAACTTGCGCGCTGGATGTTCGCTGAGCTCGGAGGCAGCGTCGAGGACGGGAGGGTCGGACGTCGCGGCTTCAGTCGTGGCTTCCGTCGCGCCAGGGGGCGCCACGCTCAGTTTGGGCTTGGGCGCCGTATAGGGCCAGACCCAAGCGGTTGCTGCAATGAGCAACAGGACGAGCACGATAAGCGCCTGATGGCGCAAAGCGGACTCAAAAGCCGCGAGAATGAGCGGGTTGCCGCCGGAGACGGTGCCACCCATACCTTGCACGGCAGCGACCTCGTTTCAACGTGTTGTTAGCGCGCCCCAAGCCCGAGTGTGGGGTTGTTCCAGGTCACTTTATGGGAGCGGTGGCAGCGCTGCGACGGCCGGCGGCGACGTGAGGGTGTCCTGGCAATCCAGGCCTAATGAGACGGCGGGGTCGCGCTGTTGGAGACGCGGCCGGCCCAGGCTGCCTTGGCGCCGGCGTCGCCCACTCGATAGACCTGCACACCCGTGGCGACCGCCAAGACGACGACAAGCACGGCAGCCGTGCGGAGCGTGCCAGTGAGGCGGTGAGTTCCGGCGTACCGTCTCAAAGCTGGTACGGCGTCGACTACACGACTCTCGAATACGTTGAGCTGCCCCGCGTGCGCGCGCCGCAGCGCATCGACGACAACAAACACGGCTAGCGCCACTCCGAATGCGGCAGCAAGTGGCAGGAGCTGGTGAGCGAGTTGGACGTGTATCGCAATAAGCGGGGTCCGTGGCAGTCGAGCACGTAGCTCGGAGCCACTGCGGAACGCGAACGGGACAGCGGCACACGCGATGAACGCCACGATAAGTGTTAGCAAGCTGTGTGCGCGCCTTGCTGCTGACACCGCAACCAGTAGCAACGCCGCCAGTACCGAGACGGGGAGCAGCACGACGACGACGTGCACGATCAGGACGTGTGTGGGCGAACCGTGAATGGTAACTGGCATGAGTTGTGGTCCCTGTTGGTTGGACGGAACGTTCCAAGCGTAGGGGTGTCTCTAGGCGGTAGGCGGGGTAGGCACTGCACTTCGCAGTCATCGCCGCGTCGTCAGGATTTCGTCAGGTGCCGGCCCGTACGGTCAAGTTCTTTGGCTGCAGGGGGTTCGAGGCGTGCTGTTGACTCGGCGCATCGGTGTGAAGGTTCCACAGGTGACCGTCGGGTTCTGGGTGGTCAAGGTCCTGACGACCGCGATGGGTGAAGCGACCTCTGACTACAGCGTCCACCAGGTTGACCCAGTCATCGCGGTGGCATTTGGCTTTGTTGCCTTCGTCATTGCATTGGCGTTGCAGTTGCGGTTGCGCGAATACGTCGTGTGGATCTATTGGCTGGCTGTCGTCATGGTCGCCGTGTTCGGGACGATGGCCGCCGACGTCATCCACGTTCGATTCGGCGTGCCTTATGCGGTGTCAACGGTCGGCTTCGCCATCGTTTTGGCGGCGGTGTTCATCACCTGGTACAGGGTCGAGGGCACATTGTCGATCCACAGCATCAACACGACGCGACGCGAGTTGTTCTACTGGGCGACGGTGCTCGCGACCTTCGCGTTGGGCACAGCAGCAGGGGACATGACTGCGTACACGTTCCACCTCGGCTTCTTCTCGTCCGCGTTGCTGTTCGCCGCTGCCATCAGCGTTCCGGCTCTGGCCTTTCGCTTCACCGGGCTCGATGCGATCGCCGCATTCTGGTGCGCTTACGTGCTGACGCGTCCGCTCGGCGCCTCGCTCGCCGACTGGATGGGCACCCCGCACAAGCTCGGCGGACTTAACTGGGGCAGAGGAAATGTGAGTATCGGGCTCACGCTGCTGATCGTGGTCGGCGTTGCGTTGCTGGCGCGCACACGCCGCGCCCCGGTCAGCACGGAAGTAAACGCTTAGGCCCACAGTTCGGCTAGGCCCACAGCTCGTCTAGGCCCACAGTTCGTCTAGGCCCACAGTTCGTCTAGGCCCACAGTGCGTCGAGTTGCCCGGCCACGACGTCAGCGGCTGGCACAACGGCGGTCATGTTCGCTGCCGGCAGCACGAGATCAGGGTTCGGGGTCCAGTGCTCGTCGAAGTAGTGCGTGACGTCGCCGGCCAGAAATCGTGAGGGCTGCGACCACGAGTGTGCGTCGTCGTGTGCGCGCGGGTGATGGTGGTAGCGCAACGGAACGTAGACGTTCAGGGCGCGGCGTGGTCGGGTCATCGCGACGTAAAAGAGTCGTCGCTCTTCCTCGAGGCCGTTCACACCCCCCGACGGCGCTGTTCCGAGCGCCATGTCAGAGGGAAAGTTGCCGTCGGCGGCGTGCAGGAGATGCACGACATCCCACTCGAGACCTTTCGCCGAGTGCACGGTCGACAGGACCAGCCAGTCTTCGTCGATCAGTGGCGGCCCGGCGAAATCGCCGGTCGACCGCGGCGGCTCGAGCGCGTAGTCGGCGGCGACATCGGCCAGTCGCGCGCACGATGCAGCGGCATTCACGAGCACATCAAGATCGGCAAGGCGCGATATGGCGTCCGGGTACGCGGCTTCGATCAGCGGTGCGATCGCGACCCGCAGGCGTTCCGCGTGCACGCCGACCGTCTCACCAGCATGCGATGCGAGAGCTGAAACGGCGGTGTCGGCGGCTAGTCGTACCCGTGCAGGCAGCAATGCCGACGCATCCGGCCACCGCGCCAGCACATCGGCGTCCGCCTCGGTCTTGTTCTGAACAAGGGCCAACGCATCGATGACGCGACGCGCCGTCGCTGGTCCGACGCCGTCGAGGAGTTGCAACAGCCGAAACCACGACACCTCATCGCGAGTGTTGTCAGCGAGCCTGAAGGCAGCGAGCAGATCCTTGACGTGGGCGGCTTCGAGATAGCGCAAGCCTCCGTACTTCACATACGGAATTGCGCGCCGGCTCAGCTCGAGTTCGAGATGTTCGGAGTGGTGCGCGGCCCTGAACAACACGGCCTGGTCGCGCAGCCGGAGGCCAGCCTCGCGATGCTCGAGCACGCGATCGCACACAGCGTTGCTCTGCGCGTCTTCGTCGGCGCAGCGCAGTAGCTGCGGCCGGTTGCCGTTAGAACGCTCCGGCTCTGCAGCACGCAGGATCGCGCTAAAGCCCGCTGGCGCCTGCGCGCCCACGGCGTTGGCTGCTGACAGGATTTGCGGCGACGAACGGTAATTCGTTTCGAGCGTGATCGTCGTCGCGTCGGGAAAGGCCAGCTCGAAGTCGAGAAGGTGGGCAGGATCGGCGGCGCGAAACCCGTAGATGGCCTGCGCATCGTCGCCGACGACAGTGAGCCGGCGATCGGAGGTGCGCAACGCCGCCACCACGTCGACCTGCAACGCGTTCACGTCCTGGTACTCGTCGACCAGGATGTGGTCGAACTCACCGGCGAGTTGCGGGCCGACCATCGGATCGAGTGCCGCGGCGCGCCAGTAGAGCAGCAAGTCGTCGAAGTCAACGAGACCTAGCGCGCGCTTTCGCACGACGTACTCCTTGCACATGGCGGCGATCGATTCGGTCAGCTCGCTGCACCACGGCGCGACCACCGCGATCACGTCGGACAGCGGTTGCCCGGTGTTCACGGCTCGCGAGTACAAGTCGAGCAACAGCGCCTTGCGAGGTAATCGCCGACGTGCGGTGGGGGCGCCCAGATGCTGATCTCGGACGAGATCGAACAGGTCAGTGGCGTCGGAGGTGTCGAGGACAGAGAACCCGTCGGACAGGCCGAGCCGGGGTGCGTGATGGCGCAACGTGCGGTGGGCCACCGAGTGGAAGGTGCCACCCTGAACGCGACCCGGGCTGCGGGCCCGCCCTGCGGTCGGCATCTTCGCGAGCATCGTTTCGGTGCGGGCGAGCAACTGCCGGGCTGCCCGGCGGGTGAAGGTGAGGAGCAGGACGCGCTCGGGAGGCGTGCCAGAAGCCAGCAGCCAGGCCACCCTGCTGGCCAGCACCGTCGTCTTTCCGGTGCCGGCCCCGGCCACAATCCGCAGCGGCACCGGCGCCTCGAAGGTCGCCGCCGCGCGTTGTTCGGGGTTTAGCTCAGCCAGAAAATCGAACACATGTTCGACCCTAGCCCATCAGCCGCCGGGCGCGGCGCACCAATCACAGCTTCGAGGCGACCTTCTGCGCGCCCCCGTTGCCCTGGGCAACCTGCGCGGGCGCACTGACGTTCGGAGTAGTGGTCTTGGTCTTGTTCGACTTCGAGCGCGCCGTCAAGCTGAAGCCGGCGTATGTGCTTTACCGCATCAGAACGGGACGGCGGTTTGCAGCAGGTTCGTTCCCTGTTCACGTCCCGATACTGTGCGGTTGAAGTCGATGGCGTCGAGGGCGAGTGACGCGCCACCGATGCCGAAACTCCAGCTGCCGCCGGCCGTTCCGGTGAGGTGGAGTTCGCATGGCTGGCCGTGACGAGCGGCCCACTCGTGTGCCACGTCGGCGGTCAGCGCACCATCGTGGTCGGCGCTTAGCTCGAGCGGCCGATTGGTTGCTCGGCTGATGTCGATGCGGTGCATCCACGTGTCGCGCGTCAGGATTGTGTCGGTCAGATAGCCGATCGTCCAGTCCTCGTCATGCCCGCCGACCGGCTGCGGGATAGGCAACCGGCGGTTGCGGACCACGCCGGGGATGCGGCGACGAGCCCGCGCCGCCCGAGGGCCGACGAGCCGCACGCGGTCAATGACCTGCTGCGCAGACATGTTTGTCCTTGCGTCAACCTGCACGGCGGTAAGCGCATCGATGAAGACGCCGCCGCGCTTCTTCGCGCGGATGGCCTGGCTAACTCCTTGCCGCATTGAGGCCGCCATCTCGGCCATGCCGAGCACGTGGCTGGCCATAGTGCGCACGTCCCAGCCCGGGCAATCGGTGGGCCGATTCCAGTCCTGCTCCGAAAGAGTCGCCAGCATGTTCGCGAATCGCTCGTACTCCGTCGCGGCGAGTCGCATCAGGGTCGACCGGTCGAGCGTTGAGAGTCGCGGACGGGCCGAGACCCGTGTCGTGGGCGCGGTTTCGGTCATCGCGATCTCCTTCTCGACCCGGGTAAGCCGAGGTTGTCGGCGAACATGTCGACTCCCTTGTCGAGCAGTCGTGCCCACCGGTCGCCGCCGGGCTCGTTCGCTTGCTGGGCGTTGATCAAGCCGCCGACGAGAGCAAGCAGCAGATCGATGTCGCCAGGGTCGTTCACCCCAAACCTGTGGAGGTGCGTACGCATGCGCTCGAGCACATCGACCGCGGGCGCGTACGACTCGGGAGTCGGAACGAAGCCAGGGATGACGCGCTCGTTCATCAGCTGGTAGCGCGCGGGGCTGGCCATCGCAAAGTCGAAGAACAGGTTCGCGACCTTCTTGATGGCCGCGCGTGCCGACCGCGGAAGGGTGAGCTCGGCCGCTGCAAAAACCTCGCTGTACTGCGTCCAGGCTTGGCCGAACATGGCGTCGTAGATGGCGAGCTTGGAGGGAAAGTAGGAGTAGAGAGACGGCGCCTGCATTCCGATTGCCACCGCGACATCGCGCAAGGTCACTTCGGTCAGGCCCTTGTCCGCGGCGATTGTCCAGGCCGCGTCGAGAATCTCGGCGCGCGTCGCCTCACGTCGTTCCGTCTGCCTATCGCGGATCGGAGTACCTAACATGATTAGGAGAATGCGCTGCGCACGACCACTACGTCAAGAGCGACTCGTAGACGGCTTCAAGAGGCGCGGTCAGCGAGACGCCGATCCCTCACTGATACAGGTCGACTCCTCACAGATGCAGCTTCTGCGTTCAGAAAAACGTGAATCTGTGAGGAGCCGGAGCCAGAACGGCACCCTGAACCTGAATGTGTGAGGAGTCGGAGGCGGACCCGGGGCCGGCACTTGAGAGAGCTAGGCCGTCTCGGTCAGCACGCGGGCTGACCCGAATGCGGGCGCCCGGGCCGCGGTCTCGAGTGCGACCATCGCGACACCGGTCAACCCGGCCACACAAGCGCCCACCGCGACCGGCGCGTCTGAGGTGCCCAGCGCATAGGCGAGCCAGCACACCTGCGAGGCAATCCGAAGTGCCCAGGTGCTCAGTGACACACCGGAATTGATGTGCGCGCGCCAGTTGCCGACCGAGTCATACAGCTGCGGCCAGGTAGAGACGGTGCCGACCGCGAACGCGAGATAGCCAACGGCTTGCGTCGGGATCACCCATCCCGTCGTTTCGAGGAGACCGCCGCCGACCGCGAGCAGCACGGCACGCCGAGCCCGCGAAGTCGGAGACTTCACCAGCAGCACGACCGCGATGGCGCCACAGACGAGCAGCAAGTTTCCGGGGAGTTGCGGGAGGGCACCACTTCGTAGCCCGTAGGTGAACCAGAGCAGGCAGCCAAGGACGGTGAGCGCCCACGAAATCGGTGATACCCCCGAGAGCGACGGATGCCGCACGATCCGAACGATCTGTGGGACCACCATCGCTACGCCGAGCGCAGCTCCCAGGTAGCCAAAACCGAACGCGATCTCGTGCGTGGTCATCGCCGTGCACCCACCGTGCATACTCCTCAAACGGGACGGCGATCACTGGCGATCATCCGCAGCTACCTGTTACCTCGGCATATCGTTGGTGGTTCTTTAACGATACAGGTGGAACGATACAGCACCGGAGAAAGGAGCGCCCAGATGACCCCCGGACGCCCAACTCTGGAGACCGTCGCGCAAGCCGCCGGCGTATCGGCGATGACGGTGTCGAACGCGTACAACCGGCCCGACCAGTTGTCGGAGGAGACCCGAGCGCGCGTGCTCGCGGTCGCGAAAGAGCTCGGATACGCGGGACCCGACCCGGCCGGGCGGTCGCTGCGAACGCGGCGGGCCGCCACCATCGGTGTGCTGTTGACCGAGCAGCTGCCCTACGCATTCGCTGACCCCGGCCTGGTGTCGTTCTTGCACGGGTTGGCCAGCGGCCTCGCCGACGCCGGGCAAGCGCTGTTGCTGGTACCCACCGAGGGCAATGCCGAGCACGCGCACGTGCGCAATGCACTCGTCGACGGGTTCGTCCTCACGTCGCTGGTGCCGGGGCATCCTGCGGTGGTCGACGTCCTGGGTCGCCGGCTGCCCGTGGTCTCCTGGGGCCAACCGAAAATCCCCGGCGTGCCACGGATCTGTGTCGACAACGCCCGCGCAGCAGCCAAAGCCGCGCGGCACCTGCTCGACCTCGGTCACACCAGTTTCGGTGTCGTCACCTTCGGCGACAGTGCCGCTGGCGTCACCTTCGGCGACAGTGCCGCTGGAGTCACCTTCGGCGACAGTGCTGGTCCGCTTCCCTCTGGCGATGCTGGCGCTGCGGTCACCTCCGGCGACGGGCACCGCGACGCGCCCGCGCGGGTGCCCGGCGTCCAACTCGGGATGCGCGCCCGGGTGTCTGGGTTCCTCCGTGCGCTGCATGCCGGCGGGATCGATCCGAGCTCGGTGTCGGTCGTTGCCGCGGCACGAAACTCCCGAGCGGCTGGCAGAGATGCTGCTGCGCGGATGCTCGCGGATCGGCGTCCAACTGCGGTATTCGGCGTCACCGACGTGCTGGCGCTCGGCACCCTCGACGCCGCCGCGAGCGCGGGTATCGAGGTCCCGCGGCAGCTGTCGGTCGTGGGCTTCGACGACGTCGCCGCGGCCGCCGCGAGCGTGCCGCCGCTGACGACCGTGGCCCAATCACTGTTCGATCAGGGTCGGTTGGCCGCGAGTGTGGTGCTCGATCAGGTTGCCGGCCGACCGGTGCGCATCCCGCCGATCCGCACCGAGGTCGTGGTCCGCGGCAGCACGGCGCCGCCGCGCGGCGCTTAGGAGCGCAGTGTCGACCCCGTGTTAGGTGCGCACGCCTATCCTGGCGCTGATCGTCGATGAGTTCGCCGAACTCCTCGACCTGCAAGATGTGTACTGGGCAAAGCAGGGTCGAATCAGCGTCGACATCGCGATCGCGGTGATCGCAACCGGCGGCTCGTACTTCGCTGCCCGCCCGTTCTGGCACCACCTCGCCAAAGGGAGATTGCCATGAGCGGCGAATGGGGCGTTGCACTCGCGGAGATCGAGCTGCCTGACTTCGAACTTCCCCGGCAGCAGCCGGTGATCTCGGCGGCGACCTATGAGCGCCGGATCGCGGGCCTCTACCAAGCGATGTCGAAGCGCGGTCTCGACGCCGTCATCGTCTACGCCGACCGCGAGCACTTCGCCAACATGTCCTACCTCACGGGCTTCGACCCGCGCTGGGAGGAGTCGTTGCTGATCCTGGTGCCAGGCCAAACCCCGCGCCTTGTCGTCGGCAACGAGAACGTCGCGTGGGCCCGGGTGGTGCCGTTCGAGATCGACGTCGTCCGGCTACCGAAGTTCAGCTTGATCGGGCAGCCGGATCCCGGCGACGTGGCACTGTCCGCCGTCCTGCGTGACGCCGGGATCGCGGCTCCTGCCGTCCGCCGGGTGGGCTTGATCGGCTGGAAGTTCTGGACCGGCCCGCAGACGCAGCGCTGGATCGAGCTCCCGCACTTCATCGTGGAAGAGGTCGCGGCGCTCGTCGAAAGTGTCACGAACGCAACCGACCTGCTGATGAACCCGGACGGCGGGCTGCGCATCGACAACGATGTCGACCAGATCGCTGCGTTCGAGTTCGCCGCAACGCACGCGTCGGAGGCGGTGCGGCGGCTGCTGCACGGCGTCCGGGCTGGAATGACCGAGCTCGAGGCGACGCAGCTGATGCAGCCCATCCTGCTGCCCTTCAGCTATCACCCGACGATGTTGAGCGGGCCTAACGCCGCATATGGAGTCGCCAGCGCGGGTGACCGCGTTTTGCAAGTGGGTGACCCGGTCTGCACCGGACTTGGGTACTGGGGCGGCAACACCGCTCGGGCTGGGTTCCTGGTCGAAGAGGCCAGCCAGCTCCCGGACGCCGCCGCCGATTACGTGCAGAAGCTCGCCGAGCCCTACTACGCGACGGCGGCTGCCTGGTACGAGACGATCCGCATCGGCCTGACGGCGGGGGAGTTGTATGACGTGACGTTTAGCCGGATCGGCGATCCGTTCTACGGCGTGTACCTCAACCCAGGCCACTTCATCCACCTCGACGAGTGGCCGTCGTCCCCGGTCAGCTCCGCATCACCCGTGGTCTTCACGTCCGGCAACGCGCTGCAGTTGGACATCATCCCGATCACTGGCAGCGCGTATCACACAGCCCAGATCGAGGACGGCGTGGTGCTGGCGGACGCCGAGTTGCGACTGGAGATCGCGGCGCGCTACCCCGACGCGTGGAGCCGGATCCAGCAAAGGCGCTCGATGGTCACGAAGGTCTTCGGGATCGATCTGCACGACGAGGTGCTGCCGCTGTCGAACGCGGCCGCCTACTTCCCGCCGTTTTGGCTGGCGCCGCAGCTGGCAATGATTCGGGTTTGACCTTGCCCTGAGTCGGCATCTGCGCTGCGTTGGACGGCGGTCGGCCAGCCGTCGCGAGCAAACGGGTGCAGAGAGTTCCCTCGGGTGGGCGATGGGTCGAGCAACCCCCGCTGCCGACAACTCTGACATCAGGGTGGCTGCCGTGGAACTGCCGCGGCGCCTGGCTTGCCGTGGGGAGGTTGATATGTCGCGTTCACGTTTGTTCGGTCGTGTCCTGGGGTCCGCTACCGGTCTGGTAGCCCTCGTTGCTGTCGTCGGTGCTGGCTGGAAGTGGTAGTCGCTGCCGTTGCAGCTAACACAGTCCAAGCCGCTTACGGGAAGGAGCTTTCGTCGTGAAGGCAGAACTCATGACGCCCGTCGTCGACGCCGATGGTGTCCTGGTCGCCGGCCACAAATGGCGCTAGATCACTGCGCTCGCTAGGCGCACGGAAGTACAGATGCACGGGTGCACGTCTGCGCGGAGCACGAGAGGAGGGCAGCAACGGATGGCGATTCGCCGCAAACTCGATACCTACATTGGCATCGCGGTTATCGTTGCTGCCCTCCTCGTCGCATTTTCGGCGCTCAACGCCGTCCGAAACGGTTTGACCATCGCCGTGGTCCCGGTTCTGGTGCTGGGGTCCGTCCTGGTCATCGGTGAGCTTCGCCCGATCCGGATCTCACACGGCGACGGCAGCGTCGACGAGGTCACCATCTCCAGCTCGTTCAGCCTGGCCCTCGTGCTGACCGGGCCACTCATCATTGCGCTAGGTGCGCAATCGATCGCGACCCTCCTCGACGACGTTCGTCAGCGCAAGGATCTGCGCAGGATCGTCTTTAACCAGGCGCAATACATCATTACCCTAACCGCCTCACGCCTCGCGTACTCGGCGTTTAGCAGTCGCGGCTTCTTCGAAGACACCCGCGACCTGCGGCCACGCGACGTTCTTGGCGCGCTCGCCGCGGCCATCGTGTTCTTCGTCGTCAACCACGTGATCACCACGATCGTCATCGCCCTGTCGTTGGGTGAGAACCCGATACAGCGGATGCCGATGGACTTGCGCTACCACTTGTCGACGTCCGGCGTCTTGCTTGCGTTGGCGCCAGTCTTGGTCATCGCGGTGGACTTCTCCGCCTTCGCGCTGCCGCTCCTGGTGCTGCCGATCGCCGCCGTGCACAAGAGCGCCAAGCTCGCCATTCAGCGCGAGGAAGAGTCGTTGCACGACTCCTTGACCGGTCTGCCGAACCGGACGTTGTTCCACCGAACGGCAAGCACCATGCTGGCCCGAGCATCGGCCACTGGCTCGTCGACGGCATTGATGATCGTCGACCTCGACCACTTCAAAGAGATCAACGACACGCTCGGACACCACATCGGCGACCAAGTGATCGAGGCGGCTGCCGATCGGCTTTCCGCGGCGCTCGGCGCGAACGCGATGGTGTGCCGCCTTGGTGGCGACGAGTTCGCAGTGCTCGTGCCGGACATCGAGCCAACCGCCGTCCTGATCGTGGCGCACATTGCGCTGCGAACGCTGGCCGCGCCATTGACGGCGGACGGCGTTCGCATCGACGTCGGAGCGAGCATCGGCGTCGCGGTGGCACCCGAGCACGGGCTCGACGTGTCGACCCTGCTGCGCCGCGCCGACGTTGCTCTCTACACCGCAAAAGAAGAGCGCAATGCGGTTCGCCTGTATTCGCTGGACGACGACCGCAACACGGTCGAGCGGCTCGAACTCCTCGGGGATTTGCGCGGTGCGATCGAGCACGGCGAAGTCATCGTGCACTACCAGCCAAAGATTTCGGCACTGACGGGCGGCGTCATTGGCGTCGAGGCACTGGCCCGTTGGCAGCATCCCGAGCGCGGGCTCATCATGCCGGACGACTTCATCAACCTGGCAGAGCACACCGGGTTGCTCTCGCTCCTGACCGCCTCTGTCCTTGGGACCGCGCTCGCGGATCTACGGCGTTGGCGAACAGTCGAGCCGACGCTGACCGTGGCGGTCAACGTGGCGCCGGCTCAGCTGAATGACCGCGAGTTTCCTGAGTCCGTCTGGGTCGCTTTGCACCGAGCCGGCGTACCCGCAGCGGCGCTGACTCTCGAGGTCACCGAGAACGGCGTCATGGCGTCTAGCGGCCGGGTGCGCCAAGTACTCGAAGACTTGCGCCGCATGGGTGTGCAGCTGTCGATCGACGACTTCGGGAGTGGTGCGACTTCGCTGTCGTATCTCGGACGGCTACCCCTCAACGAGTTGAAGATCGACAAGGCATTCGTGATCGGTCTTGCGGATCCGGTGAATCACGCGATTGTGCGATCGACAATTGAGCTCGGACACAACCTCGGAATGCAGGTTGTCGCCGAGGGCGTGGAGACCGTCGATGTGTGGCATGAACTCCAGGTGCTCGGGTGCGATGTTCTCCAGGGCTACGTGATCGCGCGGCCGCTGACCCAGATTGCGATGACGTCGTCACTCTCCAGCCCGCGGGCTGTTGCCCCGATCGCGTACCGCGCCCGTCTTGCCCCCGTGTCGGACGTCGCTCTCGGCGTCCTCTCCGCCCTCCCTGCGCCACAGCACTGATCAGGGAGACCCGCCAATGCTGATGGCCTTGCTCGCTGGCTTGCTCGTGGCGACAGTGCCGCTCTTTGGTGGCCACCTGCGGGCGCTCGCGCACGTGCGCATCAAGTCGTTTTGGCTGATCGCTGGCGCGCTTGCCTTGCAGGTTGTTGCGATCAGCGTGGTGCCGACCTGGCCGCGTGCGGTGCTCGTGAGCGCGCACCTGGTCAGCTACGTGATGGCCGGCTGGTTTGTCTGGCTCAACCGGCGCGTCAGTGGACTGCCGATCGTCGCTCTCGGTGGTGCTCTCAACGCCGTGACCATCGCCGTCAACGGCGGTACGTTGCCTGCCTCACGTTCGGCGCTTGCCACCGCCGGCATCCATCCTGTGGCCGGTGACTTCAACAACTCCGGCGTGCTCGCGCATCCACACCTGGCGTGGCTTGGTGATGTCATACCCGTTCCTGCGAGCGTGCCGATGGCCAATGTGTTCAGCATCGGCGACCTGCTGATCTTGCTCGGGCTCGCCTACGGTCTGCATCATCTGTGCGGAAGTCGGCTCGTGCGTCCTTCGCGACGTACCGAGCTCACGGCTGCTGCCCCCGCCA
>DATCDK010000109.1:0-4718 GCA_036510735.1 Acidothermaceae bacterium | reverse complement strand
GTGCGTCATCGCGGCTACTTGTTGTATTGACGTACGGCCGGTGCCTGGCAAGGCTCGGTCGAGGTGGTTGGTGGGGTCGTTCTCATCGCGGCTGTCCACGACCTTGGTCGTGTGACTCTCATCTGGCATGCGTCCCGCCTTCCGCCGTGGCGTGGAGAGGCTCGAGAGGGGCCTGTTCGACTCGAAGTAGCCATGCCCTCCTCGCCGGATTGTCCTGTCGGGATGTGAGGCGAGGAGGCAGTGGTGGCACATGTGGTGATCGGAATGGATCCGCATAAGAGTTCGGCGACGATCGAGATCATCAACGAGAAAGAGAAGATCCTGCACGCCGGCCGGTACAGCACCGATGCGGCCGGATACCGATCGATGCTGGCCGCGGGGCGTAAACACCGCGATCGGATCTGGGCGGTGGAAGGTTGCAACGGGATCGGCCGTCATATCGCGCAGCGGTTGGTCGCCGACGGTGAACCGGTCGTCGATGTGCCGGCGAAGCTGTCCGCGAGGGCTCGGCTGTTTTCTACCGGGCAGGGACGCAAAACTGATCCGGTCGATGCGCATTCGGTCGCCTTGGTCGGGCTGCGCACCGGCGGGTTGCGCCCCATCCGCGAAGACGATGCGACGGTGGCGTTGCGGTTGCTGATCGATCGCCGCGACGAGCTCGGGGTGGCCCGCACCCAGGTGGTCAACCGGATCCACCGGCTGCTGCTGGAGTTGCTGCCCGGGGGCGCGAAGACGCACCTGACGGCAACGCAAGCCAAGGTACTGCTGGCAAAAGTGCGGCCCCGCGACATCGCCGGGAAGACCCGGCGCCGGCTGGCCGCCGAACTCATCACTGACCTGGCCGGCTTGGACGCGAAGATCAAGACGGCCGACAAGGAACTGCACCAGTTGATCGACACCACCGGCAGTAGCCTGCGCGAGTTGCACGGCATCGGGCCCGCGAACGCCGCCCGGCTGCTCGGTGACGTGGGTGACATCGCCCGGTTCGCCGACAAGGGACGGTTCGCGTCCTGGAACGGCACCGCACCACTAGATGCGTCATCCGGTGAGCAGCACCGGCACCGGCTGTCGCGGGCCGGGAACCGGCGGATCAACCGGGTGCTGCACATCATGGCCGTCGTGCAACTACGCACCGACACCGAAGGCCGCCGCTATTACGACCGGAAAGTCGCCGCGGGGAAATCCAGCATGGAAGCGATGCGCTGCCTGAAACGGCGACTGTCCGACGTGGTTTACCGGCAGATGCGGGACGACGCGACTGCGTTAGCGGCAGGCCCGGGAGGACATTCGGGGGCGGCTCTTGACTCCAGCGCGGTCGACTACAACCCCGACATCGACGCTTCGGAGAAGTCACTTCCCGGACCCGCCACCAGCAACGCTACCCCGACCCGCGGCAGCCGACCAGACCGTTCTCCGGCCCGTTCCCGACGCCCGAAAACAGCGCCGGCCCGCAGCCGTCGTCAAGCGCAGTCTGCTTGACGACGGCGAGAACCGGCGCACCATCAAAAGGCGGGAACAACACGGTATTGACATAGAGGGGCGCCAGATTGGGATGTTCGTGGGGATCGGCCGTAGTGGACAACCCAACGTGTATTGGTCATACTTTTGACTATGAGCACACCGATGCCCCTAGCCGACGTCAAGGCACACCTGTCCGAACTCGTCTCGCGCGTATACGGCCAGCACGAACGGGTCACCGTCACCGTGCACGGCCGGCCATCCGCGGTGCTGGTATCCGTGGAAGATCTTGAGTCACTGGAAGAGACGATTGCCATCCTCTCCGACGGCGACGCGGTCGCTGCCCTTCTCGCTTCGGAGGCCGAACTGGCACGCGGCGAGGTCGTGAGCCAGGCGGAACTCGTCGAGGCTGTGGCCAACCGGCGCCGCAGCGCTTCGTGACCGATCCCGATGACAAAGCTCGCTACACCCTCAGAACAACCCCAACCGTACGGCGCCAACTCAGTGAGGAACTGCTTGAATCAATAGCGGCGGCCGTTTTGGAGTTCATCACCGGACCTCTGCTGGACAACCCGCAACGCGTCGGCAAACCGCTCGCACCGCCTCTGCAAGACCGGCACAGTGCGCGACGCGGCACCTACCGAATCGTCTACCGCATCAACGACGACTCACGCACCGTGACAGTGCTTCTCGTCAGCCATCGCAAAGACGCCTACCGACCGCGCTAGGTGCGACAAGATCCCGGATCCGCACTCATGACGGGAACGCGTCGCGCCCCGAGCCGAAGTAGCGCGTCGCGTGAACCCGCACGGCGGCAGAAGAGTGCGTATCGTATCGACGCAACGAGACGCTTGGCTCCTGTGTCGTTATGGGCATGCGGCGTCGGAGTAGGTTCGCCGTAGGCGTTGCTGTTGAGGCGATGACGCTTGTCAACCGCGGGTGCGCGAGCCGCGTTGACACGACGCCGCTCCTACCTCAATGAGGCAGGAGCGGTGTGGGGTCGGACCCCATCCTCGCGCCAGTGGCCGGCGGGAGCGCCGCAGCCACCACTGCCGCGGTGCGCGAGTCTGTCGCCTCGATGCCAGCGAGCACGGCCGGGACAAATACGTCCGACGCCACCGACAAGGCGTCTGGTCCGCACGGCCGAGACTCCGGCACACTGCGGAATCGTCCCACCTTTGGCCCTAAGGCTTCTCCTTCCGCAACTTCGCCACGATCTCCTCGGGTGACGATCTCTCAGCTGCAGCTATCACGGACTCACATTTGGGCCCCTCCGTCGAATTAAGGCTTTCAAGCAAGGTGGGCTGAAATTTGGAGACCGATCCATTGCTAAGCCTTGACGAATATCTTCTATCCAAGTGCGATGTTCACCGGTACCGCCAACACGACGGTATAGACGCAACGGGGGAAGTTGATGAATTGTCTACGTGGGGCCACTGCGGTCCTCTTGGCGCTCGTTGTGCCAGCGTTCGTATCATCAGGATCAGCGCTAGCAGGTGCCGCGACTGCATCCCCTGCGGCAGCAGCGGCATGCGCCGCGATTGACGCCTCGAACGAGGCAAGCGGGCTGCCGTCGACGTTCCCCGACAGCGGCTGCAACTGGATTGGCCGCGTGATACGCGACAACGGCATCGGCGTCACAGTCCCGGGCGCGGGATTCACCGCTGGCGCCGAAGCACTGTATGTTTCCGGTTCTCAAACATTGAACGTGACGCATGGCGCGGACGGCACAATTACTGTCCGACGCGCCGCATCGACCAGCGTCTCGCCCGCGATAATTTTGGCTGCGTGCTCCGACACAGCGGACGCCCTCTTAGGATTTCGAGTGAGCGGAGGATACAGCTACCGATACAACTCGGCCGCGGTGCCGTCCAACGTGAGCGGCACCGCCGTGGGCGCGATTTCCGCTGGATTCACTAACCTTGCGGCGAACTTCACCGACTGCTCAGGCATAACCAAGCACCCAGCGCCGGTTCCGCACTATCTAGGTACCACAACAACGTTCGCAAACGTATTTACGAACTACACGTGCGCCGCTGCCGATGGCCAAAACGTCGTGAGCTGGCTCGGCTCGCCTGGCCCGCTGGCGCTCACCTGCTGGGTGGCCTCGGGCGGCATATTGGTCCAATCGGACCTCGCGATCAACCACGGAGACAGCTGGTTTACCGGTGCGGTGCCAGCCGGCTGTAGCAACAGTTTTGACCTTCAGGGCGTAGTTACCCACGAGGCTGGACACGCGTACGGCCTCGCCCATACGCCTGGGGATCCTGTAACGCACCAGAACCAAACAATGAACTCGGCGCTTTCCGGGTGCACCACCAAGTACCAAACTCTCGGTACCGGTGACTTAAACGGCATGATCGCGCTGTACTGACACGCGACCGGCCGCGGGCGGCAGGCCGGCCGTGTCAGCACGGCCGGTCGCTGCCACCACAGTTGCTCTGGAACCCGGGTGCGACTGCACGCGTCCAAGGGTGCGAGAGGAGAGCGCCACATGAGCACCCCACGTGCCATTGCAGCTGGGGTGGCTGTGGTTCTTGCCTGCTCGAGCTGCGCGCACGTCGAGAATCGACAGTTGACGACCCCGACAGCGCCCAGTCCAACCGCCACAGCGTCCGTTACAACCGCCGCAGCGTCCGTGGCGACGGCTAGCGCGGTTCCGTCAGCTTTTGCGGCCGCGTGTGGTCACCCAGGCGCGACCGTTAAATTGTCAGCCATACCGGTGACGATTCAGAAAAAGGTATGCGACCTTACTGGCGTCCTGGTGATGTATGGTCCCGCGGGTGTCACCGTTCCCGCGGCAGGCCTCGCGGGCGCTGAGTACGACGCGTCGACCGGGGCAAGCAGTCTCTACGCAGAAGTGGATCCGAAGACGGGTGATGTGACAATCCGCTAGTGCAGCCGCGCTTCCTTGAATTTGTCGCCCCTGACGGCGGTCCGCTGACGGAGGTCAGTTGCTGCCAAATGCCGATCGAGCCTCAACTCAAGTATCGATCGATCCAACTACCGGATCTCGGCACGACCGAACGTGCGTCAACGCGGCATTATCGGGCGATGTGACCTGCTCTACCTGAGTGAATGCTTTGGTCGGTGAAGCCTGTGGTCGCGACTTCTCGCCGGATATCCGGTGCGCATACAGTCGCTGGGACAATCGCAGCAAAGCGACCTGAGGAGAGGTCACTGCCATCGGCGACGTTGTAGGTCACGACCCGGCGCGGTGGCCTCGGCCACGGCGATCGCTGGTGATCGCGGTGGCCGTG